>VBGG01000318.1 GCA_005883405.1 Chloroflexota bacterium | reverse complement strand
GGACCGCTGAGATGGACGATACGCTCACGTCCGATCTGGATGAGATGGCGGGTCGCCAGCCGCGCACCCTGGCGGTTGTCGATGCTCACGTTCGGCCACTCGATGTGCACGGCTGGTCGTCCGATCAACACCAGTGGCACCTCGCAGCGCTGGAGCGCCAGCAGCTCGACGGCGTTCAGGCTCGTCGCGCCTGAGAGCACGATCGCATCCACGCGGCGCGCCTGAAGGAGCTGCAGGTACTCGGCCATGCGTTCGATCTCGCCCAGGGTGTTGCAGATGAGCACGGCCAGCTCGGCATCGCGGGCTCGGTCCTCGACGGCGATGGCGATCTGGGGATAGTGCGGGTCCGACAGGTCGGGAACGATCAGGCCGATCAACCCCGACCGCCGCGCGGCGAGTCCGCGCGCCAGCGGCGAGGGGATGAAGTTCAGCTGACGCGCCGCGGCGCGCACGCGGTCGGCCGTTTCGGCGCGCACCGGGTGTGGCACGGGCCCGGGCGAAAGGACGCGCGAGACCGTCGCGATGGATACGCCCGCCGCGCGTGCGACATCCGTGATCGTGGTGCTGGCCACCTCGGCAATATTAAAGGCGACCTTTGCGGGCGGAGGCGACGTTGGGGCTGGTAAACGCTTTCCGGAAAGCGCTTGTCGTGCTAGGCTGGAGGTATGAGCACGACTGCTTCGAGCTCCACCAGGCGCGCGGTCCGCGTCGCTCTCGTCGGTGTCGGCAACTGCGCCTCGGCCCTGGTCCAGGGCGTCCACAAGTACCGCGACGCCTCGCCAGAGGCGTTCGTGCCCGGCCTGATGCACGTCGACCTTGGCGGCTACCACGTGCGCGATCTCGAGTTCGTCGCCGCCTTCGACGTCGACAGCCGCAAGGTCGGCCACGACCTCGCAGAAGCCATTTTCGCCGAGCCCAACAACACGGTCCGCTTTGCCGACGTGCCGACCACGGGCGTTCGCGTCAGTCGCGCCCGAACGCTCGACGGCATCGGTCAGTACCTGTCCGAGGTCATCCAGCCGTCACCCGCGCCGGAGGTCGACGTCGCCGCCGTCCTGCGCGAAACGCAGGCCGATGTGCTCGTCAACTACCTACCCGTCGGCAGCGAGCAAGCCACGCGGTGGTACATGGAGCAAGCGCTGGCCGCCGGCTGCGCCGTGGTCAACTGCATCCCGGTTTTCATCGCGCGGGAAGCGAGCTGGCGACGCCGATTCGAGGAGCACGGGCTGCCAATCATCGGCGACGACATCAAGAGTCAGGTTGGGGCGACGATCGTGCACCGCATTCTGGCTCGACTCTTCCGTGACCGCGGCGTTCGGCTGGAGCGGACCAGTCAGCTCAACGTCGGCGGCAACACCGATTTTCTCAACATGCTCGAACGCAGTCGGCTCGAATCGAAGAAGATCTCGAAGACCACCAGCGTCACCAGCCAGCTGGAGGAGGAGTTGGCGCCCCAGGACATCCACGTCGGCCCCAGCGACTACGTGCCGTGGTTGACCGATCGCAAGTGGGCCCACATCCGCCTGGAGGGACGCTCGTTCGGCGACGTGCCGCTCAATCTCGAGCTGAAGCTCGAGGTGTGGGATTCGCCCAACAGCGCTGGCGTGGTCATCGATGCCATCCGCTGCGCGCGCCTCGCGCTGGATCACGGTCTGGCCGGGGCGCTGGAGGGTCCAAGCGCGTATTTCATGAAGAGCCCGCCGGTCCAGCACCGCGACGAGGACGCGCGGCACATGGTCGAGGCCTTCATCGCCGAGTACGGCCGGGTCTCGGAGTCGCGGCTCGATTTCGCCCACGACGCCATTCTCGCCGCGGACTGACGGCATTCGCGGCATTGCTCCAGCCCCCGACGCCTCAGCGAACGGCCGCCTCGAACCAGCCTCGCTCCGCGTTCCGCCGCCAGCCTGGGCCACGTGACGCTCGCATGACGCCGGCATGACGGTGGCATGACGCTGCCGTGACGCTGGTTCCGCCTTGTGCAGCCAGCTTGGGCCACATGACGCCGGCGTGACGCTCGCATGACGCCGGCGCGACGCCTTGCGCCGCCAATCCTCTGCCACGTGACGCTCGCATGACGCCGGTGTGACGCTCGCATGACGCTGCCGTGACACTGGTTCCGCCTTGCGCCGCCAGTCTGGGCCACGTGACGCTGGCATGACGCTGCCGTGACGCATTGCCCCGCCAGCGCTCTGCCACGTGACGCTGGTTCCGCCCTGCGCCGCCAGCCTTGGCCACGTGACGCCGGCATGACGGTGGCGAGACGCCCGCATGACGCTGCCGTGACACTGGTTCTGCCTTGCGCCGCCAGCCTGGGCCACGTGACGGCCGCGTGACGCTGGCATGACGCTGCCGTGACGCATTGCGCCGCTAGCGCTCTGCCACGTGACGCTGGTTCCGCCTTGCGCCGCCAGCCTTGGCCACGTGACGCCGGCATGACGGTGGCGTGACGCCCGCATGACGCTGGTGTGACGCTCGCGTGACGGTCGCCGGCGTTGGAGCGCTTCGCGAGCTGGGTCCCCTCCGCGGGAGATCGGCTTAAACGCGACGGCCGGCCTGACAGCCTCCGATTGAACGGTGGCTGCCGGCCGGCCCGGCGCTCTTTGGTTGTCGCCGTTGGGCCACCGCGATACAAGTTGCTCCGTCGGACATCTAATGGGTCGCGAGCGGCGGGTGGGGTGACCGAATCGGCGCGCCGACTCTAGCCGTTGATCGGCGGCGACACCCAGTCCTCGGCGCCCGCTTCGGCCGCCCGAAAGTACCGACCTGGCCCATCGAGCCAGTCGGCCAACCGCATGCAGGCAACGGCCAATTCGTGCCGAACCACGGAAGGTTGATGGGGTAGCTCCGCCGCG
Source organism: Chloroflexota bacterium (assembly GCA_005883405.1). Taxonomy (GTDB): domain Bacteria; phylum Chloroflexota; class UBA6077; order UBA6077; family CF-72; genus CF-72. The sequence goes on along the minus strand of VBGG01000318.1, from coordinate 18,141 downwards.
AGGCGTTGCATGTCAGCTTCGGCGAGCAGCTCCTGGCGGCGGGTCGCAATGAGCTCGGCAGGATCGGCAATCATCATCGCTGTGGCTCTCCTCAACCCCCACAGCGTATCCTCGAACTAGGACAGAATCCGTCCTGGTTGAGGTCACGATCCGTGTATCACCCGACGACCCGTGTGCTGACCGTGCTAGAGCTCCTGCAGTCCCGTTCGCAGTTCAGCGGCGCCGAGCTGGCCGAGCGGCTCGAGGTGGACCGACGCACCGTTCGGCGCTACGTGAGCACGCTTCAAGACCTCGGCGTGCCCGTGGAATCTGAGGCCGGCCGCTACGGTGGCTACCGCCTGCGGCCGGGCTACAAGCTGCCGCCGATGATGTTCACCGAGGAAGAGGCGCTGGCGCTGGTCCTGGGCCTGCTCCTTTCGCGGCGGGTCGGCCTGGTCGACGCGGCGCCTGCCATCGAGGGTGCGCTGGCCAAGATCGACCGCGTCTTGCCGGACCGGCTGCGGGGGCGGGTCCAGGCGGTCCAGGGCGCGCTGGCGTTCACGCCGCTGCGCAGCACAGCGCGAGCATCCGATCCGGCGGTGCTGCTGGGTTTGACCTCCGCTGCGCAGGACAGCCGACGCGTCTGGATGCGCTATCGGGGCACCGAGGACGTGACCGAACGAGCGATTGACCCCTACGGCGTGGTTCACCATCGCGGGCGCTGGTACGTCGTCGGCTGGTGTCATCTGCGTGATGACCTGCGGATGTTCCGCCTGGACCGTGTGCTGGCGCTCGAGCCACGCGACGCGACGTTCTCGAAGCCGCTCGACTTCGACTGCGTTGAATACGTGCTGCAATCGCTGGCGAGCATTCAGTTTGGTTGGCCCATCGAGGTCCTGCTCGAGCTGTCGCTGGCCGAGGCTCGCGAGCGTGTTGCGCCCGACCTGGGCACCCTCGAGGAATGTCCAGGTGGCGTGCTGCTCCGCACGCAGGCCGACCCGCTCGACTGGATGGCGCGCCTCCTCGTGCAACTGGGCTGTCCATTCCGCATCCTGCATTCACCCGAGTTGCGCGACGCCGTGCTGCAGCATGCGCGCGACCTCAGCCGCTGCGCACGTCTGGCGCCACGCTCACGCGCCCGTCGACGGTTGGCCGCTGGTGAGAGGCGTTAGCGATCGCGGAAGGGATTGCGCACGGTCAGGCCGTCGAACGCCTGGTCCGCGTTCAGATCCTCCGACCATACGACGGCGGCGCCGGCTGCTTGGGCTGCCGTGATGATCATCGCGTCCCAAAACGAGATCCGCCAACGCGCCGTGGCGTCGATCGCTGCCAGTACGTCTGCTTCAGTCGGACAGATGATGCGCCAGGTGGCCAGATCTACGACGATGCCACGAGCGGTCGCCACATCAACTGGTCGCGCGATCTTGCGAGTCAGCGTCACGAACAATTCCTGGAGGACCTGGACGCTCGCTGCGCCGACGCCATCGGTCCACAGGCGGTCGAGCAGTTGTCGCGCAAACTCGCGTCTGGTGCCGGCCGTGACGTCGTACGCGTACACGATGACGTTGGTGTCGCAGAATTCAACGCTCATGCAGCGACTCGCGGGTCCAGTCCGCCCTGCCACGGGTGCCCAGGTCGAGTCCCTGCCGCAGCAAGCGTAACTGGCGTTCACGGGCTCGGCGGTAGCCGCGGACGGCCTCGACGCGGTGTTCGAGCGACATCGCCACAAAGCGGGAGAGCGACACGCCCTGGTCGACCGCGAGATGGCGTGCCTCGCGCAAGAGATCGTCCGGCAGAGATAGCGTCACGTTGGCCATACTGGATCACAGCCTCACGCATTCAGTGTAACACGGGCCCTGTGGCACACACGGTGGGGTGAAGGCCGGGCTGCACCCTCTGACGGCGGTGCTCTCGCGTCCCGGCTTTGCTGCTACAGTCGGGTCGGTGGTGCTCCCCTCGTGGTCACATGGTCGCTGGCGCGGCGTGGGTGCGGCGCTGGCGCTGGTGCTGCTGGCGGTCGCTGCGTCGCGGCCGCCGGTCGGCCCGATGGCGCTGGCGGCACAGCCAGCACCACAATCAACGGCGGCGTTCTCGGGCGCCGCGGCCGAGCAGCAGGTGCAGGCGTTGGCTGGCCAGATCGGCTCGCGGCCTGCCGGCTCGAATAGCTACGACCGCGCGGTGGAATACGCGGTCGACCAGCTGCGCCAGTGGGGCTACCAGCCGACGGTGCAGACCTTTCCGCTCCAGGTCTACGACGACCGTGGTTCGCAGGTTGAGGTCCGCTCAGACCCGAGCGGTGCGCAGGCGATTGCCGCTGACACGCTGACCTACTCGATCGCCGGCCAGGTAGAGGCGCCGCTGGTCACGGCCGGACTCGGCCAGCCCGCGGATTTTGCTGGGGCCGACGTACGCGACAAGATCGCGCTGATCAAACGTGGCGAGCTGCGCTTCGCCGAGAAAGTGGCCAATGCCGCGGCGGCTGGTGCGCTGGGTGTGATCGTCTACAACGACAGCGCCGGCCGCGTCCAGGGCAGCCTGACCGGGCCGAGTGCCGTGCCGGCGGCGACCATCTCGGGTGAAAGCGGTCAGCAGCTGATGGACCAGCTCGCGAGCGGCACGCTGCTCGCGCGACTGGCCGTGGATGCCGCGACCGAGCAGCGGTCGGGCTCCAATGTGGTGGCCGACCTGCCTGGGCAACGACCGGATGCCGGCAGCGTGGTGTTTGGTGCCCACCTGGACAGTGTTCCGGCCGGACCGGGCGCCAATGACAATGGCTCGGGGTCGGCGGTGGTGCTCGAGCTGGCGCACGAGCTCTCGATGCGGAGCGCATCTGAGCGACCGGTAACCCTGCGATTTGCCCTCTTCGGCGCGGAGGAGCTGGGGCTGTACGGAAGTCGCTACTTCGTGCAGAACCTGCCCGATGCCGAGCGGCATGCCATCCTGGCCGACATCAACCTGGACATGGTCGGAGTGGGCCAGGCGTGGCGCTTCGGCGGTTCGGAGGACCTGGTCCAGTCGGCGCTTGGCGCGGCCAACGACCTGGGCCAGCGGGCGCTGCCCCTGCAGGGTGGATCTCTGGCCGGCGCCAGCGATCACGCTAGCTTTCTGGAGGCCGGCATCCCGGCCGTCTTCATCTATCGCGTCGAAGACCCGAACTACCACACCGCGGGCGACGTCCCCACGCTCGTCGATCCCGATGCGTTGACGCAAGCTGGCACGATCGCGCTCAAGCTGCTCGACGGGCTCGCCAGTCAATAGGGCCAAGCGCGCGGTGTTACACGAATGTCGGTAAGTTGCCCGCGGGCGTTGGCGTTTACCGCGAGGGACGCGGGGTGGCCGCGGGCGGACGGGTGGGAAGCCTGGTGGGCTGGGCGGGCGGGGTGGTGGGCGCGGGCGGCGGGACGGGTGTGGCGGTGGGCGCTGGCGGCTTGGCCGTCGGCGCCGCAGGAGGAGGCGTTGGGGCGGCGCGAGCGGGCTGAGCACCAACCGTGGGCACGGCGGTCGGCGGAGCCGCTTTCACAGCAGCGGTGGGTTGCAACGTCGCCGCGGGCACGACGGTAGCGGCCGTCGGCGAGGTCGCGACCACTGGCGCAGCGCTGGTCGGCTCGACCGACGGCGAAGGTATCGGCGTCGGCGTTGGCGGCCGCGGCTCGCGCCACACAGGGGGGACGGCGCGGATCGGCGCGGCTGGAATGCGTGGACGATCGGCCACCGCGGGCTGTTCGTCGAAGTAGGCGAAGGCCGCCTGCGCGACACGCGCGATGCCGGTGGCCGCGGCAGCTTCATCGGTCGTATCGGAGACCAGTACCGCGATCGCGAGCGTGGCCGAAGGACCGTACACGATCCCGACGTCATTGACCGTGCCCGGCAAGTTGCCCGTCTTGTGAGCGACGCGAATGGCGTCCGGCAAGAGCCTCGGCAGACGGTCGTTGACGCGCTGGCGCAGCAGCAGGTGCAGCATGTCCGCACTTGCCGCGGGCGACACGGCCCTGCCGCGCGCAAGCAGGTCCAGGAGATGGAGTATGTCCAGCGAGGATGTGGTCATCCGCGTCAGGCTGTAGTGGGTCGTGCTCATGCCCAGGGCAGCAATGCTGCTATTCACCCGACTTGGCCCTACGCGACCGCCGAGCATCACCGCGGACGTGTTGTCGCTGATCGTGATCATGCGCTCGAGCGCCTCGGCGACGCTGAGCGCCTCGCCAGCGCCGAGCTCCATGGTGCCGGCGTCGTACGACAACGCGTCGTCGGTGATCGGCAGCTCCTCGGCCATCCTCAGGCCGGCGTCGAACACGGCGTACAGCACCGGCAGTTTGTAGAGGCTCGCGGCAGGCAGCTCCAGATCACCGTTCAGGACAGCGCCGCGCCCGCTGCCCAGGTCTTTGACGGCAACGCCGATCTGGCCGTCAACACCGAGCAGCGCGTGATCGAGCCGGCTGGCGAGCGTGGCGTCCGGGACGATGCCGTCCGCGCTCGCCTCCCAATGTCGGGACGTGGTGGCGGCCATCGGCGTCGCACCGATCGCTGCAGACGACTCCTCGGACGCGGTCTGCAGCGACGCAAAAGGCGCCGACGGGTCGCCAGCCGACTGACCCGAGCCAGCCGGAACCAGCCTGCCTGATGGATTGGACGCAGAAAACGGATTCGCTATCCAGATGATGGCCGCGGCGATGACCGCGAAGACGACGCCAAGCGCCGCCACGCCGGCTGTGGATGCGGCTCCGCCCGACCGTCGGATCGTCGCGCGGCGCGAGACGCCGCGGCTCGCGTATGGACGGCGGGGGGCCATGCGTGGGCGGCATTGTACCGCCGCCCACGCCGCTCACCGACAGGAAACGAAAGAAACGCTAGCGGCGCAGCGTGGCCCGGCGGCGCAAAAAGAGTCCCGCGCCGATGAGCACCAGACCGGCCGCGACGCTCGCTTGCGTGATCGGCAAGCCGTCATCAAGAGAACCGGTGCGCGGCAACGCCCCTGGAACCTGGACTGCTACACCCCCGGCGCCCGCGGCGGCAACGGTCAGCGTGCCGACCATGCCCTGGTCGCGGTGGTTGCCCACCGGACACCAGATGTCGTAGGTGCCGGCCGACAGTGTCACGGCGCCGGTGAAGCTGTCACCGCCGGCGACCGGGCCGTCGGGTTTGACATCCACCGAGACGCCGTTGCCCTCGATGTGGACGTTGTGCGGGAACTGACCGATATTGCGGAGATTGAACGTATCGCGGCCCGCCGACACCGTCAGCGCGGCCGGATCGAACGCGAATTCGCGCATCGCCACCGTGACGCTGCTCTGCGCATACACCGCGGCGGCGCCGCCTCCGAGAACCAGCAGCCCAGCTGCGACCAGTAGTACTGCGAGTCGTCTCATATCAATACACGTACACCCTGGGACCACGGTTTGGAAAGCAATTGACCGCAAGTACCTATGGCCGGCCGGCGGGTCCGCAGGCCAGTACGCGACCGCTACCTGGCTGGCCGAGGATCTGGCCGTCGCGGAAGACGATTTCGCCCCGACGCAGCGTGAGCACCGGCCAGCCGGTCACCTGCCTGCCGTCGTAGACGGAATAATCGGCATTGGAGTGCAGCATGGCCGCGGTCACCGTCCGCTCCAACCGCGGATCGAACACGACCAGGTCGGCATCGGCGCCCACCGCCAGCGTTCCTTTTCGAGGATACAGTCCAAAAAGCCGCGCCGCGTTGGTGCTGGTGAGTTCCACCAGTCGGTGCAGGGAAATGCGTCCGGTGCGGACCCCTTCGGAGTACAGCATTGGCAACAGCAGTTGCAGGTTCTCAACGCCCGGTCGCAGGCGTTCGATACTCAGCTCGGGATCGAGTTTCGCCTGGAGTGACCAGGGCGCGTGATCCGTACACACAGTGTCGATCGCACCGGAGCGTAAACCGGCCCACAGCGCTGCGACGTCCGAGGCGCTCCTCAACGGCGGCTGACCTACGAAGCGACCGCACTCCGGGTCGTCGAAGATTGACTCGGTGAGATGCAGATACAGTGGCCGCGTCTCGACGAAGAGCGGAATCCCGCGGGCCCGCGCATGCGCGCAGGCCTCCAGCGCACGCTCGCTCGATAAATGCACCACATACACCGGTGCGCCTGTGAGCTCGGCAAGGGCGATGGCACGCTGAGTGGCGACGACTTCGGCCACAACCGGTCGGCTCTCCGGGAAGTAGTGCAATGAGCTCCGACCTTCGGCGATCAAGCGGCGTGTCGCAAAGGCGATCAGCGCCGCGTCTTCGCAGTGGAGCATGCTGATAAGTCCACTCGCCCCCGCGCGGCGAATCGCCTCCAGGTAACCATCGAGGCTCCGATCGAAGCGGGGGTTGCTGAGGAAGATCTTGATGCTGCTGCAGCCGCTCTCGAGCAGGTGGGGGATGTCCTCCAGCGCCCGCTCATCCGGGTCATCGAGGACGGGATGCAGGAAGACGTCGGCGATCGTTTGCCGCTCGGCTACGACTGCCTCGCGGCGGAGGGCTTCCAGCGGCGACTCGTCGGGCGCGCCGAACGTCATGTTGCCGACCGTCGTGATTCCGCCCGCGAGCGCTGCTGCCGATCCGGACTGAAAGTCGTCTACCCAACGCGGGCCGTGCGTTTCGCGCGGCGGACTCGACAGATGCACGTGGGCATCCACACCACCGGGCAGGACGAGTTTGCCAGACGCGTCGATCTCGGTCGCCGCCTGGAGCTCTCCGCCGATCTGGATGATCGTGCCGCCGGCGACACCAACGTCGGCGATCGCGCCATTGAACAGGGTCCCATTCCGAATGGCCAGGTCTGCTCGCGGCATGGCTCGGATCGCAGGGTACGCGAGGAGGCCCCACCCCGCCTGGAGCGGAGACTACGATGAAGGCATGACGTCCGACAAGCGGCCGCGGGTGTTCGTCGCACGCATCATTCCCGACGAAGGACTCCAACCCATCATTGCCCAGACTGATGCCGACGTGTGGCAGGACGAGCTGCCACCGACCCGCGACGAGCTGTTGCGGCGCGTCGAGGGCGTCGACGGCTTGCTCACGATGCTCACCGAACGTGTCGACGACGAACTGCTCGACCGTGCCGGGCCGCAGCTGCGCGTTGTCAGCAACTACGCCGTTGGGTACGACAACATCGAGGTGCCGGCGTGTACGCGGCGCGGCGTGGCCGTCGGCAATACCGCCGGCGTGCTGACCGAGACAACCGCCGACGCGGCGTTCGCGCTGCTCATGGCTGCCGCGCGACGCATTCCGGAGGCGTACGACTACGTGCGCCAGGATCGCTGGAAGACCTGGGGTCCGATGATGTTCCTCGGACCAGACGTGCACCACGCTACGCTGGGCATCGTTGGCTTCGGCCGCATCGGGCGCGAGATCGCCAAGCGCGCGCGCGGCTTCGACATGCAGGTCCTGTACTACGACGTCATGGTGGCCCCGCCCGAGGAGGAAGCGCGGCTCGGCGCGCGCCGAGCACCTCTGGAAGATGTGCTCGCGCAGAGCGACTTCATCACGCTGCACGTGAACCTCACGCCCGAGACACACCACATGATGAACCGCGAGACCTTCGCTCGGATGAAGCGGTCGGCCGTACTCGTCAACGCGTCTCGCGGTCCGGTCGTCGACCCCGACGCGCTGTACGATGCGCTCAATCAGGGCGTGATCGCCGCCGCTGCACTGGACGTCACCGAGCCCGAGCCGATGCCCGGCAATCACAAGCTGTTGAGCCTGCCGAATTGCCTGGTCGTTCCGCACATCGCTTCCGCCTCGTTCGCAACGCGCGGCAAGATGGCCAGCATCGCCGCGCAGAATCTGGTCGCCGGCATCCGCCAAGAACCCCTGCCGTCGTTCGTGAATCCCGACGCGTACGCACGCAGAGTCACCGCGTGAGGCCGGAGCCGTCCTCTGGGCGGCAATTCGAGCTCCACCGCGGCCGTCAGCGGGCGGTGGTGGTCGAAGTCGGCGGTGGGCTGCGCGAGATCGAGGTCGACGGGCAGCCAGTGCTGGACGGATATGCGCTCCACCGCATGGCGGATGGCGCGCGCGGCCAGCCGCTGTTGCCCTGGCCGAACCGGCTGGGGGATGGACGCTACGTCTTCGGCGGCCAGACGCTGCAGCTGCCGATCGATGAGGTCGAACGCGGCAACGCGATCCATGGTCTGACGCGCTGGATGAACTGGAGCCTGGCCGACAAGGCGGCGGACCGGGCGCGGTTGGAGCTGATGCTCCATCCGCACCCCGGCTATCCGTTCGCGCTGCAGCTGAGCATCGCGTACACGCTGAGTGACGGTGGACTGAACGTCCGCACCACGGCCCGCAATGTCGGCAGCGACCGATTACCGTTCGGCGCCGGTTACCACCCCTACTTCACGGTCGGCACGCCGTTTATTGACTTCGCCACGTTGCGCATGGCCGCGCGCAGCAGCCTGGAGCTGGACGCTGAGCGCCGCGTGCCCACCGGTCGCGTGCTGCCCGTGGCGGGCTCGGAGAACGACTTTCGCGAAGCGCGGCCAATCGGCGCCTCTGTGCTCGATGCGTGCCTCACCGATCTCGACCGCGACACGGACGGACGCGCGCAGGTGACGTTGGCTGATCCCGGCAGCGGGAGATCGGTGGTGGTGTGGATGGAAGAACGTTTCCGTTACCTGCAAGTTTTCTCGGGTGACACCCTGGCACCCGACCGACGCCGGCGGAGCCTGGCCATCGAGCCGATGACGTGTCCGCCAGACGCGTTTCGCACACAGATCGACCTCATTGTTCTGGAGCCGGATGAAGCCGTCTCCCTCGAATGGGGCCTCTTGCTCACGGGCATTTGACAGTTCTTTAGCCACGTTCTAAGAATCGGCCAATCTTGGCTGGGTAGCCTCCAGTCATACACATGCCAAGCAACCGCATGCACCGCGGTCTGGCGGCGCTCAGCGCCTCGGCCGTCGCCGCGATCTACCTGGCTGGCTATGTACGCACGGAGCCTGCAGACGCGGGCCCGTCTCTCGCGACAGAGACCCGGGTCGCGACCACGCCAGCGCCCACCCCCACCGGGGTGGCATCGACGGCTGCGCCGGCGAGAGCTGCACCCGCCAGCGCGACGCCTGCCCCAGCCACGGCTACGCCTGCTTCTCAAACGACGAGCGGATATAAGGACGGCACGTACACGGGTCAGGACGTCTGGGTTCAGGTCCAGGTGATGGCTGGTCGCATCGCCAACGTGACCATCACGCGCTCGACACTGCAGTACCCGCTGCGCGACATCGCCGGGCTACCGCAGCAGGTCGTCCAACGCCAGACTGCACAGGTGGATCTGGTCAGCCGCGCGACCTACAGCTCGATGGCTTTCCGCGGAGCCGTCTCCCAGGCGCTCGCCAGCGCCACCGCGGCCTGAAGACATGACCCGCCTCGATCACGCCTTCGCCACGATATCGATGGACACCATGGTCAACGTGCAGGTCATCTCCGATCAGCCTCGTGCTCAGGTCGAGCAGGCGGTGCAGCGTGGGTTCGCGTGGTTCGACACGGTCGAACAAATCTGCACCCGCTTCGATCCGGCCAGCGAGGTCATGCGGCTGATCGGCAGCGCGGGCCGGCCTGTGCGCATGAGCACACTGCTGCTCGAAGCGGCCACATTCGCCCTGAGCCTGGCCGAGCAGACCGACGGCGCATTCGATCCGACCATTGGCGCCAGGCTCGAGCAAATGGGCTTCAACACCAACTACAAGACGGGCCAGAGAGTCCATTCCGCGACAACCGTTGACCGCGTCAGCTACCGCGACGTGCAGATCGACCGTCGAGCCGGCACGACTCTGCTACGGCAGCCGCTTGTTCTGGACCTGAACGCGGTCGTGAAAGGCCTGGCGATCGACCTCGCCGTGCGCGAGCTGCACGAGTACGCCAACCTGTGCTTCGAAGCCGGCGGCGACATCTACGTGCGCGGACGCAATGCTGGCGGTGAGGCGTGGCACATCGGTATCCAGCACCCGCGCATGGACGGATTGATCGCGCGCAGCCTTCGGCTCGCGGACGAGGCGGTGTGCACTTCAGGCGATTACGAGCGGCGCGCACCCGGCGTCGATGGCGAGAGCCACATCATCGACGCGCGTACCCGGCGGCCCGTGACCGATCTGGCCAGCGTGACCGTCGTCGCGCCCACGGCGATGGCCGCCGACGGCCTGTCCACCGCGGCAATGGTGTTGGGTCGCGAGCGCGGCTTGCGTTTTCTGGAAGATCATGCCGTCGGGGGCGTGCTGATCGCCCCCGACGGCGCAATCGTGAGCGTGAACCTGTGAGAGCGATCGTGGCCTCCGCGCGCACCCCCAAGGGGCAGCTCCTGGCCATCTTCGCCGTCCTGCTGGCGCTCGCAGCGCCGTCGGCGGGCGGGCTCGGGCTGACTGCCAATCTGGCGGCCGCCATCGTACCAGCGGTCGTGATCGACGCTACCTGGATGGCGATCCAGGCACGCAGGTGGCGCTTTCCTACCAGTGCCCTGCTCAGCGGACTCATCGTCTTCTTCATCCTGTCAGCCGCGGAATCGTGGCTGGTGCTTGCGTGGACGAGCAGCTTCGCGATCCTCGCCAAACGCATCCTGCGCACCGAACGTGAGCACATCTTCAACCCCGCCGCACTCGCCCTGGTGTGGGCGCCGATCGCGTTCGGCAGCGGCGAAAGCTGGTGGGGCGCACTCGGCGACATGCCAAAGATCTGGATGGTAGTGCTGGTGGTGGCTGGCGCCTGGCTCACCGACCGTTTGAACAAGCTCCCTTTGGTGCTTACGTTCCTGGCGGCCTACTTCGCGTTGTTCACGCTCGTCTCGTTCGTAAACCCGCAGCTGGTCGCTGAGATGTTCCGCGAGCCCTTCGTCCAGGCCGCGCTGTTCCTGGCCTTCTTCATGCTGACCGATCCACCGACCTCGCCCAATCGGTACGGAGATCAGGTGTGGTTCGGGCTGATGGCGGCGGTTTCGGCGTGCCTGACGCAGCTACTATGGGCGGGCCAGGTGTATCTGCTGATCGGCGTCCTGGTGGCCAACGCGGCGCTGGCCGCGGTGCGCTATGCACGCCGCCAGCGAAACACCGCCCTCGTGAGCGCTCGGGTCGCATCGTGAGCCGCCTCGTGATGCGACACCCTGATAGTCTGCGGGCATGCGAGCCCAGCGATGACGCTTGATCCCGCGCGCCTCGACATGCCGCTTGGCGAGGTCATCTTCAGCCAGCGCTCGATCCGCCGATTCCGACCCGATCCGATTTCTGCCGACGACTTGCAGCTGATCCTGGAGGCGGCGGTGAAGGCGCCCAGTGGTGGCAACCGTCAGCCCGCCCGCTTCCTGGTCTTGAACGACCCCGAGCTGATCAGGCAATTCGGCGCGCTGTACCGCGAGGCCTGGTGGGCCAAACGGCGCGACGAAAATCGGCCGTGGACGCGGCGCGAAGAGATCCCGCCCGAAGACCGCGGCTCGGCGTCGGCCGCGCGTCTGGCAGACGAGATCAAAGACGCGCCCTGCATCGTGCTCGCGTTGTCCACGGGCAAGGGCCAGGCATCGTCGGTCATTCCGTCAGTGCAGAATCTGCTGCTGGCCGCGCGCGCCCTGGGGATCGGATCGGTGCCCACCACTATCCACCCCCAGGTTCAGGAGCGCGTGTATCGGTTGTTGGACATCCCGCCCGAGATGGAGTTTCACCAGTGCATCCCGCTGGGCTACCCGCGCGGCCGCTTTGGCTCGACGCGACGGCGTGGCTCCGCTGAAGTCGCCTGCATGAACCGCTGGGGCGCGCCGGTGCCATGGGCCCGTGAAGAGGCGGCCCTTCCCAAGTAGGAATAGCCGCCACCATCTACGATAGTTGGCCGTGAGGCGGCCAAGATTCGAACTTCGGGCAGTCACCGCGAGGTGGCTCGCTGTCGCGGCGTACGCCATCGCGATGGCCTACGTCGAGTCCGCGGCGGTGTTGTACCTGCGAACGATCTACGGCGGGGTCGATCCGGTCGGTCCGCGGCACACGCCGTTTGATCCGCTGCCGGATTTTGTGTGGATCGAGATCGGGCGGGAGGCCGCGACGCTGGTGATGCTCGCCGCGGTCGGCTACCTGGCTGGCACGCGACTGGCCGGTCGGATCGGCGCTTTCGCCGTTGCCTTCGGGATCTGGGACATCTTCTACTACGTCTTCCTGTGGCTGTTCGCGGGCTGGCCCACTTCGCCTCTGGCGCCTGACGTGCTGTTCTTGATCCCGTTGCCGTGGTGGGGTCCGGTGCTGTCGCCGGTGCTGCTCGCGGCGCTGGTTGTGGTGGCTGGAGCGGCGGCCATGGCGCGCGAGCTGGGTGATGGCCTGCCGCGGCCGCGCCGCGCCGACATGATTGCCATCCTCGCGGGTGGCGGCCTGTGCCTGGTGGCATTCATGGCAAATGCGCTGTTGGCGCTTCCTGACGGTGGGATCGAGGCGGCGTATTACTCGCGCGGCGGTCCATTCCCGTGGCCGATGTATGCGCTGGGCATGGTGCTAGGCGGCGCGGGCTTGCTGCGCAGCCTCACCCGGGCGGAGAAAACCGCCGCGTAAAAACGGTTTCGGGGGCTAGGCCGCGGCCGCGCCTGCGTGGTAGGGTCCTCAGACCCTGGAAAGGACCGCGCCGTGCACGTCGAGATCGCCCAACACCTGCCCGCATCAGCACTGCACGAGGAGGCGGTGGAACAGCTTCGGGTGCTGTCGCGGTTCCGCTGGCGGCTGGGCTTCGAGCGCACGCTGCGCTTTGGCCTGCGTGGAGCGATCGCCAGTGGCCTGACGCTGATCGGTGTGTCCGTGATCTCCTGGGCGGTCGGCGTCCAGAACGCCTGGTGGCCGGCTGCGCTACCACTGCTTGCCGCGCTCGCACTTGGCCTCGCGCGATGGCCTTCGCATGCGCAGGCCGCCCTGGCGGCTGACCGGCGCCTGGCGCTCGAGGAACGACTGGGGACCGCGGTCGAGCTGGCGCGGCGACGGCCCGGCGGCCGCTTCGATGCTCTGCAAGTTCGCGACGCGGTCGCTCGAGCGCGGTCCACGCCAGGCGGCTGGCTGACGCTCGACCGGCACTTCCGCCGCGAGGCGTGGTTGGCCGCGGGCGTGGTTGTTCTGGCGGCGGCCTCGTTGCTGCTCGCGCGGCTTCCCGCGCCTCAACGATCGTTCGTCGACGAGACAGGTGGGGCGGCGGCAGACGCGGTCCCCTCAGTCGACCTCACCCAGCGCGAGCTGCCACCTGGAGCAGAGGACATCCCCCTGGCCAGCGCGCAGCCAGTGCCGAAAACGAAGGCGGATGCCGGGCTGGCCGCGCGAGTCCAGCAGGAGCAGAGCGAGCGCACTGCGCTGGACAACCTGTCACAAGCGCTCGGCAGCGTGTCGGCCGGACAGCCTGCCGCCAATGCGATCCAGCAGGGCGATTTCGGGTCGGCGCGCAGCGAGCTGCAAAACCTGGGCGACGAAGCTGACCAGCTCTCGGACGCGGCCAAGCAACAACTCGGGAAAGCACTGCAGGATGCGGCCGCCGCGAGTGCTCAGGCCGATCGACAACTGGCCGACAAGGAGCGCCAGGCGGCTCAGTCGCTGAGTCGCGCAACGTACGGCGAACAGCGCCAGGCGCTGCGTGGTCTGGGCGACCAGGTGCAGCGCAGCGGCTCGCGCAGCGTATCGGCGGATCAGCTGGCGCGCGACATCGGCCAGCTGCAGCAGCAATCCCCTGCTCAGGGCGCTGGCGCGCGAAGTCAGGCGTCTGGCGCGGGTCAGCAGGGCACCACTGGCACCGGGTCGCAAGCGGCACAGCAGCAGGGGCCGGCGGGTGGACAGGGTTCTGGTGCCGCCGGGCAGCAGGGAGGGCCTGGGGTTGGCACGGGCACTGACCCCAACATGCTCGGCGACCAGCCGTCGCGGCTGGATACGGCCGGCCAGAGCGTTCAGGTGCCGACGAAGCTGAACGGCGGCCCTGGCGTAAGGCCGCCCGACGGGACTGAGGACCAGGTCGGCGCCGATCCAGCCGTTGGTGGCCGGAATGTGTCCGAGCTGGTCCAGGCTCAGCAGACGGGCCAGGTGGCGCCCGAACAAAACCTGGTTCCCGGCGAACAGCGCCCTGTGGTGAGGGGCTATTTCCGATGAGTGCGACGCGCGGCGACCTGGAGGCGAGCGAATGACACAAACAAGCGTGAGTGCGGACGGTCGCGCGGCGGCGGCGCAGGACATCGAGCGACTCCGCAGAACGGTGGAGGCGCTGGAGCGCGAAGTGGCGCGGGTGATCGTCGGCCAGGAGCTCGTGATCCGCGGAGTGACGATCGCGCTGATCGCCGGCGGGCACGTGCTCCTGGAAGGCCTGCCCGGGCTGGGCAAGACTCTGCTGGTCAGGACCATCGCACGCGCCCTGCACCTCCAGTACAGCCGCATCCAGTTCACGCCCGACCTGATGCCCGCCGACATCCTGGGCACCAATCTTCTGCTCGAGACCAGCCACGGCGGGCGCGCGTTCCAATTCCAGCCAGGCCCGATCTTCGCCAACCTCGTCCTGGCCGACGAGATCAACCGCGCCACGCCCAAGACGCAGTCGGCGCTGCTCGAGGCAATGCAAGAGCAGGCGGTGACGATTGGCACGGTCGGCCACCCACTGCCGCTACCGTTCTTCGTGCTGGCGACCCAGAACCCGATCGAGCTGGAAGGCACCTACCCGCTGCCTGAGGCCGAGCTCGACCGCTTCTTCTTCAAACTCAATGTCGGCTTCCCGACCCGCGCCGAGCTAACCGCGATTGTCGACCGTACCACCGGGCCACGCTCGGACCCGCCCGCCGCGGTCGCCGACGGTGCGAACGTCATGGAGCTGCAGGAGCTCGCGCGCGAAATCCCGATCGCCACGCATGTAGCCGATTACGCCGTTCGGCTGGTCCTGGCCAGTCATCCGGAGCTGCCCGAAGCAGCGGAAACCGCCAGGCGTAACGTGCGCTTCGGCGCCAGCCCGCGCGCGGCGCAGACGATGATCCTGGCCAGCAAGATCCACGCGGTGCTGGCCGGCCGAGTCAACGTGGCGTTCGACGATGTGCGGCGGGTAGCCCTGCCAGCACTACGCCACCGCCTGATCCTGAGCTACGAAGCGGAAGCCAAAGGCACCACGCCCGACCGCGTAGTGGCCGAATTGCTCTCGGCGGTGCCGGAGCAGGGTTAGGCTGGCGTGGCGCTTTCCATAGCCGGCGATGCCTTCAAGCAGTTCGACCGGCTCTCGTTCGTGACGCGTCGCCCGGCTCGGGCGGGTCTGGGCGGCGAGCACCGCAGTCGGCGGCCGTCACCATCCACGGAGTTCGTCGACTATCGGCCCTATCAGCCCGGCGACGACCTCCGCCGCGTGGACTGGAATGTCTACGCTCGGCTGGGCTCGCTACAGGTCAAGGTCACCGAGGGCCGCGAACGGCTCGAAGTTGTGCTGCTGCTGGACTGTTCGAGCTCTATGGACAACGGCGCGTCGTCCAAGCTCGAGTTTGCCGCGCAGTTGATCGCCGCGCTGGCGTACATCGGCGTGGCCCGCACCGAGGCGGTGCGCATCCTGTGCCTCGACAGCCGGCGGCCATCGACCGCCTTCGGACCTTTCGGACGGCGCTCGCGCATGCCCGAGCTGGTCTCCAGCCTGAGCCGGCTGGCGCCAGTGGGCGCCGTCGATTTGAACGCGGCGCTCGAGGTCCGCATCGAGGCCGGCACGCGACCGACGCTGGTCGTGCTGGTCAGCGATCTCATGAAGCCGGGTGGGGTTGCTGACGGGCTGGAGGCGCTGCGAGCGCGCGTGCCTGACCTGGCGGTGGTGCACGTCGTCAGTCCCGAGGAGATGAACCCACGCCTGTCCGGTGAAGTGGAGTTGTTCGACTCCGAGAGCGCCGAGGTGCTCGAGCTCGGCATCTCGCTGGAGACGCTCGCGGCCTACCGTGCGCGCTTCGCCGCCTGGTTGGAGGAGCGGGCTACCGAGTGTCGCGCCCGCGGTATCCGCTACGTCCGCGTGGGCGCCGAGCGGCCCCTCGCTGCCGTGGTGCTCGACGACCTGCGTAGGGGAGGGGTTCTTCGGTGACCCTGCTCGCGCCGGTGGCGCTCGCGGCGCTGGTCGTTCCGGTGGTGATCTACGTGATCCACTGGCTGTTCGGCAGCCGCCGGCGGGTGCGGGTGCCGGCTCTCTTCCTGTGGGCCGACCTGCCCCAGGCGCGCACGGGCCGCTCGCGGCGGCGCATTCCCCCGTTTACCTGGTTGCTGCTCCTGCAGCTGCTGGCGGCCGCGCTGGCCGCCGTGGCCCTGGCGCGACCAGTCGGGCCCCATGAGCCGCCACGACACCTGGCGCTGGTCTTCGACGCCTCGGCCAGCATGCAGGCAACTGACGTGTCGCCGACGCGCTTTGAGGCGGCGCGCGCCCGAGCGCTCGATCGGCTGAACGCCCTGACGTCGTTGGATCTCGTCAGCCTCGTCCGCGCCGGCCGCGAGGCGACTCTGATCACCACTGGCACCGCCGATGGCGTGCGGTCGGCCATCCTCGCGCTGCAGCCAGGGCGGACCGCGCCAGCGATCCGCGAAGCGCTGGCGCTGGCGTCAACCGAGGTCGCCGCCACCCCCGAGCGACGCGGTCAGATCCTCCTGCTCACCGACGGCGCCTGGCCGCCGCCCGAGTCGATCGGACCGCTCGCCGCGCCCCTGGAGGTGGGTGCCGTTGGCGGCGGCTCCGAAAACCAGGCCATCTCGAGCGTGGTCGTGCGCATGGATCCGACAGGCCGCGGCCAGACGGCATTCGTGGAGGTGGCCAACCAGGCCGAGCACGCCGCTCGGGTGCCGATGCGCGTGTTGGCTGACGGCGCACCGCTCGACGAGCGACAGCTGGACATCGCCGCGCGGACCCGCGCTCGGGTGAGCATTCCGCTGCCGGTCGATGCCCACCACGTCGGCGTGCGCCTCCTGGGGCACGATGCCCTGGCGCTCGACGACGTGCAGGACACCATCGCCCCGGGCGGCCCGCCGCGCGAAGTCGACCTGCTCGGGCGTGCCTCGGATGGTCTGCGGCGGGCGGTCGAGTCGATCCCGTCACTCCACGTACGCGCAGCTGACGCTGCACTCCCACCCGACCTGACGGTGCTGGCCGGCGTGCTTCCGCCGCAGTTACCCAGCGGGCCACTGCTGGTGATCGATCCCCCCGCGAACAGCGGCCGTCTGCTCGGCGTTGGCCTGGGCAGCGGCGCTCGGGTGCAGGTATCGCACCCGCTGCTGCAGGGTCTCGACCTGGCCGCATTGCAGGACGAGAATCCGTCGGTCGCTGGCGTGCCCGGCTGGGCGCACGTCGTGCTCGGCACGCTGCAGGGACCGCTGATCATGGAAGGCCGCCTGGAAGGTCATCGCGTGGTGGTGATGACGTTCAATCCAGGGGTTTCGGGACTGGAGAAATCGCTGGCGTTTCCGCTGCTGATCAGCAACGCGACGTCTTTCCTGTTGAGCCGGTCCGAGGTCGCCGCTACCGAAAGTGGCGAGGCGTTCGATCCCGCCGAATCGGACATTGCCCCGAGACCGATTCCCACGTTCCCATCCGCTGCACCAGTGACAGAGGCGAGCAACGGGGCAAGTGACCTGTGGCCCTGGTTCCTGACGTCGTGCCTGGTGGTCCTCGGCGCCGAGTGGCTCGTCTTTGCGAGACGCGGATGAACCCCAACCAGGTGCTCTCCGTCCTCGAGTCGCTCACCCTCAAGGAGCCGCTCGTGTTCGTGGTGTTCGCGGTCGGTCTGCCGCTGGTGCTCTTCGCCGCGCGGGCCAGACTGCGGAGCGCGTCGACGATGCTGCGCGCCGGCATTCTTGGCGTCCGGCTGATCGTCGTCGCGTTGCTTCTCCTCGCCGCGGCCCAGCCTGCATTGCGACCAGCCGGCCATGGACGTGCTGTGGTGTTTGCGATCGATGTCTCGGACAGCCTGGCCCCGGACCGGCAGGTATGGGCGCGTGCATGGGTGGATCGAGCGATCGCTGCTTTGCCTCCTGGAAGCCGCACCACCACGATCGAGTTCGGGGCGCGTGCCCAGCTAACAGGTGCGCAGCAGCCGCCGCCGTCGAACAGCACCGATCTGACAGCCGCCCTGCGGCTCGCCGGCGCGCTGCTGTCTCGCGATTCGAGCGTGGCGCCCGAGATCGTGCTGCTGACAGATGGGTGGCAGACCTCAGGCTCTCCCGTTACCGAGGCACTGCCTGGCGGCG
>VBGG01000317.1 GCA_005883405.1 Chloroflexota bacterium | reverse complement strand
TCGGCGAGGTCGACCGAGCCACCCGTGGCGCCGTCAAGGGCACCGTTTACCCCGCGGGCCAGCTGGCGAGCCAGCAGGAGCTGATCGAGCGGCTTCAGCTCGGCGACCTGGAGATCGCCGTCAGCTCCAGCGTCTTCGTGGGCGCCATGCCCGAGTTCGGCATCTTCGAGCTGCCCTACGCCTTCGAGAACAGAGACGAAGTCAAACGAGCGGTCGATGGCCCGCTGGGTCATGAGCTGGCCGCTCAGGCCGACAAGCACAACCTGGTTCTCCTCGGCTACTGGGAGAACGGATTCCGCCACATCACCAACAACGTGCGTCCGATCCGCACTCCGGCCGACCTGTGCGGTCTACGCATTCGCACGCCGGCGGATCCAGACCGCATCGAGCTGTTTCAGGCCTGGGGCGCCAGGCCTTCGCCGCTCGACCTCAGCCTGCTGTTCAACTCGCTGAAAGCTGGCGTCTTCGATGGCCAGGAGAACCCAACGTCGCAGATCGTCAGCCAACGCCTGAATGAGGTACAGCACTACGTCAGCCTGACCGGCCACATCTATTCGCCGAGCTACGTGATCGCCAGCAGGCAATGGTGGGAGTCGCTCGATCCGCGGCTGCAGACGGTCGTGCTCAACGCGGTGGGCACCACGGCTGACAACTCACGCCGTCGCGGCGAAGAGGCCGACCACGACGCCGCGGCGAAGCTTGCCGAGCTCGGCATGCAGGTCAACGACGACGTCGACAAGTCCGCCTTTCAGAGCGCGTCTGCGCCGATTTACGCCGAATATGAGAAGCGATTCGGTTCGCACCTGCTGCAGCTGCTGGGGGAGGCCACCGGTCGGCCGGCGCCCGCGGCAGCCGAGGTACACCGCGACCCGCAATGATCCGACGCTGGACGACGAGCCTTCCATTGCGGTCGCGGCTCGTAGGGCCGATGGTGCTGCTGGGGCGACGATCAACGAGCTGTCCACACGACGTCAAGTCGCGACACTGGTCGATAGCCGCGGGCGGGCCGCGGTCCAGGCGATCTCGGCTCGAGTTCTGGAACAACGTCGCGATAAAGAAGTCGCGGCTCAGCTGCTGGCCGACCAGCACACGCTGGCGATACTCGTCGCCTGGGCCGATCCAGTGG
Organism: Chloroflexota bacterium; assembly: GCA_005883405.1. Taxonomy (GTDB): domain Bacteria; phylum Chloroflexota; class UBA6077; order UBA6077; family CF-72; genus CF-72. The sequence goes on along the minus strand of VBGG01000317.1, from coordinate 6,683 downwards.
AGCTCGCCGAGCTGCTCGCGCCCATGCAGGCCAAGCTCGGGCTGCAGCGGGTGACCGTGTACGCGCCCGACGGTACCGAAATCCTGCACATGGGTCCCCGCCAGACAGGCCTCGACATCGCGCCACTGATTCACGCGGCACGCGCCGGCCGCACCGAGTCGGCGGCCGCGGTAACTGCCCAGGGGCTCGCCGAGGTCGCGGCGACCCCGGTGCTTGCGAATGGCTCGGTGGCCGGATTGCTGCTGGTTGGCTCATCGCTCGACGGGGATGAGCTGCGACAGGTCAGCGGCACGGGCAGCGTCGGTCTGGCCATTTTCCGCGACGGGCGCATGATCAGCACCACCCTTGCCGACCCCGATGTGGTTCATGCGCTGCGCTCGGCGACCCCCAATTCGGACGGTGGCGTCGACCTGGCGCTCGACGGCTTCCACTACGCGGCGGTGGCGCAACCGCTGCCGGACGGCGGGCTGCTGCTGGCCCTGGTCGACACCCAGCCGGTGCTCGATGCCGCCAACCAGCGCGACGCCATCCTGGTGGTCGGTACCGCTGGCGTCGTGTTGGTGCTCCTGCTCATCGGTGCGGCGCTGGCGCGTGATATCGCGCGGCCGCTCGAGGCAATGCTCGCCACCACCCGCGAGCTCGAGCGCGGCGACTACCGCAGCCGCGTTGCGCGTAGCTCGATCCGCGAGCTCGACGAGCTCGGCCAGGCCGTGAACCACCTCGCCTCCGACCTGCAGGCCAAGATGGCTGAGCTGAGTCACCAGGCATTCCACGACTCGCTCACCCAGCTGCCGAACCGCACGCTGTTCATGGATCGTCTCGAGCACGCGCTGCGGCGGCGTGCCAGCGCAGGGTTGGCTGTGCTCTTTCTCGACCTGGACAACTTCAAGTGGATCAACGACAGCCTTGGCCATCGCGCGGGGGACGAGCTGCTGGTCGCCGTGGCGGCGCGCTTGCGCCAATCCGTTCGAACGGGTGATACCGTCGCCCGACTCGGCGGCGATGAGTTCACGGTGCTGCTCGAGGACGTCCATCGCCTCGACGACGTAGTGACGCTCGCTGAGCAGCTGGCCGAGCGGCTGTCGGCCCCGTTCGAGGTCGCCGGCCGCCACGTCTTCACCACCGCCAGCATCGGCATCAGCCTGAGCCAGGGCCGTGCCGAGCGGCAAGCAGAAGAGCTGGTGCGCGAAGCTGACGTGGCCATGTACCGCGCCAAGACCGGCGGCAAGGCACACGCGGTGGTATTCGACGAAGTGATGAGCGCGCAGACGATGGAGCGGTTCGAGCTCGAGCTGGCGTTGCGACATGCCATCGAACGCCACGAGCTGCGCGTCGAGTACCAACCCGTGGTCGATCTCGTGTCGGGCCAGATCGCGCGGGTCGAGGCACTGTTGCGCTGGCAACATCCCGAGCACGGCCTGATCCCGCCGACGCAGTTCATACCGGTGGCGGAGGAAACCGGGCTGATCGTGCCCATTGGCCAGTGGGTGCTCGAGACTGCATGTCGGCAGGTGCGCGTGTGGCAGCTGCAACGCAGGCGATCCGAGCCGTTGCTGGGGCTGAGTGTCAATCTGTCGCCGTGTCAGCTCCAGCACCCGGGCCTGGTCGACGACATCGTCGCCGCGCTGCAGTCCTCCGGCCTCGAGGCGGCCAGCCTCGAGCTCGAGATCACCGAGGGCGCGCTGATGCGCGACCCGGTCGCGACAGCCGTGACGCTCAACGAGCTCAAGTCGCTCGGCATCCAGCTGGCCGTGGACGATTTCGGCACCGGTTACTCGTCGCTCAGCTATCTGAAGGGCTTCCCGATCGACACGCTCAAGATCGATCGCACGTTCGTGTGCGGCCTGGCGCGTGATGACCAGGACACGGCCATCGTGCGGGCGGTGGTGGCACTCGCCAATGCGCTGAATCTCGGCGTGACCGCCGAGGGCGTCGAGGACGCCATTCAGCGCGACGCGCTCGTCGAGCTGGGTTGTCAGCAAGGACAGGGCTACTATTTCGCGCGGCCGCAACTGCCACAGGATCTCGGGCAGATGCTCGCCAGCAGCAGCCTCGCCTTCCTGCGCGCCGCCTGATCGACCTCGTCAGTCGGCTACCCTGCCGGACGAACGAGCGATGACCGAGCAGCTGCCGCGCATGTACACCGATCTCGCCGACTGGTTTCACCTGGTCACCCCGCCCGAGGAGTACGCCGAAGAGGCGGACTTCTACTTCAGCGCCATCGCCGACGCGAGCACGGCGCCGCCACGGACGGTGCTGGAGCTGGGGGCAGGCGCCGGGAACAACGCATCGCACTACAAGCGGCGCGTCGAGCAGGTGACCCTCACGGACCTGTCGCCCGGCATGCTCGCGCTCAGCGAGCGCCTCAATCCCGAGTGCGAGCACATCGTGGGTGACATGCGCACCTTGCGCCTGGGGCGGCTGTTCGATGCCGTGTTCGTGCACGACGCGGTGTGCTATCTGACCACGCTCGACGACCTGCGTCAGTTGATGCAGACCGCGTTCGCCCACTGTCGGCCGGGCGGAGTGGCGCTGTTCGCGCCGGACCACATCCGCGAGCTCTTCCAGCCGAGCACTGACTCGGGCGGCCACGACGGGTCGGGCCGCGCCTTGCGCTATCTCGAGTGGACCTGGCAGGCGCAGCCGAGCGACTCGACCTACGTCACCGAGTACGTGTATGTGTTGCACGCCGACGGCCAGCCGACGCGCAGCGTGTACGACCGCCACCTGTGCGGTCTGTTCGGTCGTGAGGATTGGCTGCGGCTGCTGCGGGACGTCGGTTTTGTCGATGCGCGAGCCAGGCCCATGGTGCATTCCGAGGTGCCGCCTGGCACGCTCGAACTGTTCGTGGCGAGGAAGCCGTGCTGAGCTTTCTCGCGCTCGGAGCCGGCATCGGCCTGGTTGCTGGCGTCAGCCCGGGCCCGGTACTCACGCTGGTGGTGGCCGAGACGCTCAAGGGCGGCTGGCTGCGCGGCGCAGCCGTAGCAGCCGGGCCGATCCTGGCCGACGGCCCGATCGTCGTGCTGGCGCTGACCGTGCTGGCCCAATTACCCACCGGTGTCGTGCCGGTGATCTCGCTGCTCGGCGGCGTGTTTCTGGTGTATCTGGCGATCACGGTCGGGCTGAACAGCCGCCGAGCAACGCTGCCGCACGGACGGCGACTTTCGGCGCGGGGCGGCTTTGCGACCGGGCTGCTCGCGCGCGGCCTGAGCCCCCATCCGTACCTGTTCTGGTTCCTCGTGGGCGGTCCGACGCTGATCGAGGCAGACCGCTCGGGCTGGTGGACGGCCGCGGCCTTCCTGGTCGGCTACTACTCGACCGTGGTCGGATCGAACGTTGGTCTGGCGCTGGTGCTGCACCGCTGGATGGGACTGCTGTCGGACCGCGTCTACCGCGGCGTTCTTGGCGTGTCGAGTCTCATCCTGGCGGTGTACGGCGCGACGCTGCTTGGCCAGGGCCTGGCAGGTGCGGCGAGCGAGCGCGGCGGAGCTCGGCCGTAGCTGGCATGTCGACTGAGAAGTGGCGCGGCAGGCTGACCTGCACGTCGGCGCGTTTGGTCGAGCGGACGACTACGCCATACTCACGCGCGGCAGCCTCGATCGAGACGTAGCCGTTCAGGACATCTTGCAGGACGGCATCCGGGTCGCGCTCCAGCGGGTCCCCATAGCCGCCACCACCGGGTAGGGCGGTCTCGACCCGCGAGAACGGCGGATGAAACAGCAGCTCTTTGGGATTGGCATCGCGGCCATCCTCCAGCGCAAACGAGCCGGCCGCGCCGGGTTTGCCGCCAAGCAGCCCCTGGGCGGGGAACTTCAGTCGGTCGTACATCCCGGACATCGACCACGTCTGGCCGCTGCGATCGGCGAACGTGGTGAGCTGGCCACAGCCGCCACGGAATTCGCCCGCTCCGCCTGAGTCAGGCCTGACCTCACGGCGCTCGACCACCAGGCCGCTCAGACTCTCCAGTACCTCGGCCGGCACGCCCGCCACCCCGCTCGGGAAGCCGACGTTGTTGAGGCCATCCTTGGTTGGTCGGGCGCCGGTGCCACCGCACTGGAAGAGCATGAAGGTGTACGGCTCGCGACCGGGCCGAGCGCCGCGAAACATGGTGATCCAGATCGATGCGGCGCCGTCAGCCATCAACCGATCGGGCATCGCCCGCGCCAGCGCGCCGAAGATCAGCCCGGGCAGAAAGTGGCCGATCAGGTGGCGGGCCGCCACGGGCGCGGGATGCTGGGCGTTGAGGATGCAGCCCGCGGGGGCGACGACCTTGACAGGCCGAAAGCTGCCTTCGTTGTGGGGGACTTCGGGCGAGATCGCGCACTTCACCGCGAAGCTGGTGTAGGCGTGGGTGTAGTTCATCACCACGTTGATGCCGTAGCGGCTCTGCGGCGAGCTGCCGGCGTGATCGACCGTCAGCTGGTCGCCATCCACGGTCACCGTCGCCTTGAGCAGGACCGGCGTCTCGAACCCGTCGGAATAGACCTCGTTCTCGTAGACCCCGTCTGGCAGGCGCGCGATCGCGGCGCGCGTGGCGCGTTCAGAGCGGTCGATGATCGCCTCGGCCAGCGGATCGATGCTGTCGAGCCCAAATTCGTGCATGAACTCGAGGAGCTGGCTGCCGCCGACGTCGTTGCAGCTGGCCATGGCGTACAGGTCGCCCTCGACCTCACGCGGCGTGCGAACGTTGCCGCGAATGATCTTGAAGAGCTCCTCGTTGCGCTCGCCGCGCTGGAAGAGCTTCGTGATCGGGATGTACAGGCCTTCCTCGTAGACCTCGCGTGCCTCGGCGGACAGGATGCGGCCGCCGATGTCGAGCATGTGGCACGTGTTGGCGAAGTAGGCCACGACGCGGCCATCGCGGAAAATCGGTGTCACCAGCGTGATGTCGTTGATCTGCCCGGCGGTCATCCATGGGTCGTTGGTGATCAGCACGTCGCCTGGCTCGAGCATCGCTTCGGGGTAGGCGGCCATGAAGTGCCGCATGCAGGTGGCCATGGCGAGATCTTGAGACTCGCGCACAACCGTCGAAAAGGCCGTGCGCATCAGCGCGGCTTGCTGCTCGTTGGTCACCGAGAGCAGGCGGCTCCACAGCACTTCCAGCGCGATCGGATCGATGCTCACAGTCACACACTCAAGTTACGCGCCGCGTCGACCTCGGCGCGCGCGCCAGGTCCGATCACGGTGGTAGATTCGCGCTCCTCGACGATGGCGGGCCCGTCGAACGCGGCGCCTGGCGCGAGCAGATAGCGATCGTAGACGGGTACCTGGCGGTGCTCAGACCATTCGGGAAAGTACACCGCGCGCGCACCCTTCACGGCGGTCTGCGTCGAACCGCTCGCGCCGCCCACAAGCTTGACGGAAGGTCGAGGTCCTGAGGCCAACAGCCGCCAGCTGACTGCCTCGAGCGCCACGTCCGGGCCCGTGCGGCCGAACAGCGCACGGTAGAGCGTCTCGAAGCTGGCGCGGATCGTCGGCAGGCTGGCAGGGCTGAGGAGCCCGTGGGGCAGGTCGACGCGGATCTCGTGCCCCTGACCGACATAGCGCAGGTCCGCCTGACGAGTGACGCGGCGCACGTCTGACGGGATGCCCGAACGTGACAGGATGGCGTCGCCCTGAGCGGCCATGTCGCCGAGCAGGCCGTTGATGTGCTGCCAGTCGGCCCCGTCGTCGAGCTCCGAGACGAAGCTGCGCACGAAATCGAACGCCAATGGCGCGGTCAGGAAACCGACGGCCGCGGTCACGCCGGCGCCGAAGGGCACGATGATGCGCGGCGAATGCAGGATGCGCGCGACGCCGAAGGCATGCCCGGGCCCGGCGCCGCCGAAGGCAAACAGCGGCAGGCTGCGCGGATCCTTGCCACGTTCGATAGCGTGTACGCGGGCCGCGCCAGCCATGCTTTCGTTGACCAGCTGGTGGATGCCCCACGCGGCCTGGGTGGTGCTCATGCCGAGCGGCTCGGCGATCTTCGAGGCCACCGCGCGCTCGGCGGCGTCACGGTCGAGCGCGAGCCGGCCGCCGAGGAAGAACCCAGGATCGAGATAGCCGAGCAGCAGATCGGCGTCGGTGACGGTCGGCTCGTCGCCACCGCGGCCATAACTGGCCGGACCGGGGTCGGCGCCCGCGCTGTGCGGCCCGACCTTGAGCAGCCCCAGGCTGTCCAGGCGCGCCACCGACCCACCGCCTGCGCCGATCTCGATCAATTCGACCACCGGCACCTTGACCGGCAGGCCGCTGCCCTTCTTGAAGCGGTACTTCCGATCTACCTCGAATTCGGTCGACGTGAGCGGGCGGCCGTCTTCGATCACGCACAACTTGGCCGTCGTACCGCCCATGTCGAAGGCCAGCAGATCGTTGACATTCGCCAGCTGGCCGAAGTACGCGCTGGCGAGCGCACCGCCAGCCGGGCCGGACTCGAGCAGGCGCAATGGAAAGCGGCTGGCCGTCTCGACGGTCGAGATGCCGCCTGAGGACAGCATCAGCAGCAGCTCACCGCTCACCCTCAGGTCCGCCAGGCGCCGCACCAGCTCGGCCAGGTAGTCCTCGACCAGGGCCTGGACGTAGACGTTGACGACGGTGGTCGAGGTGCGCTCGTACTCGCGGATCTCGGGCACGACCTCGGACGACAGCGACACGCGCACGCCCGGGGCGACCTCGCCGATGATGGCGCCGACCAGCTGCTC
>VBGG01000056.1:19144-21827 GCA_005883405.1 Chloroflexota bacterium | reverse complement strand
AGCTTTCTGAACAGCGGCCTCGGCGCGGGCAGGCGCTGTCCACCGGGCACCGCGTCGAAGTGCCAGCCGCGCGACTCGAGCTCGTCCGCATAGCCCAGGAGCGCGTGCAGCGCGGCTGACGTATGGGGCAGAAATGGTTCGAACAGCACCTTGGCCGCATTGATCAGGTCGAGCAAGGAGCCCATGGTCCGCCCCGCCGCGGCGCGATCCTCGCGTACCTGCTTCCAGGGCGCCTGGCGATCGAACCACTCGTTGCCGAAGCGCGCCAGGTTCAGCGCCTCGCGCAAGCCCGCCCTCAGGTGCACATGGTCGAGCTGCTCTTCGACCGCTCTCTGCGCGGCCCCGATACGCGCGAGCACTTCGGCGTCGGTGGTGTGCTCGGGCACCACCCCGTCAAATGAGCGCTGCATGAACGACAGCGTGCGGTGGACGAGGTTGCCCCAGGTCGCCACGAGCTCGTCGTTGTTGCGGCGGATAAAGTCCTCTTCGGAGTAGTCGGTATCGGCGGTCTCGGGGGCGTTGGCGATCAAGTAGTAGCGAATCGCGTCGGGATCGAAGGCCTCCAGCAACTGTGGCACGGTGGTGCCGACGCCGGCGCTCTTGGAGGCCTTCTGGCCGCCCATGTTCATGTACTCGTTGGCGGGTACGTCGTAGGGCAGGATGACGTCGCCACGCCCGATCAGAATGGCCGGCCAGATGACCGTGTGGAAGGGAATGTTGTCCTTACCGATGAAGTAGTACTGGCGGCAGGTGGGGTCCTTCCACCAGCGCTCCCAGGCGGTGGGCTCACCTCTGATCCGGGCCCACTCGACCGCCGCCGAGAGATAGCCACTACACGCTTCGAACCAGACGTAGATCCGCTTATCCTCCCAGCCCGGGCCGACCTGCGGCGGCAAAGGCACACCCCAGCTCAGGTCACGCGTGATCGCGCGTGGCTGCAAGCCACCTTCGAGAAAGTTGATGGTGAAGCGATACACGTTGGGGCGCCAGTGGTGCATCGGCCGCGCCCAATCGAGCAGCGGCGTTTCCAGCTTGGGCAGGTCGAAGTAGAAGTGCTCGGTCTCGCGCCGCTCGAGCGTCGCCGCGGGGTTCAGCCGCGAGCGGGGATTGATCAGATCCTCTGGCTCGAGCAGGCGCCCGCAGTTCTCACACTGGTTGCCGCGCGCCCGGGCATAGTGGCAATGCGGACATTCGCCTTCGATGTAGGTATCGGGCAGGAACCGCCCGGCGACGGGATCGTAGAAACCGATCGATCGAGCCTTATAGAGCAGGCCCTTCTCGAGCAGCATCATGAACTCGTCCTGGACCACTTCGCGGTGATTGTCGGTGGTGGTCGTGGTGTACAGGTCGTAGCTCACGCCCAGGTCACGCCAGTACGTCAGAAATTCGGCGTGGTAGCGCGCGGCGACTTCGGCCGGCGTGGTGCCTTCCTGATCAGCGCGAACCGTTACGGGCGTGCCGTGCGCGTCAGTCCCCGAGATCATCAGCACGTCATAGCCACGCAGGCGTTGATAGCGAGCGAACACGTCAGCCGGCACGTAGACACCCGCCAGGTGGCCCACGTGGAGCGACCCGTTGGCGTACGGCCACGCCGTGCAAACGAGAACAGGCGGACGCTCGGACATGACTGACTCAGGATGAAGGGTAGCTCAGTGGTTAGCCGACCACGTAGCTTTGCCCGTCGCGGGCGAGCTCGACGGGTCCGCCGAAGGCTTCAGACGCGCCTTGCATGTGCAGCGCGTCGAAATTCTCACCCGAGCGATAGTGAGTGATCAGCAGCCGTTTCGCGCCTGCCTCGTGAGCCGCCTGTCCGGCTTCGCGGGCGCTCAGGTGACCGCGTTTGGCAGGATCCGCATCGTCTTGCGAGGCATCGAGCACCGCCGACTCGCACAGAAACAGGTCAGCGCCACACGCGGCTTCGATCAATTGCGGGCACGGGGCGACATCAGATGAAAACACGAGTACCGCGCCGCTGGCTGCGCGCACACGCATCGCGTGGGACATGATGTAGTGCTGGACGGGGTGAAAGGCAAACGGCAGCCCGCCGATGCGTATCTCTTCATTCGCCGCGTAGTCGCGGACGTCGAAGATGTCGTCGAACATGGCTGACCTGTTGGCGATCAGCTCACCGAAGCGATTCAGACACTCGCGCCCGCCAGGCGGCACGAACACCGGCAGCAGGCGCAGGAGATCGACCGGTCGCGGCTCGCCGTACTTCAGCATGTAGTACAGCGCCACGAGATCGAAGTAGTGATCGGGGTGCAGGTGCGAGATCGCCACGCCATTCAGACGATTCACCGCGACGTGTAGCGGGATCCGTCCGGCGATCCCCGCGCCGCAGTCGATGAGCACGGCCCGATCGTCCTGGCGCAGGAGATAGCCGGAGTTCGCACCACCGGGGTTCGGGCCAGCCGGGCCAGCGCCCAGCACCGTCAACGTAAGGGCCGCCATGGCCGAGTGATTTATGCTAGCCGACGAGGCGAGTCGTGCAATATCACGCCTGGTTCCGCTGTACCCACGGCGAGCACGGGCAGTGGTCGCTCGAAGAGGTGGTGTATCGCTGCCCGACGTGCAATGCGCTGCTGGAGGTCGCGCACGATCTGGACGCGCTGCGCGCCCGCAGCCCGTCGGGCTGGATGCGGCTGTTCGACGACCGTTACAAGCGCACGACCTGGCCATACGG
>VBGG01000056.1:17197-19118 GCA_005883405.1 Chloroflexota bacterium | reverse complement strand
GGGCCGGTCGCTATGGACAGTCGCTGGGACTCGATGATCTGTGGATAAAGCTGTGCGGTAATAGCCACACTGGCAGCTTCAAGGACCTGGGCATGACCGTGCTGGTCAGCGTGGTCAAACAGATGATCGCGCACGGCAAGCCGATCCAGGCGGTTGCCTGCGCGTCGACCGGCGATACCTCGGCCAGCCTGGCGGCGTACTGCGCGGTCGCCGGCATACGATCGGTGGTGCTCTTACCGAGTGGCCAGGTGTCGACGGCACAGCTGGTCCAGCCGCTGGCGAATGGCTCGATGGTGCTGGCGCTCGACACGGATTTCGACGGCTGCATGGCGATCGTCCAGGAGCTCGCGCTCGAGCCGGGCATCTATCTGGCGAACTCGATGAACTCGCTGCGGCTCGAAGGTCAGAAGACGATCGCCATCGAAATCGTGCAGCAGTTCGACTGGGAAGTGCCGGACTGGGTGGTGATCCCCGGTGGGAACCTCGGCAACGTGAGCGCCCTGGGCGCCGGGTTCCTGATGCTGTATGAGCTGGGCGTGATCCGCCGCTTGCCGCGCATCGCCGTCGCGCAGGCGGAACGCGCCAATCCGCTGTACCTGGCATACTCGCGCGGCTTCGACCGCTTCGAGCCGGTCTACGCCAGGCCGACCCTGGCCACCGCGATCAAGATCGGCAACCCGGTCAGCTACGAGCGGGCGGTGCGGACGCTGCAGCGCTTCGACGGCGTCGTCGAGCAGGCCACCGAAGATGAGCTGGCCGACGCGGCCGCGCGCGCTGACCTCACCGGCATGTTCAACGATCCGCACACGGGCGTGGCACTGGCGGTGCTCGAGAAGCTTGCCCGCGACCACATCATTCAGCCGGGACAACGCACGGTGGTCATCTCCACGGCCAACGGACTGAAGTTCACCGACTTCAAGGTGCAGTACCACCAGGGTGCGCTCGGCGAACAGGGCATCGCCTCGCGGCATGCCAACCGGCCCGTCGAGCTTCCCCCGGATCTGGACGCGGTGAAACGCGCGGTGTTCGGCTAGCCGGCGGGGGCGGCGAAGGGCCAGATGACCGCGTTCGGGGGGAGATGCTCGCGAAAGTGGTGCTCGACCCCCAGGACGTGGGCGCAGATGCGTTCGCCGCGGTGCGCGAAGCCATCGCAGTCACACTCCAGACGTCCTTCGCGGAGCACCACCTGGTGGTCTCCATTTGCGCCATGCACCATGACCTGCAGGGGATCCTGGCCGGTGCGCTCGAAGCGTTCAGGCTCAGCCTGGTAGCGATGGGCTTTGGCAATCAGGCTGTGTAGATGCGATTGGAGCATGACGCTCTCTCCTGCCTCCGGTAACGAACTCGGCCTTCGTGGCAAGTCTACCGCCTCCGCCTCCACGGTGGGCACGGGGTCTGCTCTATATGGCTGCCGGCGACCATGCAGGCGTCGAACGCCGGACCCGAGCGGTACGTCCTGGCGCTAGCTTTGCTTGTGCCGCTGGTGGTCGCCGCGGTGGCGATGGCGCAGCTGCCGGGAACAGGTCTGGCGTCGCCTTCCAGTCTGCTGCTGGGCAACGACGCGGTGAGCCTCGTCGCCAGACGGCCGGCCGCCTCCAGGCCCGCCCCGCCACCGACGCTGGCGCCGCCGACGGCCACACCGCGGCCGACCGCCACCCTGGTGCCAACCGCCACCCTGGTGCCAACCGCCACTGCCGTACCCGCCACGCCGACGCCCGAGCGCGCTCGTACCTACGTGGTCCAGAAAGGCGACGAGCTCAAGCACATCGCCGCGCAGTACCACGTGAGCATCTGGACACTCATCGCGCAGAACGAGATTCCCAACCCTGACAGCTTGCGGATTGGCCAGGTCCTGCGCATCCCCGACGACCAGTAACGCGAATCCTGCCGATTCGGCGGCCGAGACCCGTACGCGGGCGGA
>VBGG01000056.1:0-17187 GCA_005883405.1 Chloroflexota bacterium | reverse complement strand
GGGAGGCATCAGAGCTAAGCATGCGACGACCAAGAGAGCAAAAGCGTGGCCGGGATTGGTATACTTCCCGACTCTCGGACTTCAAAAAAGTGTAGAGAACGCTGGGGGTGCCTTCGGGCTGAGAACGAGGCGGACTGAGTCCTCGTACCCCAGGAACCTGATCTGGGTCATACCAGCGGAGGGAAGCGTTCTTGGGAACGAACCGGCCAAACTTCCAACTCCATCTCGTTACCGAACCGCGGCGCGGCGCTGAGGAGTTGATCCGCGCCGTCGCCTTCGCGCTGGATGGAGGCGTCGACTGGGTCCAGCTGCGCGACAAGTCCGCCTCGGCGGCGACGCTCTTCGCTGAGGCAACAGAGCTGCTGCACGTGGTGCACCAGCACGGCGCGCAGCTGGCCATCAACGACCGATTGGACGTCGCGCTCGCCGCCGGCGCCCAGGGGGTCCATCTGGCTGGCCAGAGCCTGCCAGTCGACGCCGCCGTCCGCCTGGCCGCCGGCCGGCTGCTGATCGGGCGCTCAGTACACAGCCTGTCCGAAGCGCAAACGGCCGCCGCGGCAGGCGCGGATTACGTCACCTTCGGCCACGTGTTTCCGACCACGACCCACCCCGGCTTGCCGCCGCGCGGTCTGGCCGAGCTGAGCGAGATCGTCGAGGCGGTGGACGTGCCGGTGCTGGCTATCGGCGGCGTCACCGTCGACAACCTGGACGACGTGCTGGCGACCGGCTGCGCCGGCGTGGCGGTGATCTCCGCCATCCTGTCCGACCCGGCGCCGAGTGAAGCCGCGGCACGCCTGCGCAGCGCGCTCGACGCGTCGCCGCACCGACCCCGCCACCCGTTTCCCAGTGCCGCATGAAGGGAACCCGATGCAGCTGATCATCAATCAACAGCCGTGTGAATTCGTGTCCGACACGCTCGACGTGCCGACCCTGCTGGCCGATCGCGGCGTGCGGGAAGAGGCGATCGCTGTCGCGGTGAACGGCCAAGTCGTTCCACGCCGCAAGTGGTCCACGGTGACGTTGGCTGATGGCGACCGTGTCGAGCTGGTGAAAGTGGTCGCCGGCGGGGACTGGGACGATGACCCACTGCTGATTGCGGGCAAGTCGTTTACGTCGCGGCTGTTGATGGGCAGTGGTCGCTTTGTGTCGCCGGCCGTCTTGCGCTCGGCGCTCGAGGCATCCGCGACCGAGATCGTCACCGTCGCCATCCGCACGACCGGCGTCGACGGCAGCGGGCCCGACGCGGGCATCCTCGCCGCGCTGGACCGACGGCGCTATCAGCTGCTGCCCAATACCGCGGGCGCCACGAGCGTGCGTCAGGCAGTGTTCATGGCCGAGCTGGCGCGCGAAGCCCTGGACACGAACTGGGTCAAACTCGAGGTCATCGGCGACGAACGGACGCTGTGGCCGGACGTCAGCGGCACCGTGGAGGCGACGAAGATCCTGGTCCGCGAAGGCTTCGTCGTCTTGCCCTACACCACGACCGACCTGGTCACCGCGCTTCGACTCGAAGAGGCCGGCGCCGCGACTGTCATGCCGCTGGGATCGATGATCGGCTCGGGCCAGGGTGTGCAGGACTGGGACGGCGTGCGACGCATCGCCGAACGGGTGGGTGTGCCGGTGGTCGTGGACGCGGGCATCGGCGCGCCGTCCGACGCAGTGCGGGCCATGGAAGCCGGGGCGGACGCGTGCCTGATCAACACCGCCATCTCGCGCTCGGACGATCCGCCCTTGATGGCCGCGGCGATGCGCCAGGCAGTGATCGCCGGAAGACTCGGCTATCGCGCCGGACGCATGCCGCGCAGCGAGCACGCCATCCCGTCCAGCCCCGTCGCCGGCCTGGTGGGAGCGGGCCTCTGAGCGCGCGGCCTGGTGGGGACGTCGTCATCGTCGGCGGCGGCGTCATCGGCTGCTCGATTGCCTACTACCTATCTGTGTCAGGGGCGCGGGTCACGCTGCTCGAGCGAAGCACCCTGGCGGCCGGTGCTTCGGGAGTGGCGGCAGGCATGCTCGCGCCGCAGGTCGAAGCACCCTTTGCGGACCCCTTCTTCGAGCTCGCGCTGCTCGGGCGCGCCGAGCACGGGCCGTTGGCGGAGCGCCTCCTCGACGAGGTCGGGCTGGATGTCGAATATCGGGCCACCGGCATCCTGCGCGTGGCGCGCACGGAAGCCGAGCGCGCCGATCTGCAGCGCCAGTATCGCTGGCAATCCGCGCGTGGCCTGGCTGCCGAATGGGTCGACTCGGACGACCTGGGACGTCGCGAGCCCTTGCTGAGTGGTGTCGCCGGCCGCCTGCTGGCGGGTGGACTGTGGTTGGCGGACGAGGGCCAGGTGCGCAGTCCGCGACTGGTGCAGGCGCTGGCGCTCGCGGCTGCCCAGCGCGGTGCGCGCATCATGGAAGGCACCTGGGTTGTCAGGCTGTGCGTCAGCGGCGGGCGAGTGACCGGGGTTCAGACGCCCAGCGGCACAGTCGGCGCCGATAGCGTGGTGCTCGCCGCGGGTGTGTGGAGCCCTGATCTGGCGCGCGGGATCGATCTCGAGGTGCCGGTGCAGCCGGTAAAAGGCCAGGTCGTGAGCCTGCGCGGCCTGGGCAAGCGTCCGCGCCAGGTCATCTGGTCGGGCGAGTGCTACCTGGTCCCACGGCCGGACGGCGAAGTCGTGCTCGGCGCGACCGAAGAGGAGGGTAACTACGACGCTCGGCCGACGCTAGCCGGCCTGCATCGGCTCACCGAGGCCGCTCTGGAAGTGGTGCCGGCCGCCGGCGGGTTTGTCGTCGACGGTGTCTGGGCTGGGCTGCGTCCGGCGGCGCCGGATCGGTATCCGATCATCGGCTGGGCGCCGGGTGGGGAGGGGCTGTTTCTGGCCACGGCGCACTATCGCAACGGCGTCCTCCTCGGGCCGCTGACGGGCCGGCACGGGGCCGACCGCATCCTGGCAGGCACGCCGCCAGGCGAATTCGCGCCCTTCGGCCCCGACCGCTTCATCTGAGACTCCCTCTCCCTCTGGGAGAGGCGATTTACCCCGCCAGGAGGGAAGCGACGATCCGCTCGGCGGCGTGGCCATCGCCGAACGGGTTCTCGGCGCCCGACATCCGCTCGTAGGCTGTGCGGTCGTCGAGCAGCCGGCTGGCTTCGGCGACGATGCGAGCGCGGTCCGTGCCGACCACGCGCAGCGCGCCAGTCTCGACCCCTTCGGGCCGCTCGGTCACGTCGCGCAGCACCAGTGCCGGTACGCCCAGGCCGGTGGCCTCTTCCTGGATCCCGCCGGAATCCGTCACCACCAGGTACGCCCGCTTCATGAGCTGCAGGTTGGGCAGGTAATCCAGGGGCGGTCGCAGTGTGACGTGGGGCGCATCGCCCAACAGATCCTGGACCGGGCCCCAGACGTTCGGATTGCGGTGCACTGGATAGATGATGCGGACCGAGCCGGCGTAGCGCTCGGCCAGATCGCGCAGCGCCAGGCAGATGTTGCGCAGCGGCTCGCCGAAATTCTCGCGACGATGCGCGGTGACCAGGATGGTGCGCGCCTCGGGCGCCTCGAGCAGCAGGTCGCGCACTTCAGGGCTCTCGGGCTGCTCAGCGATCCAGTGCAGGGCGTCGATGCCGGGATTGCCGGTGACAAGGATCCGCTCGGGCGGCACGTCCTCTCTGAGCAGATTTTCGCGAGCGCGCTGCGTCGGCGCGAAGTGGCGGTCGGCGATCACCCCGGCCACGCGCCGATTGATCTCTTCCGGGAAGGGCTGCCAGCGATCGCCCGTGCGCAGCCCGGCTTCGATATGACCGACGCGCGCGCGGGCGTAGAAGGCCGCCAGCGCCGCCGCGGCGACCGTGGTCGTGTCGCCCTGCACGAGCACCCAGTCGGGCTGCTCTGCCTGTAGCACTGGCTCGAGGCGCGCCAGAACGGCCGCTGCCACCTGCGTGGGTGTCTGATTGTCCTGCATGACATCCAGGTCGACGTCGGGCTGGATGCCGAAGATGCGCAGCACCTGGTCGAGCATGTCGCGGTGCTGGGCGGTCACACACACGCGGCTCTCGATACGGCTCGAGTGCCGTCCGAGCTCCCGAATGACTGGACCGAGCTTGACCGCCTCGGGCCGAGTGCCGAACACGGTGAGCACCTTGAGCACCGCGCCGATTCTAACGATGGGAACGCGGCATGCATCCCACCCGCTTCAGAGGCAGCGGTGTTTGACAGGCGGGAGTTGGCTTCCTATACTCGCGCGCGGTGAGTCAGCAGACCTACTCGTATTGGTTTATGTCCGGCATGACGGGGCTGTCGCGGAGACGCTAAGCAGCCACGTAGACATCTCGTCATGCCAATGGAGCGGTCCCAAACAGGGCCGCTCTTTTGTTTGTGGCCGAAAATCCCGAAGGAGTACCTATCCATGATCGCCGTAATGCAGCCGAGCGCAACAGCTGAGGAAGTCGAACACGTCGTCGAGGTTTTGCGACTGCACAACCTCAAAGCCCAGATCTCACAGGGCGAGGAGCGAACCGTGATCGGGGTCATCGGCACAGGCTTTCCCGACGACCTGCTCGAGACGCTGGAAGTCTTACCAGGTGTCGATCGGGTCACCCGCATCACGCGGCCGTACAAACTCGCCAGCCGCGACTTCAGACCCGCGAACACGGTCGTCGAAGCCGGCGGCCAACGCATCGGCGGGACCGAGTTCGTGGTGATGGCCGGGCCGTGCTCCGTCGAGAGCCGTGAGCAGCTGGTCCGCACCGCCAGGGGCGTGGCAGGATCTGGCGCGAGCTTCTTGCGTGGCGGCGCCTTCAAGCCACGCACCTCACCCTACGCTTTCCAGGGACTGGGCATCGACGGCCTCAATCTGCTCGAGGAGGGGCGTCGGCTGACCGGATTGCCGATCATCACCGAGGTCATGGAGCCCGCCCAGGTCGAGCGCGTCGCCGAAACGGCGGACGTGCTGCAGATCGGCGCGCGGAACATGCAGAATTTCCCGCTGCTCAAAGAGATCGGGCGCAGCCCCAAGCCGTGCATGCTGAAACGGGGTCTGTCCGCGACGATCGAAGAGTGGCTGATGGCAGCCGAGTACATCATGCACCACGGCAACCCGAACGTGGTCCTGTGCGAACGCGGGATTCGAACCTTCGAAACCGCCACGCGCAACACGCTCGACCTGAGCGCGATCCCACTGGTGAAGCGCTTGAGCCACTTGCCGGTGATCGCCGATCCGAGCCATGGCACCGGCCACCGCTATCTGGTGCAGCCGATGGCGCTGGCCGCGGCGGCCGCCGGAGCCGACGGACTCATCGTCGAGGTACATCCCGAGCCCGATTCGGCGCTGTCTGACGGGCCGCAGTCGCTGACGCTCGAAGGGTTCGACCAGCTGATGCAGACGCTGGAACGCGTGCTCGCCGCGATCGGCCGCCCCCTGGCGATGCCTCACGCACGTTTGCGGGCAGCCAGCGTGTGACCGTCTCGACACCTGGTTCGGCCGCGCGCGCCCTCAGCCCAGCCCGCGCCGTGCGCGGCATTGTGCGGGTGCCGGGCGATAAGTCCATTTCGCACCGCGCCGCGCTCTTCAATGCGCTCGGTGACGGTCAGGCCAGCATCACCAACTTCTCTCCGGGCGCAGACTGCGCCTCGACCTTGAACTGCCTGCGCGACCTCGGTGTAGACATCGAGCGCAATGGCGACCGCGTCAGCGTCCGTGGAAGTTGCCTGCGGGGATTGCGCGAGCCGTCGGATGTGCTCGACTGCGGCAACTCGGGCACGAGCATGCGGCTTCTCAGTGGAGCCCTGGCTGGAAGCGGCGTTTTCGCCGTGCTCAGCGGAGACGGCTCGCTGCGGCGGCGGCCAATGGCGCGCGTCGTCGAGCCACTGCGTCAGGCAGGTGCGCGGATCGATGGCCGCGAGGGTGGTCGGTTGCCGCCGCTGGTGATCTTTCCCGTTGCTCGGCTGCGTGGCATCGAGCATCGACCGCGGGTCGCGAGCGCGCAGGTCAAGTCGGCTCTGCTTCTGGCGGCGCTGTTCGCGGAGGCCGATACGACCGTCGTGGAACCGGCTCTCACGCGCGATCACACCGAGCGCCTGCTGCGTGCCATGGGCGCCGAACTCGAGATCTCTGAATTGGCCATCACGCTGCGCCCGGTCGAGCGTTTGCGGTGCGTCGATGTCGAGGTGCCGGGGGATTTTTCGTCCGCCGCATTCTGGCTGACGCTGGGCGTACTTCACCCGGCGGCAGAGATACGCATCCAGAACGTTGGGCTCAACCCCACGCGGACCGGGTTCCTGACCATCCTGCAGCGCATGGGCGCCAACGTCGAGTTGCAGAGCGAGCGCGACGTAGCTGGCGAGCCCGTGGCCGACCTGGTGGCGTGGTCCAGCAAGCTACGTGCGACGACCGTCGGCGCGGACCTGGTACCGCTGGCGATCGACGAGATTCCACTGGTCGCATTGCTCGGGCTGTTTGCCGACGGCGAGACCGTCGTCTCGGGCGCGGGCGAGCTGGGGGCAAAGGAGTCGGATCGACTGGCGGTGGTGGCCGAGGGTCTGTCGGCGCTGGGCGGACAGGTCGAGGCGACCGCCGATGGCTGGCGGATCACGCCGTCTCACCTCGAGGGCGGGCGCGTCGACAGCGCGAACGATCATCGCATGGCCATGCTGTTCGCGCTGGCCGGCGTGCTCGGCAAGGGCGCGGAGATCGCCGGCGCCGAAAGCGTGTCGATCTCGTACCCGAGCTTCTGGGCGGACCTCGAACGACTCACGACTCCAGACTCATGACTCACAAATGGGCCTGTTTGCTCGGCCAGCCGCTGGTTCACTCGCTGTCGCCGACGCTGCACAATGCGGCATTCGCAGCGCTGGGCATCGACGCGCACTACGAAGCGCGACCCACGGCTCCTGCCGATCTGGCCTCAGCGGTGGCGGCGCTGCGAGCGTCGGACTGCTTCGGCGCCAACGTCACCGCGCCGCACAAGCGTGCGGTGATCGATCACCTCGATGATGTGTCGGGCAAGGCCGTAGCGCTGGGCGCGGTGAACACCATCGTCAACGAGGGTGGCAGGCTGGTGGGCAGCAACACGGACGCGGCCGGGCTCGAACGTTGGATGCGCGAGGCGCAGATCGATCCCGCGGGTCAGCCGGTCCTGGTGCTCGGCGCCGGCGGCGCAGCTCGCGCGGCGGTGTGGGCGCTGGCTGATCTGGGCGCAAGCTCAGTCGTCGTGCTGAACCGCACCGTCGAACACGCTGAAGACCTGGTCACCAGCCTGCGACAGCGCTTTCCCGATGTTTACTTGCTGTGGGGCAAGCTGGACGAGGCCACCGAGCCACCGCGGGCGCCCTGGCGCGTGGTCGTGAACGCGACTTCGCTCGGCCACGAAGGGTCGGCGCCCGCGGTGCACCCTGGCTGTTACAGTCGTGACAGCGTGGCCATCGAGCTGGCCTACAACCCGCCAGAGACGCTGTTCATGGCCGCGGCGAAGCAGGCCGGCGCCAGGGCCGAAAATGGAACGGGCATGCTGCTGCATCAGGCCGCGCTGGCGTTCGAGTGCTGGACGGGTCAGGCGCCACCGATGGCGGTGTACGAGGCGGCGGCGAAGCAGCGGGTGACGCCATGAGCCTCGGCTATCTACGCGTGCTCACGGCCGGCGAATCGCACGGGCCACAGCTGACGATCTTTGTCGAAAACCTGCCGGCGGGCCTGCCGGTGCTGGCGGAAGACATCAACGTGGATCTTGCTCGCCGCCAGAAGGGATATGGCCGCGGCGGCCGCCAGCAGATCGAGCACGACTGCGTCGAGATCGTCGCCGGAGTGCGACACGGGCGGACCATGGGTGGGCCGATCGCCATGGTCGTCAAGAATCGGGATTGGGCCAACTGGCAGGGCAAGATGGACATCGAGCCGGTCGCCGATCCTCCGCCGCCGGTCACGCGACTGCGGCCCGGTCATGCCGACCTGCCCGGCGTGGTCAAGTTCGGGCTGAACGACGTGCGCAACGTATTGGAGCGCGCCAGCGCCCGCGAGACGGCTTCGCGCGTGGCCGCCGGCGCGCTGGGCAAGGTGTTCCTGCGCCAGTTCGGGATCGAGGTCCGCAGCCACGTGCGCTCGATCGGACCTGCTCGCGCGAATACACCGGCAGAGCTCGAGCTCGCAGTGGACGGCGCGTCTCACTCCTGGTGGCAACAGGTCGAGGAGTCGCCGATACGGACAGGGGACACGGAGTTCGAGTCGGCGGCGACCGAGCTGATCAAGGCCGCCCGTACGGCGGGCGACACACTGGGCGGCATCTTCGAAGTCATTGCGTATGGGCTGCCGATCGGCCTGGGCACGTACGCGCAGTGGGACGAGCGCCTCGACGGGCGCCTCGCCGCCGCCGTGATGAGCATTCAGTCCATCAAGGCAGTCGAGCTGGGCGACGGTTTCGCCAACGCCGCGCGCCACGGCTCCCAGGCGCACGACGTGATCGATTACGACCAGGAGCGAGGCTGGAGCCGCCCGACGAACCGCGCTGGCGGGCTCGAGGGCGGCGTGACCAATGGCATGCCGGTGATCGTGCGCGGCGCGGCCAAGCCCATCTCGACGCTCATCAACCCGCTGCCGTCGATCGATTACGCCACCCGCCAGCGTGATGTTGCCCACGTGGAGCGCAGCGACGTCTGCGTGGTGCCCGCGGCGGGAGTGGTCGGCGAGGCAATGGTCGCGCTGGTGCTGGCAGACGCCTTGCGATGGAAGTTCGGAGGCGACGGCCTCGATGAGGCGCTCGCCAATTTCCGTTCGTTTGTCGCTGCCAATGGATAACCTGGTTCTCGTCGGCTTCAGCTGTAGCGGCAAGACCACCCTCGGGCGCAACGTCGCGCGCCGCCTGCGGCTTGGGTTCGTGGACACCGACCGTTTCATCGAAGACATGACTGGGCGCAGCATCCCCGACATCTTTCGCGAAGAGGGAGAAGCGGCCTTCCGCGCCTACGAGCGTGAAGCGATCCGCCGCATCATGGCCCAGCGCAACCAGGTGGTGAGCACGGGCGGGGGAGCGTTCATCGATTCCGAGAATCGTGAAAAGCTGCGGACTGGCAACCTGGTCATCCATCTCCAGGTCCGCCCGGAAACCGTGGTCGAGCGGCTGCGCAACAGCAGATCGGGCCGGCCGCGGCCGCTGCTCGATAGTGCTGACCCGCTGCAGCGCGTCGTCCAGCTGATGGCCGATCGCAAGGAGGCGTACAAAGCGGCCCACGTCACTATCGGCGTCGACGACCGCACCCGCTACGAGCTGGTCGGCGAGCTGCGGCGGCGATGGCTGGCCTGGCACCGCGCGCACCATAAGCCCGTTCCGCCTCTCCCTCTGGGAGAGGCCGCGCGGCAGCGCGGGTGAGGGTGGCGCACGAGCTGACAGCGCACCCTCACCCCGACCCTCTCCCAGAGGGAGAGGGAGTTACTACGCGGTGGCTGCGCGCCGGCGGCCGCGACGTTCCGCTGCTGGCGGGGCCTGGCGCGCTGGCGGAGCTTCCGCGCGCACTCGCCGGCATCGGCTTCCAGGGGCGCCTGTTTGTCGTCGCCGACGAGCACGCGGTGGACCTCCATGCCGGCCGATTGCACGCCGTCCTGGGCGCCGCCCCGATGCTGACCATATCTGGCCTTGAAGCCGACAAAACGGTCGAGGCAGTCAGCCGGGTTTGGGATTGGCTGGTCGAGCAGGGCGCCCAGCGCCGCGACGCGCTGATCGCGTTCGGCGGTGGGGTGGTGTGCGATCTGGCTGGATTCGCCGCCGCGTCGTACTTGCGGGGTATCGGCCTGGTCAACGCGCCGACGACGCTGCTGGCGCAGGTGGACGCGTCCGTGGGCGGCAAGACCGGCGTCAATCATCCCCGCGGCAAGAACCTGATCGGCGCCTTCTATCAGCCGCTCTCGGTCGTCGCCGATACTGACCTGCTGGCGACGCTGCCGACACGGGCATTCGCTGCTGGCATGGCCGAGGTAGCCAAGATGGCCATGATCCTCGATGCGCGCTTGTTTGCCAGGCTCGAGGACATCGGCGGCTCGCTCGGACCCGAAGACGCCGAGAAGCTGGCGCCGATCGTGGCTCGCTCGATCGAGCTCAAGGCTGACGTCGTCGAACGCGACGAACGCGAATCAGGCGACCGCATGCTGCTGAACTACGGGCACACGGTCGGACATGCGCTCGAGGCTGGCGCCGGCTACGGGACTCTGCTACACGGCGAAGCGGTCGCGGTGGGCATGCAGGCCGCGGCCCACATCGCCCAGCGGCTCGAGATGCTGCCGACGGAAGATGCTCGCCGACAGACGGACCTCCTCCGCCAACTCGGTCTGCCACTGGCCTGGCCTGCGAACGCCGACGGCGTGCTGGATCGTCTCGCGCTTGACAAGAAGCGCGCCGGCAGCCGCCAGCGGTGGGTGCTTGCCGAATGTGTCGGTGCGGGCAGGATTCGCGATGACGTACCGGTGGAGCTTGCCCGGGACGCGGTGGCGGTTGTCACGCGAGCGTGACGCCGCGTAACTCTGCCGGCACAGGCCCTGCCTATAATCGTTCCAGCCTCGCGATGGAGTTGGTCCGTTCCCTGTGAGCGTGCCCCCTATCGGCCGCTCCGGTCCCCCGTTCTTTGCCGTTGTTGCCTTCTGGGCGTTTGTCCTGGGTGGCGTGGTCTTCGGCGGAGTCTTCGTCGCCAACTGGCGAGCGTTGGGGGCTCGGACCGCCGATGCCCCAATCAGCGCGCCGCCGAATGTCGTCACCGTTGCCGCGGGTCCCGTGTCGGTGAGCGTGCCGATGAGTGTGTCGGTGGCGATCAAGCCTGGCTCAATCAGCGTCCCTATCCCGGCACCCGTCAAGCCGTCTGACATCACCAGCAGCATCGCCTCGGTGGTGAAGACCATGCTGCCTGACTGGCAGGGCTCCGATCGGATCAACATCCTGCTGCTGGGCATCGACAAGCGCGACGACGAACCGGTCGCCGGCACCCGCTCGGACACGATCATCCTGGCCAGCATCGATCCGGTTACCAAGTCGGCCGCGCTTGTGTCGCTGCCGCGCGACATGTGGGTCAGCATCCCTGGCTGTACGCCACGCGATGGCTGTAGTGGGGGTCAGCAGCGGATCAACGTTGCGCATGCTCTCGGTGGCCCTGATCTGACCATTCGCACGGTGACTTCCGATTTCGGGATTCCCGTACAGCACTACGCGCGGGTGGACTTCCGCGGCTTCGAGCAGCTCATCGACGCGGTGGGCGGCGTGGTCATCGACGCGGACTGGCCGGTCAAAGACGACGAGTACCCGACCCCCGACTATGGCTATCAGCGCATCTACTTCGTGCCTGGCCCACAGCTGATGGATGGCCCTACGGCGCTCGAGTACGCGCGCTCTCGGCACGGCACGAGTGATTTCGCACGGGCCGGACGGCAGCAACGAGTGCTGGTGAGCCTGCGCAATCGCGCGCTGCAACTGAACATGCTTTCGCGCGCGCCCGAGCTGGTGGGCATCGTCCAGAAGTCGCTGAGCACTGACCTGGCGCCGGGCGAGATGCTCGCGCTGGCCAAGCTCGTCTCGCAGATCGACCGCTACAAAATTACCAACCTGGTCATCGACGCGACCTTCGTCACGCCGTTCAAGGGACAGGATGGCGCGGACCTGCTGCAACCCAACTATTCGGCCATCAAGCGCGCGATCGACAACGCCGAGCGGTCCGCCGCTCACCCGGAGCTGCGCGCCAAGGTCGAGGTGCTCAACGGTAGCGGCATGGCCGGCCTGGGGCAAAAGGCGGCCGACTATCTCACCGCCCAGGGCTTCAATGTCGTGCGCATCGCCGCCGCCGAACGGAGCGACTACCGCTCGTCGCTGGTGCAGGTGCTGACCGAAGACACCGGCGCGGCCCAGGCGTTAGCGACGACGCTGCGCATGCCCACCACGTCGATCAGCCAGTTACCCACGCCAAACGCCGGCGTCGATATCCGCGTGGTCGTCGGCCAGGACTTCCGCCTTCCGCCTACCAGCTAGCTCGAGTGTTCCCCCGGAGGAGATCCATCGCTGGTGGACGGCGCAATCAGCGCACTGCACCGCCCGCTGGCGCGCTCGTTCGCAGCCGAGGGCCAAATGAACAGCCCAAAGGAATGGTGAGCAGACGGCGTCGGCAGCTTGCGCGAGCGATCTCGGCCGCGGCCGGCTCAGAGGCGTATCGGGCTGCGCTACCGTGTGACGGGTCCCCTCTGGGGAATTACCACTTTGTCAGCTCGGCGACGAGCGGGTGGCGGCGGTTGAGTCGGCACAGCGTCACCGGCGTGCCGTCCAGGCGAGTGCGATAGTCAACGAGCAGGAGACCGTTGGCTAGCGCGTCACTGACGTCGGAGGGCGTGGCGCGCTCGACGTCCTCGAGCGTGATGTACCCGTCGGCCTCGTCCTCGAGGCGGTCGACCAGTCGTACCAGGTCGGCCCGGTTCACGCCACCAGGCGCAGGACGCCGATCAACACGATCACCTGCACCACCGCGCCGCCGATCCACAGCAGCCGCGCCAGCAACCGCTCCTTCGGATGGACGAGCGCACCGACCACCCAATTCAAAGCCAGACAGATGAGCCCCAACAGCGGCAGCCGTAGCAGGTCGCCCTTGGCCGCGATCTGGCTGGGTTGGCTGCTGGCGTCGAACCGCAGCGGAACCTGGTCGGGCAGGCTATCGAAGCGCGAGGTGATGACGAGCATCACCACCAGCAGCACCACGATGCCGAGGGAAGCGCAGACTGCCAGCCAGGGATCGCCGAGCGCCGTCCACGGGGCCGTTGTCGGCGGCCGCTGGTGCCACGCCAGGGCGTCCCTGCTTGACAGGCTGTCGTAGTTCTCGACGCGCTCGATCAGCGCCGCCCGAAATGTGCCGGGGTCTCTCGCCGAGACGACGACGCCGCCATGCTCGACGGTGATGAACGTCAGGTGTGATTGATCGGTCGAAGTGGCGAAGAAGCGCAGCCGCCCGATGCCGCGGATGCGCGCCGGGCCAATGCTGATGCCAGGCCAGCGGGGCACGTTCGGCGTGGCGTTGCCTGACAGTCGCTGGCCGGTGTAGATGCCCTGTATGGCGGCGTACGGCACGACCACCGTGCGACCGAGCCAGTCGATGCGCAGCGAGCTCTCGGTGAGCACGTAGCCCAAACGCTGGTAGCCGATTGCCCACACGAGCAACACCGTACCCGCCGCGGCCAGAATGGCAGCCAGGACGCACAGCAGCAGCATGGTCGTGCCGGGTTGACGCGACCCGCCGAAGACGAGGGCTGCCAATGCCAGAAACAGCAGCCCGCCCGCCACCCACAGCGCCGCCTCACCCCCGCCCGATCGTCTCGCGGGGAACCGTTCCGACACTCATCGAGTCTACCGGCGTTCCGCGTTCCGGGTTCCGCGTTCCGCGTTGCGCGTTGCGCGTTGCGCGTTTGGCGTTCGCTGGCGGCCACTACCCGGAACCCGGAACTCGGAACGCGGAACCCGGAACGCCGTAGACTCGGAAGCACCCTTGCGCATTGCGCTCAACGCTCAGCTGTTGTCGTTCGCGGAAACCTACCGCAGCGGCGGCATCAGCCGCGTGATCTACCACTTGCTGGCCGAGCTTGGTCGCGACCCGCGCGGCCACACCTTCGACGTCTTCGTGCCCACAGCCCCCGCCACGAATGGATGGGGCGGGCTCACGTTCCACCCGAGCGGCGGCCACACGATGCGTCCAGCCATTCGAATCGTCTGGGAGCAGACGATCCTTCCGCGCGAGCTGGCGCGGCTCGGTCCAGACCTGCTCCACGGGACGGCGTACGCCCTACCCGTAGGCTGGCCCGGTCCTGGCGTCGTCACCATGTACGACCTCAGCTTTCTGCGTTTTCCGAATGCCTTCAAGCCCGCCAACCGCATCTACCTGACCGCCACTACCCGCGCCACGGCCAGACGCGCCCGACGCATCCTGACGATCTCCGAGCACGCGCGCCGTGATATCGTGCGCTTCCTGAGCGTGCCCGAGCAGCGCGTGGACGTCGCGTACCCGGCAGCCGAGGTCCGCTATCACCGCCTACCCGCGGAGCAAGTCCGGGCCTTTCGCGTGGCCCACGATCTGCCTGAGGTGTTTGTCTTCGCCGTGGGAACGCTCGAGCCGCGCAAGAATCTGGTCGGACTGCTGCACGCCTATGCCCGCGTGCGCGCCAAACGACCGCCGCTGTATGTCGCGGGCGGCGTTGGCTGGCGATTCAGTCCCATCTTCGACACAGTGCGTCAACTGCACCTGACGGACGACGTGCACTTTCTCGGCTTCGTACCGGAAGATGAATTACCGCTCTGGTACAATGCCGCTCGGCTTTTCGCCTTTCCGAGTCTCTACGAAGGCTTTGGCCTGCCCGTACTTGAAGCCATGGCGTGCGGGACTCCGGTGGTAACGTCGACGGCGGCCTCGCTACCCGAGGTGGCGGGCAAAGCGGCTGTGCTGGTCCCACCCCAGGACACAGACCGACTTGCGCACGAGATGGAGCGCGTGCTTGGCGATCCTCAGCTTCAAACGGAGATGCGCGCGGCGGGCCGCATCCAGGCCAGTCGCTTCAGCTGGCGAGCTATGACCGACCAGACCGTTACCACGTATTCGCGGGCGGTGGGAGGGTAGTGGCGACCACACCACGGCCGTCCCAACCGGCGCGACTCGAGGCAATTTCGATCGCCGCACGCCCGCTGGCCTCAGCCGAAGCCTCGGCAGAAGCTCGTTTCCTCTCCCACGCGCCGAACCATCTCTTCGAGCGCATCGTCCTGGTGGCGCTCGATATCGCCCTCGTGAACCTGGCGTTCTACCTGGCATGGTTCGCCCGTTACCGTCTCGGGCTGTTGCTCGCCCTGGATCCGGGGAACTACGTGGAACACGAGGTCTATCTGCCGCTGCAGCTCTCGCTGTCCGTGGTGTTCGCCTCCATTCTGGGGCTGCGCGGTCTGTACCGTCTGCCCCGCGCCGCCAGCGCGCTCGACGATGTGTCCACGATCTTCACCGCCTCGGGCCTGTCGGTGATGCTGCTGTTTGCCGGTTCGACGTTCGTGCGCTATCCAGCCGAGTCGCGGCTCACGCTGATCTTCGCCTGGGTGCTGATGACGTTCCTCGTGGTACTGGGACGAGCCAACTGGCTGTGGATCCTGGGCGCACTGCACCAGCACGGGATCGGCGTAGCGCGCACGCTCGTGGTCGGCGACAACACCGTTGGGCGGATGACCATGCAGGCGCTGGCCGACCGGCCGCATCTCGGCTATGAGGTCGCCGGGTTCCTGTCCACCGACGGTGACGAGGACTTCGGCCGCTTCCGACGCCTGGGAACGCCCGACGAGCTCGAGCGGGTCGTCCATCAGGAGCGGATCACGCAGGTGGTGATCGCGCTGCCGAGCGCGTCGCACGAAGCGATCATGCGCATCGTCAACCATTGCCGTCGGCATGGGGTCCAGTTCCGGCTGGTGCCGGACCTGTACGAAGTCAGCCTCGGCAGTCTCGACATCGACACGTTGAGCGGCATCCCGCTGATGGGCATGAAGGACCACGCCATCCTCGGCGTGAACTTCCTGATGAAGCGCGTGATCGACGTGGCGATCTCGCTCATCGTCCTGATCCTGTTTTCGTGGTTCTTCGGCGCACTGGCGCTGCTGATCTGGATCGAAGACCGCGGTGGCTCGCCGTTCTATGGTCAGACGCGCGTCGGCCGCCGCGGACGTCAGTTCACGATGCAAAAGTTCCGCTCGATGCGGCCGGGGGCCGACCAGCAACTGAGCCAGCTGCTGGCGTACAACGAGGCCGAGGGCCCCATCTTCAAGATGCGCGACGATCCACGCCGCACGCGGGTCGGCGCGTTCATGCGTCGCTGGAGCATCGACGAGCTGCCGCAGTTGTGGAACGTCGTCAAGGGTGACATGAGCCTGGTCGGCCCGAGGCCGGCGACGCCGCGCGAGGTGGCGCAGTACGAGGACTGGCAGCTGCACCGGCTCGAGACCCTGCCAGGCATCACTGGTCTGTGGCAGGTGAGCGGTCGCAGCGAGCTTGGTTTCTCCGAGCAGGTGCTGATGGACATCATGTACATCGAGAACTGGTCGCTGGGTCTGGACCTGCGCATCCTGTTGCGGACCGTGCCGGCAGTGCTCAGCGGTAAGGGCGCCTTCTAAAGGTGTCAGCGGTCGAGCTGCGGGTCCATGGAAATGGCGCGCTGAGCCCGCCACCCGCGAGTGGCCAAATGAAGGTGGCGCTCGTACACGACTACCTGAACCAGTACGGCGGCGCCGAACGCGTCCTCGAAGAATTGCACGCGTTGTTTCCCAGCGCGCCCGTCTACACCTCGATGTACTGGCCCGAAAAGATGTCGCCGACGATCCGAGGCCTCGACGTGCGCACATCGTTCATGCAGCGCCTGCCGCTGGTCACCCGCAATCACCAGCCGTTCCTGCTGCTGTACCCGCTGGCCTTCGAGAGCTTCGATCTGTCTGGATACGACGTGGTCATCTCGAACAGCTCGGCCTTCTCAAAAGGTGTTCTTACTCCCCCGGGTACGCTGCACATCTGCTACTGCCTGACGCCGATGCGCTGGGTGTGGAACTACCACGCCTACGTGGAGCGCGAGCGTCTCGGCACCGCCGCGCGCCTGGTGCTGCCAGCAGTCATCAGCCAACTGCGATCGTGGGATGTGGCTTCGGCGCAGAACGTCGATCGGTTTCTGGCGATCTCGCGTACCGTCGCGGCCAGGATTCGCAAGTACTACCGACGCGATGCAACCGTCATCTATCCGCCGGTCAACTGCGACGCATTTCAGCTCCCTCCGGCGCGTGTCTAGTACTACTACCTGATCGTCTCGCGGCTGATTCCGTACAAGCGCATCGACCTGGCGGTCGACGCGTTCACCAGGCTCGGGATGCGGCTGAAGATTGTCGGCAGCGGCGGGCGTGATCTGCCGGCGCTGCGTGCGCGGGCCAGCCGCAACGTGGAGTTCGTGGGTCGCGTCTCGGACGCCGAATTGAAGCGGCTGTACGCCGGCTGTCGGGCGCTGGTGTTCCCGGGCGAAGAAGACTTCGGCATCGCTCCACTCGAAGCCAACGCTAGCGGCCGACCGGTGATCGCATACGCTGGCGGCGGCGTGCTGGATACGGTGATCGACGGGCGGACCGGAGTGCTGTTCGAGCGGCAAGAGGTGGAGTGTCTGATCGCCGCGGTGCGTCGCGCCGAGGCGACCGCCTGGGACGCCGAA
>VBGG01000055.1 GCA_005883405.1 Chloroflexota bacterium | reverse complement strand
TCAGTCGGTGCGTCGCCTCCAGGGCCAATTTGACCTGCGCGGCAGCGTACGCAAAGATCTCCGGATCCGGGTTGGTCGCCGCTCCGGCCGCGTAGCGAGGATGGCTGAACAGGTTCGCGGTTCCCCACAGCAGCTTCGCGCCGGTGCGCGCCATGTGCGACTCGGTGCGATCAACGATGTGCTCGAGATGGGCCTTCGTCTCGGCGAACGTGCCTCCTTCTGGGGCGACGTCGCGATCGTGGAAGCAGAAGCCCGGAACGCCGAGCTTGGCGATGAACTCGAACGCCGCGTAGAGCTTCGCCTCGGCGGCGGTGAGCGGGTCCTGACCGGGTGCAAGCCAGGGGCGGTCAAACGTGCCCAGGCCGAAGACATCCGACCCCGGCCAGTTGAAGGAGTGCCAGAGGCAGACGCCGATCCGAAGCTGATCCTCCATTCGCTTGCCCAGCACTATCCGGTTCGGGTCATAGACCTTGAACGTCAGAGGATCCGTCGAATCAAGCCCGCCGAATGGGATTGGTCTGTCAACTGCAGAGAAAAAGTGATCGTTCACTCCAGTCCCTCCTCGGTCCGACGGCGCGCTACGCGCGATCGAAGTGGTGTCTCAATTCTTGCGGATGTCTGTCTAATGGCAGGGTATGACATGGTTTTCGTCCTCCCCTTTCACGCGTAGGCGGCAAGCGTGTCCGGCAGCTCAATCCGCTTGCTGCAATTCTTGAATAGGAAAGACTGCATCAACGTGTCGACGTCTTTCGCGCTCACCCGGCGGAAGCGCTCGGCGAATTCGTCGACCAGAGGCTCGGACAACAGCATGTGTCGGACGAGCTGGGCTATGTCACGTTTGGCTGCGAACGGGAACGGTTTGTAATTGGGATACTCCTGCTGGAACAGATCCTCGATCGGCCCAATGATGTGCCGCACGCCAGCATCGGTGGTGCCCCATGCATCCAGGCCCAGGCGATCTTCTTCTCAACGATCGGCCGCACGCGCTCCAGCCAGGGTGACTACGGCGCGGCATGCACGATGCCCTGGAGTAAACCCTCCTCCTTCAGCACGAATGGATGCATATCGTCTTCAAAATGACGGTAGTTGATCGGCAGGCGCACCAGGTTCAGGCCAAGCGAGCTGACGAACCGCACATCGTCTTCGGTGATGAAGTTCTCCATGTTGCGCCAACCCCCCAGTCCGAATCCGCGCAGCGTCACAGGCTGGCCGTCCGCTTTCACGATCTGGTTACCCCTGACCGTGAGGGCTTGAGACATGCTAGCGGTGTTCATACGACCGCACCCAGCGTCGCGACGATCTCCCGCTGGCGATATGCAGCAACCTCCCCAGTAAGGGTGATGGTCTGCGAAGTCCGGATGTCTGCCGACGAGGCACCCACTCCAAACCAGAACGCGCCCGGCTCGGTGACAAAGCGCATCCTCGGGTCGTAGAACGCCAGTCGCGAGGGATGGACCGTGAACGTAACCGTCCGTGCCTGCCCTGGCTCGAGCGCGACCCGCGCGAAGCCGATCAGCATGCGATCTGGTCGCGCGGTCGAGGCGACCTCGTCCCGAAAGTAGAGTTGAACGACCTCGTCCCCGGCGCGTGAGCCGAGGTTCCGCACCACCACAGCCACTTCGACGGGCTCGCGCGTTGTCGTTCCGCGCACAGCAAGTTGCTCGTAGCCGAAACTCGCATAGCCCAGGCCATGTCCGAATGGAAAGAGCGGGGTCGGCACGCTGTCCACGTAGTCGTTGAAGAACATAGGCACACGCCCACCCGCCCGATAGTTATAGTGGGCCGGCACCTGCCCTACTGACCGCGGCAGGGTGACCGGTAGCCGGCCGCTTGGCGAGACGGCGCCCGTGAGGACGTCCGCTAGCCCGTTGCCACCTTCCTCGCCGGGAGGGAAGAGCTGGACAAGCGCATTCGCGTGCACGGCAATTCGCTCAAGCGCATGGACCCGACCACTCAAGACGACGACGACGAGCGGTGTGCCAGTTACGGCCAGCGCCTCAACCAGCTCCGTCTGTACGCCGGTCAGCTCCAGACTGGTCGCATCGTTCCCTTCGCCCACCGTAACCGGCCGGTGCAGCCCACTCTTACCAGCCACGACCACGATGGCGACCTCGGCGGCGCGGGCCGCCTCCACCGCGACAGCGAATCCCGAGCGGTCCGCGCCGAGCACCTCGCAGCCCCTGGCGTAGCGCACCTCGATACCGTCGCCCAGCGCGGCACGCAGTCCGGCTAGCGGGGTAATGTGCGGCGTAAAATGCGGGCCCGGGGCATAGGCGCCGCCGGCGTGCGGCACCAGCGCATCGCCTGTGCCGAGGATGGTGTCTCCGGACTGTTCCTGCGTCTCGGCGTAGATTGACTCCAGATGCGCGGGATAGTGGTAATCGCCCTGGAGTAGACGCCTGTCGTCGGCGCCCGGCCCGATCACCGCGACGCGCTGCAGGTCGGGCGCCAGCGGAAGGATTCCGTCGTTGGACAACAGGATGGTCGATTCCGCAGCCGCTCGGCGGCCAATAGCGCGCGACCGTGGGGTCTGGAAAGGTATGCTGGCCGCGTCCGCGTCAACATACGGCTGCTCGAACAGGCCTAGCTGGAACTTCATCTGCAGCATGCGACGGACGGATGTATCGACCACTTCCAGGGCCAATCGTCCGGACTCAACCTCTTCCTTCAGCGGCGCACCATAGAAGTCCGTTGCCGGCAGTTCCGCATCGAGGCCGGCCGACAACGCGAGCCGTGCCGCCTCGCCAGGATCTGCGGCAACTCGATGGAAGCGGAGGAGCTGCGGTATCGACCAGTAGTCAGCGACGACAGCCCCCTGAAACCCCAGCTCACCGCGGAGCAGATCGGTCAGGATAGCCGCGCTGCCAGCACACGGCAGTCCGTCAACGGAGGCATACGAGTTCATCACCGCGGCCATACCAGCATCGCGGATCGCGGCAGCAAAGGGCTCGGCGTAGACTTCGCGCAGCTCGCGCGGGCCCATCTGCACAGGATTCCAATTGCGCCCCCCTTCGGACATCGCATAGGCCAGAAAGTGCTTGCCGGTGGCAGCAACTCCGTTGCGCAAATCGCTGGTCTGGAGGCCGCGCACATAGGCGGTGCCGAGCACGCCAGCGAGCACGGGATCCTCACCATAGGTCTCCTCGACGCGACCCCAGCGCGGGTCGCGGGCCACATCCAGCACCGGCGCGAGGCCGAGCCGGGCGCCGACAGCCAGCATCTGTTCACGGATAATCCCGGCGACCTCTTCTATGAGCGCTGGGTTCCACGTAGCGCCCAATCCGATCCCCTGCGGAAACACCGTGGCATCACGGTGGCAGAAGCCGCCGACCGACTCCTCGTGGACGAAGATCGGGATGCCCAGGCGGGTCCGCTCGATCGCCACGCGCTGGATGGCATTCATCAGCGCCGCACTCTCAGCTGGCCGCAGCCCGGTCGACGCGCCGATGCGCGTGATCTGGCCGATACCATGAGGCATCCGCGCAGCCACAAAGTCTGCATCGAAGGCGTCGCCGGCGACCAGCGCCGTACTCCACAGACACCCGAGTTGCGCGAGCTTCTCATCCAGGGTCATTCGGCTGAGCAGATCTTCAACTCGTTCCTGGAGGGGCAGGGCCGGATCCGTAAAGCGGGCTTGCGAGGTGGTCATTGGTAGCACTCCTGGTGTCTATCGCTGTTCAATTCACTAGCCCACCACGGCGCCCGCCGTGAGGCCCGTGACGATCTGCTTCTCGGCCAGCAGGTAGAAGACCACGGTCGGGACAAGTGCCAGGGAGACGAAAGCGAGAATCTTTGCCCAGTCGGCACCGTTCCAGCTTCCCACCATGGCGAGCACAACCACCGCGGCCAGCGCCGGCCGCACCAGGGGCAGCATGTCCGAGCCTGTCGTTCACAACCTTGAATTTGTCCAGGCCGACGAGCAGCACCGGCACCCGAGCGCTTGTCGCGGCTGGCGCTGCCGACAGTTTACTTCAGGCGGTCGAGAAAGAGGGTAGACAGTGTTGCCGCCGCTGCTGGGCGATTGGTCCGACCGCCTGGGACGGCTATGTAGCCACAGCGGTCGCTGGAGACCGGGGAGCGGACGCCCGTGCACATGGTCGAGCGCTCCTTCTACACCTGGCCCAACGCTCCAACTCATCGTCCAGCCCCGGTCGGATAGTCGCCTTCGTCGGCCATGCGCCCCATGGGCGGTCTCACCACCAGCAAGCACCTACGTGTGGGACGATGCCGACACTACGTGCCCGGCGGACTCCGCGTGCTCACGATCCGAGCCGACCGCGTGGCCGAGGCGACTGCATTCCACTCGGCCGATCTCACTCGATTCGGTCTACCGGCGCGTGTCCATGCGTAGGGCTATTTCGACTACGTAATCCCCCAACTCGTGTACGGCTTCAATCATCAGGGGGTGCAATTGCCGCGTTGTGTTGGCCGCGGGTGGCATCACGCAATGTCGTGAGTAGCGCCAGTGCGACGTGCAGCGTCGGTTGCTCGAGCCTGCGCAAGCGCGCGCCGGCCGAAGTGCAACTAATGGTTGCATCCTCTTGACTGACGTGCTACCTTTGGTTGCATATCGAGCGTGTGCGAGATAGGAGGACCAACGACGATGGCGGATTTCCAGATCGAGCGGGAGGTCGTGATCGATGCTCCGGTCGAGGTTGTCTGGCGCACCATCACCGAGCCCGAACAGATCCGGCAATGGTTCGCCGACCGGGTAGAGCTGGAGCTCGAACCTGGCGGGCGTGGCCTCATGGGCTTCGAGGACCGGGCCCTCCCCCTCGTCGTGGAGACAGTAGAGCCACCGACCCGTTTCTCATTCCGGTGGAATCACCCTGCCGGCGAGGAGCCGGCGGCCGGTAACTCCACACTGGTCGAGTTCACGCTCGTCGGTGAAGGCGAACGCACCCGCCTGCGCGTAGTCGAGGGCGGCCTCGAGCTGCTCGCCTGGCCCGTCGGCGACAAGGAACGCTTTGCCGACGAGCACCGCGGGGGCTGGGCTATGTTCATGGATCGCCTGGCCAGGTTGCTCGCCGAACGCCCGGGGGAATGACGCCGGAGTCCGACGACGAGCTATGGTCGGCGATCGGCGACCCATCTCGCCGTCGGGTCCTGGACCTCCTTGTCCGCAGAGGCGAGGCGAGTGCCAGCCGGCTGGCCGGGCAGGTCCCGTTCTCCCGCCAGGCGGTCTCCAAGCACCTCGTCGTACTCGAACAGGCCGGGCTGATTAGCCGCCGCAAACACGGTCGAGAGGTTCTCTACCAGGTGGACGCCGAACGCCTCGACCAGGCCACCCGGGCGATGGCCGAGCTCGCCAGCCAATGGGACGGGCGACTCAACACCATCAAACGGCTCGCCGAAGCCGCGCACGCGCAAACCAGAGCACAAACCCAGGAGCACGAGGCATAGAGCAGTGCATCGCTACACCGACGAAAACGGATTACAGATGGTGCTCGATCTCGACGAGCGTGATCGGCTCGCCGGCATCCGCGCGCTGGCCGCACTGACGACAGTCGGGCTCGGCGCAGTGGCGTGGGTCATCGTGCTCCAGCAGATGAGCGGCATGGACTCGATGCGTGCTGGCCCCGCGGAGCGCAGCGGAGCGTGGGTCACCGGTCCTGGTTCGTTCGCCTCCTTCACCAGCCTGTGGGTGTTGATGGTGGCAGCAATGATGCTGCCGGGCGCGGCCCCAGCAGTCTTCAGACACGCGTATGCCAGCGATTCGGTGCGCGGCCTCCTGCTCTTTGTCGGGTCGTACCTCGCCGTCTGGGCACTCATTGGCGTCGCACTCTACCCGGTGTACTCGTTGTACCGGCCACACGGGTCTGTCACTGCCGGGGCCCTTGTGTTCGCGGCGGGTGTGTACGAGTTCACGCCGCTCAAGCAGCACTTCCGGCGGCGCTGCAAGGTGGATAAAAGCCTCCGATCTGGAGTCGAGTTCGGGCTCTACTGCGTCGGCTCGAGCATCGGATTGATGCTCGTGCAGGTAGCGCTGGGCTTCATGAGCGTCACCTGGATGTCCGTCGTCGGCGTCCTCATGCTCGCCCAGAAGGTGCTTCCTGCGAAAGCGGTCGTCGATGTGCCGCTCGCGCTAGCGATAATCGGTCTCGGAAGCCTGATCGTGGTCGCACCATCGTCGGTTCCCGGATTCATGCCAGCGATGTGAGACGTCACAAACAACAAGGAGAGATGTAGAAGAATCATGAACACACCACCAATCGTTTCCCGGGAAGAGTGGGAAACTGCGCGCCAGAAACTGCTCGTGAAAGAGAAGGATTTGACCCACGCCCGCGATGCGCTCGCCGCCGAGCGTCGGCGAATGCCCTGGCTGGCCGTGGACAAGCAGTACCAGTTCGACGGCCCCCACGGAAAAGCGAGCCTGCTCGACCTCTTCGAAGGGCGCCGTCAGTTGATCGTGTACCGCGCGTTCTTCGAACCGGGCGTGCGCGGCTGGCCCGAGCATGGATGCGTCGGCTGCTCCTTGATGGCCGACCAGGTGGCCCACGTCGCCCATCTGAATGTGCGCGACACCACGCTCGTCTACGCCTCGCGCGCGCCGCAAGCGGACATCCAGCGCCTGAAGGCGCGGATGGGCTGGCAGATGCCGTGGTACACGATGACGGACGACTTCGACACCGACTTCGGCGTGGACGAGTGGCACGGCACGAACGCGTTCTTCCGCGACGGAGACCGCGTGTTTCGCACGTACTTCCTCAACAACCGCGGCGACGAGGCGCTTGGGAGCACCTGGAGCTACCTCGACATGAGTGCGCTCGGGCGCCAGGAGGAGTGGGAGGACTCTCCGCAGGGCTACCCGCAGACCCCGCCGTACGAGTGGTGGATCTGGCACGACGAAGTACCCCAGACGGTTCGCAGTTGACCTTGCCCAGCGCGGTTGGGAATTCCAGCCGCGCCGATCGACCACGGCACCGAGTCGAACATGCGCCGTCGTACGCGGATGATCATCGCGTCGCTGCCGCCGAGATGGCTCGCTGGACCGGTCGTACATCGCGCCTATGTGATAGGGCGCGCTGACGGTTACGACACCGGGATGGAACGTCAGCGCAAGCCTGAGGCAAAAGCCGTGTATTGTGCAGCAGCTGCTCCCACCAGCGAGATGGGATGTACTCCGGCAGCACCACCGTCAGCGAGTCGCGCGGGTACGGGGCTTCAATCCATCGAGATATGCCAGCGGTGGACCGATCAGTGAGCGGTACGGAGACTCGATGATCACCAGCTCAATACCTGGCATCCACTCCGCCCATTGGAGGCGGAACTGCTGCGCCTCGCCGATGGACTCGGCCACGTGCACCGCGACTACGTGCTGGTCATCACGGGCAATCGCCCGCGCGTAGGCGTGCTCAGTCGTGCCGGGCTGTGAATCCAGGGAGCGTTGGCGTTGGATTCCTATATCGTTCTGTTCTGGACCTTACCGCATATTGACGAGCCTGGCGGTACAAGAGAAGCGACAACAGGATGAAAGGAGGTGAGACAAGATGACCACGGCGTTGATGCCGACCGGCACTCGCTCGGGCATCGCACTGCCTGATCTGCTGGACCGCCTGTTCGGGTCGACCTATACTCCCAGCTTCGGGATTGACGGTGCTTACCGGGGCCTCCCCACCAATGTTTATGAGGTGGGCGACACCTTCCAGGTGGCCATGTTGCTCCCGGGTGCTGACCCGGACAGCATCCAGGTCACAGCGCTCGGCAACACCATGACTGTTGCTGGCTCCATGCAGCTGGCGCAGCCGGAGGGCGGCCGTTTCGTGTGGCAGGAGTTTTCTCAGGGCCCGACGCAGTTCCGGCGCGAGATCACCCTGCCGACTGAGGTCGATCCGGCCAAGATCGAGGCCCGGTACCAGAACGGCGTGTTGACGATGATCGCGCCGAAGGCGGAGCATGCCATGCCGCGGCAGATCAAGGTCAAGATCTAGCCGGTTCCACTGAATACCAGCGCCGGTGAGTCAGCGGCATCGCTGACCCGGCCAAGGGGGCCCAGGAAGGGCCCCTTTTTGTGCCCACAGCAAGGTCACGTCAGCTACGTCTCTTACTTGCGGCAGAAGCTCGAACCAGATCCGGCACACCCGAAGTACATCCTGACCATACCCGGCCTTGGTTACAAGTTTGTCGACTATCGACGCAAAAATTCTCGGGATCATGCGACTGCTCCTGGACTCGCCGCCCGCGCCTGACACACGGTCCAAACGATCCGTTGAGCCCGGCGACCCTGAGCGCGAGCCTCGCGGCTGGCGCGCGCTCGCCCATCACGGCGACGTGTGGGCAGAGAGCCGCGGCAAGGTCCGCGAGTATGTTCTATCTCGCGCTACCGCTGGACCTCGCTCCGGCATCCGATTGAGGTTTGTGATATAGGGCGCGGTAGGGTCGGGGGAGCCCCGCTCCGCTCGCAAGCTCGCTCCACGGGGTAAACCTGCGCCCCGCCGCCGCCTGTCGCTGCTCCGCTCGCAAGCTCGCTCCGCGCTCCTTCCCGCGGCGACCCCCCGCGTGATGGGGCTTCGCCCAATCCACACCAATCGGAAAGCACTGAAGCGGTCGGAAAGCTACGGTCAGTTGAAACCGCGACCGGCTGCTACGCAGCGGCGTGGCCCTGACCGGCCGAACGATTGGAACCCGCCGACCATCTGAATGCTTGGGGAATTTCACAGCGCCGTGTCTTTCTGACGCTCGCACCGACGGAGGCGTGCCGATGTTCCAACTGGACTGGTCTCACTACGCACCGCAACTGCTGCACGGGCTCGTCAATACGCTGGAGTACACCGCCGCGAGTTTCTTCGGGGCGGCACTCCTCGGGCTCGCCCTCGCGTTGATGCGCCGATGCCTTGTGGCTCGACGAGCGGCTCGGGGCGCGAGAACCTGGAGCTGACGACGCGACAGGCACTGACCACGACGAGCGATGGAGCCAAGCGACCTGCGAGTAGGCCCAGCGGTCCTGGGTCGCCATCCCGACGCCATCCAATTGTGACGTCGACATGACGCTCACGTGACGCTTTCCGAAGTCCGTGTGACGCTTTTCGCTGTCCGCGTGACGCTCGCGTGACGCCTGGCGTGACGGCCTGTGGCGTACGGTCGGCTCGAGATGCTGGCGTGCATTATCACCGCGGCTGTACTTGGCCTCGAAAGACCTATGGTCGCGGTCCAAGTGGATATCGGACCCAACTTCTTCCCGGCTACTCGGCTCGCACTCCAGTCACGGCATGCGAGCATTGGCGACTGTCGGCCGGCA
>VBGG01000323.1 GCA_005883405.1 Chloroflexota bacterium | reverse complement strand
CTACGGTGAGATAGTTCGTGCGAACTATCTCAGATGAGCCGACGCCCGCCGCGGCGCCGCGCATGGCCTGCACGCTCTGGTCGGCCGTTCGGGCTCAGCATCCATCCGTGGGGAATCGTCTTGATGCTGGGGCTGCTGGCGCTCCTGGGCCTGATGATGACGGCCGTCTCGTACGCCGTCGCGCTGTAGCTCGGGAGCGAGGACGCGTTCGCGCCGCTGATCTTCACCGCGTCGCTGCCGCTTCTCCTTCTATCCGGCGTGCTGCTGCCGCTGAGCTTTGCGCCGGCGTGGCTGAAGGCCATCGCCGCGGCGAACCCGTTGGCCTACGCGGTCGACGCCTCGCGGGCGATCTTCAACGATCAGCTGGCCGACCCGAGCATCGGCATCGCGGTGGCGATCATGGCCATTCTGGCCAGCATCGCCGTCACGCTCGCCGCGCGAGCGTTCGGACGCGCGGTCGCCTGATCAGGCCACCGGATCGGGCGCCGCTGCCAGGAGGCGGACGATCACCCCGAGCAGGTGGTCGACGTCGAACGGTTTGGCCACCATTTCGACCGCGGCTGGGGCGCTGGTGCGCGCCGGGTGCTGGCGCAGCGCTGGCGCGGCGGCCGAGCACAGGATGACCGGAATGTCGACCGTAACCGGGTCTTCCTGAAGCAGCTGCAGCACCGCCCAACCGGTCTGCTCACGACCCAGCATGAGATCGAGCATGATCAGGTCGGGCCGGGTGTCCTTGATGAATTCGAACGCGTACAACCAGTGTTGCGTGCTGACGACGTCGTAGCCCTCGCCGTCGCCAAGCAGGTCGTGCATCAGATCGACGAAGACCGCATCGTCGTCGATCACGGCGATCCGTCTCTTCCTGGATCCGTACGCTGCTTCTGCCATGGCGAGACCTGCTTGCATCTGAGGGTGCCCCACTATATACGAGCCGGGCTCGGCCGCAAAAGTAGTCACCAGCGTCTCGACCTGTAACGTTTGGCGCGCGCTCGGCGTGATGCAGGTTGTAATTCTGGAAGAGATCCGAATGTCG
The DNA here is from genome assembly GCA_005883405.1 of Chloroflexota bacterium. Lineage (GTDB taxonomy): Bacteria > Chloroflexota > UBA6077 > UBA6077 > CF-72 > CF-72. The sequence goes on along the minus strand of VBGG01000323.1, from coordinate 9,678 downwards.
AGCGCCGCCGTCGCCCATACTCTCAGTGTTCCCTGGTCTCTGCCGGTGAATGCTCGCGCCTACGAACCGAGCGACCAGCCGACGCTGTCGCTTGAGGGCCAGCTGGTGGTGGCCGCTCGTCGCCGCGACCCGGCCGCGTTCGAGGCTCTGGTGCGGCGCCATCAGGCTGGCGTCTACAACTTCTGCCTGCGCATGCTTGGCCAGGCCGAAGACGCGGCCGACGTGGCCCAGGAGACGTTCGTCCAGCTCTACAGCCACCTCGGTCGACTCGACGAGCGCGAGCCGATCGCGCCGTGGCTGTTTCGCGTGGCGCGCAACCGCTGCATCGACATGATTCGACGCCGACGAACGGTGCCGCTCGCTGCGCCAGACGAGGCCAGCGACGGTGCGTCCGCGCTCGAGCCGGCCGACGACGAGCCGCTGCCCGACGAGCTCGCCGAGCGCGCTGACCTCCAGCGGCTCCTGACATGGGCCATCGCCGAGCTGCCACCGGCCTACGCCGAGGTGGTCGCGCTCAGATACGCGGGCGATCGGTCCTTCGCCGAGATCGCGACGATTCTGGAGTGTGACGAAGGCGCCGCACGGGTACGCTTCCACCGAGCCAAGGCCCTACTGCGCCGCCACCTGCGCGGCCATCTGGACACGGCGCAGTGAACGCGGGAGACCTGATCCATGCGTGATCCCAAGCAGCCGCGCAACGCCGAGGAGCTCGACGACGTGGACCACCTGTTTGCTCGCCTCGAGCGCGCGGCGGTGCCCGATGATCTGACGGCGCGGGTCCTGGCCAGCACGGTCGAACGCACCAATGCCACCCGCGCAGTGCTTGCCTGGCCCTGGCTGGTGGCCGGGCTTGCCGCACTGGGAGCGCTGACGATCGCGGGCTACCAGCTGGGCGTCAGCCTGGCGGCGAGCGATGGCCTGGACGTCGTCGCCGCCGTCTTCGGGGACATCGGCTTGTTTGCGACCGCGCCGGGCGACGTTCTGGCCGCGCTGGGCGAGGTCATCCCGTGGAGCATGGTGGCGCTGGCCGGCGTCAGCGCGGCCCTGCTGGTTCTCGCCGCGGGCAACGTCGTCTCACACCCAGCAGCGTCGCTTGGGACGCGACGCGTCGCCTAGTCAGGAGCAGTTCGTCACTTGGCGTGGCTCAAACGCTTCGGTCTGCACCTCGCCGCCGCGATCGGCGCGACGGGCATTTTCGTCGCGGCCGTCACTGCCGGTGCGAGTCAGACTCGCCAGCGGGAGGCCGCGACTGCACCGACGGCGGTGGCTTCGATCCAGCCACGCACGCCCGCGGCGCGACCGAAGCCGTCCGTCGTGCTAGCGACGCCCACACCACGCACGACAGCGCCCGCGGGCGGGCCTACGCCGAGCGAGAAGGTGGTGCCCGAGCGGAGCCTGAGCGGCACGATCAAGGAGGTCCTTCCCGACGGGCTCGACGTCGTCGGCGTCGGTGGCCGCGAGTGGCGCATCGTGCCCGCACCGGGCGCGTTGATTCGCTTGAACGGCAAGGCTGCGCCTCTCGACACGCTCCAGGCGGGCGACGGCGTGGTGATTCTAGGCCAGGCGCAACCTGGCCCAGGCGGGCGCTTCCTGGCTCACGCGATCACGGCTCGTCGGAAGTGACGAGCTGCTGCTGAGCTTCAAGCTTGCCCAGCGCCGCGAGCCGGCGCTCCACTGCGCGAGCGTGGGCTTCCAGGCTCTCTGCGCGGGCGAGAACCACGGCTGGCGGACCAGCCTCGCGCAGATCTTCAGCCCCGAGCGCGAAGACGGAGATGATCTTGAGAAAGTCGTCGACGTTGACGGGTGACGAGAAGCGTGCCGTGCCACCCGTCGGCATGATGTGGCTCGGGCCGGCCGTGTAATCGCCGATCGCTTCCGCGTTCAGCTCGCCAAGGAACACGCCCCCGGCGTGACGGATGCGACCAAGCCACGTCCATGGGTCGCGCACGGCGAGGCACAGGTGCTCGCCGGCGAAGGCGTTCGCCAGGTCGACCGCCTCTTCGAGGTCGAGCGTCTCGACGATCCCGCCGCGGTTGGCCAGCGACTCCTCGACGATCACGCGGCGAGGGAGGCTCCGTACTTGCTCAGCGACCTCGCGATCCACCTCGTCGGCCAGCCCGTGGTCGGGCGTGATGAGCAGCGAGCAGGCGAGCGGGTCGTGTTCGGCCTGGGCAAGCAGGTCGGCCGCGACCCAGGCGGGGTTGGCCGAGTCATCGGCAACCACCAGGCACTCGGTTGGTCCTGGCAGCGCCTCGATCCCCACCTGGCCGAAGACCATGCGCTTGGCGAGGACCACGAACAGGTTGCCCGGCCCGACGATCTTGTCGACGCGCGGCAGGCTTTCCGTACCGTAGGCGAGAGCGGCGATGGCCTGGGCGCCACCGACGCGATACACGCTATCAACCTTCGCGACACGCGCCGCGGCGAGCAGCACGTCGGAAACCTCGCCGTTCGGGCCACCCGGTGGCGAGGCGAGCACGACCTCACTGACCTCGGCGACGCGGGCTGGCACGGCCGCCATCAGCACGCTGCTCGGATACGGCGACCGACCACCTGGCGCATAGATGCCGACGCGGTCGAGCGGTCGGATGAGCTGACCCAGGGCGCCACCGCTGGGGGTGTGATCGAGCCACGACGTGCGGCGGGCGTGCTCGTGGAAGGCGCGGATGCGCTGCGCGGCCGTCTCCAGGGCAGCCATGACGCGCTCACCGACTCGCTCGACGGCGGCGTCGATCTGGCTCTCGTCGACTCTCAGCTCAGCGGTGTTGGCGTGGTCGAACGCGCGTGTGTAGTGTCGCAGCGCGGCGTCGCCCCGCGTGCGCACGTCGTCGATGACACGGCACACGACCTCCTCGGCGCCAAGCTCTTCGCCGAAGGTTTCGCGGATCCCGTCCCGCACCGCCGCGGGCAGCGCGCTGGGGTCGACCGCCATACGCCCGCGCCCGACGAGCAGCGCCTCCCGCCCCGCCGCCGCACTCGGGAAGCGCCGTATGACACCCATCGGGTCTGGAGGATAACGCCTCTCCCTCTGGGAGAGGCCGCGCGCAGCGCGGGTGAGGGGTGCCTACAAGCACGAACGATTCCGCTCGTAGGCACCCCTCACCCCAGCCCTCTCCCAGAGGGAGAGGGAGTTCTAGCCAATCACCTGTACCTGGCCGCCGCGGTCGGCGATGACCAGCGTGCCGTCAGGGCGGATGGACGGCGCGCTCCAGACCTGGTTGTGGATATCCATATCCCAGAGCAGCTCGCCCTGGGCGCTGTCGAGCGCATACACGTGCTCGACGGTGGTCCCCGTGTACAGCACGCCGCGGCTGTCCAGCACAGACGACGCATAGATCGAGCCGTAGACCGGGAACTGCCACCGCTTCGAGCCATTCGCCGTATTCAGCGCATACACCCCGCCCTTATTGGCGCCGAAAAAGATCGTGCCGCCGTCGGCGCTGAGGCAGGGGGTCGTCCAGATGCCGGCCAGCTCGCGTTCGGCCTCGAAGAGCCACTTCAGTGTCCCATCGGGCGCGACCGCGTACATGTTGCTGTTGTTGGCGCCGACGTAGATGGTAGCGTCAGGGCCGATGGTCGGCGACGCCCCGCTGCCGATGCCGCTCGCTCCACCCCCTCCCGACGCGTTCGGGTTGGTAACCAGCGGCGTCGGCCCGAGGTGCTCGCCGAAGTCGAATGTCCACCTGACCTGACCCTGGGGCGAGACGGCGTACATCTTCCCGTCGGACGTCGCGTGATGCAGCGTGCCGTCGGCGCCCAGGGCAGGCGCCGACTTGATGGTTGGCCCGCTCTGGGCGGTCCACCTGACCTGGCCATCGGGCGAAACGGCATACAACACGCCGGCGCTATTGGCAACATAGATGGTCCCATCCGGCCCGACGGTTGGCGAAGCCATGACCCGTGCGTCGCCGAGATCGACGCTCCAGGCTACCTGCGCGTCGGTGCCGCTCGCCGGCGCCTTCAGCGCATACAAGGTCGCCTTGCCGGGCGCGTTGAATCCACCCGAGGCGAACCCCAGATACACCGTGCCGCCATCGCTGCTGAGCGCGGGTGTGGCATGGAACGAGGAAGCGTTCGGCGGATGAAAGCGCCACACCAGGTCGAGCCGATCGCGGGCGGTAGAGCTGTCACGCAGCGCGAACAGCACGCCCGGGAAGTTGGCGACGTAGATCGTGCCGTCGGGTCCGATGGCGCTCGAGCTCTGGAAATCGTCGCGTGGGATGGCCGCGTCGGGCGGCATGTTCTCGGGCAGCGACGTATCGAAGCGGCGCAGCACCGTCGCCTGGCGCGGGCCAGCATATGGGCTGCGACCAGTGTGCTGCGGGTCCTGTTGGTACATCGGTTTGCCCACCGCCGCGGGTGATGCCTGGGGTTTTGCCGAAGGTGACGCCGCGGCCAACGGTGACGACGCCTCGGCGACCGCGGACGATGGCGACGCCGCGGCGGATGGCTGGGGCTTTGCCGCGGGCGCGACCGTGGCTGGCGAAACCGACGCCACAGGTGCGATCGCCGGCGGCGGTGTTGGAGGAGCCGCCGCCGCGGGTGCCGACGTGGCCGGCGGAGCCGCCCCGCCGCCGCACGCGGCAATCAGTCCGCTCCCGCCCGCCGTCAACGCGACGCCCACGGTGTCCAGGAAACGCCGTCGAGAGAGCTGCATCACGGCCAGCGTAAAGATCTAAACACGGAGCCCGCTCGAAATTGGCTGCGGTCAGCTCAAACGAGGCGCACGGTTTTACACGAGGCGCACGGTGCAACGCGGGCCAACCGCTCTGGCCAGGCGGGCGTCGGTCGTAACCAGGTCGGTGCTCAGCCGTTCGGCCAACGCGCTCGAATGGAAATTGCAGCATCCTCGCCCTGCGGGCCCGTTCGCGCGCAGCCGTGGCACGCTCGGGACTCAAGCTCGCCTGGCGGACAAGGCAGCGCAGGGCGGAGACGACCTCCACACCAAAGATCGCAGGCACTTCGAGCACTGCCCCACCGCGAAGCTCGGCTCGGGCCAATCGCCCGGGCAAGCCGACGCCAAGCAGCGCATTGACGCATACAGACGCGTCGACAACCGTCACCCGGTGCAGACGGTCAGTGCGATTCGCGGTCGGCCCGAATGATGTCGGCGATCGACTCGGCTGACCCGGTGTAGAAGCCGTTCTCGCTCTCGGCCATTTCTCGCTCGACCTCGGCGACAATCTCGGCGGGCGACCGCAGGGCGGCGTTGTTCACCAACTCGGCCAGGATGTACTCCTGCAGGCTCATCCCAGCCGCCGTCGCGCGTGCGCGGTAGATGCGATGGACGGGCTCAGGCACGTTGCGGATCTGAATTGTCGCCACAGCGCTACTCTATCGCTTGGGCGCTAAATTGACGCCGCCGCGCTGTTTAGACTCTTAACTTCAGGGCCAGAGGCACTGCGGTAGGCTGAGCAACGTGGGCGGTGGTACGCGAGTGGCGCTGGTGATCCCAGCCTGGAACGAGCCCGAGGCGATCGGCGCGGTGCTCGACGAGGTGACACCTGACACCGTCGATCAGGTGATGGTGGTTGTCGGTGGAGAGAGCGATCCAACGGTCGCGGTCGCCCGTGGACGCGGCGCGCGAGTCCTGGTTCCACATGCGCGAGGCTATGGCGCTGCCTGCTGGACCGGCGCGCAGGCCGCCCTGGCCGACAATGCGAGCGTGGTCGCCTTCCTGGACGGCGACTACGCCGATCCGCCGGCTGCCCTGCCGCACCTCCTGGCACCCATCGCCGAAGGCCGCGCCGACCTGGTGCTCGGCTGCCGTGACCTGCGCCGCTTTCCTGACGCGCTGCCGGTGCACGCCAGGCTGGGCAACCGGCTCGTGCTCCGGGTGCTTCGGATCTTCCTCGGCGTTCCGCCGTTCACCGACCTGCCGTCGTTCAAAGTCATTCGCGCGGACGCGTTGCGCGCCCTGCACATGCGCGAGATGACGTACGGCTGGACCATCGAGATGCTGACCAAAGCCGCTCGCGCGGGCCTGCGCATCGAAGAGGTCCGCGTGGAGTACCGCCCGCGCCTGGGCGGCAGGTCAAAGGTCGCAGGCAGCGTCGGCGGGTCGGTTGCAGCGGCGTGCAAGCTGCTGGGTTGCGCGTTCGCGTACGCGAGCTCTCCTTGCAAGTAGCCGCGCCCACCGGGAAGTCACCGCGCGAAGACATCGTTGGCCTGGCGGCGACGGGCACGCCACTGCCCGCACCAGTCGAGGCTTACTTCGAGGTCGCCAATCGGTGTAACAGCAAGTGCGCGACCTGTCCGTTGACGTTTTCGCCCCAGGAGCAGGCCCGCCAGTTGTCACTGGAGGAATTCAAGTCGCTCGTCGCCCAGTTGCCGGACCTGCGTCGCGCCGTCCTGCAGGGAATCGGCGAGCCGCTGCTGAACCGCGACCTGTCTTTGATGATCAGCCACTTGAAGGGGCGCGGCGTCTACACGGTCTTCAATACCAATGCCGCGTTGCTCACGCGGCGTCGCCAGGTCGAGCTGGTGCAGAGCGGGCTGGACGAGCTGCGCGTTTCACTGGACAGCAGCACGCCTGAAACGTATCTGAAGATTCGCGGGATCCCAGCCTTCGAGCGAGTGGTGGCGAACGTGGGCGAGATGGTCGCGACGCGTCGCTCGCTTGGCTCGCCCACCCCGCGCATCTCGGTGTGGACGACCGCGCTGCGGGAGAACCTCGCCGAGCTGCCTGACATCATCGACCTGTCGGCGCGACTCGGCGTCGATGAGGTGTACCTGCAGCGGCTCGTGTTCTGGGGCGAAGGACTGGCGACTCGCTCTCAAAGCGTTTTTGTGAGCAGTAGGCGGGCGCGGCTCGAGAAGATCATCGAAGAAGCCGAGCGGCGTGCTGCGCTGCACGGCCTTAGCTTCCGCGGTGCGGACGCGTTGAGTCCACGCGCCAGTCTGCTCGAGCGACCGCCAGCGTCTGAGCCATGGCGCGCATGTAGCCGGCCGCTGCGCCTGGCCTACATCACGTCTCAGGGAACGGCACTGCCGTGCTGCATCGCGCCCTTTACCGACGCGCCATTCGAGAGCATCCGGCTGGGGAACTACCTGGAGGATGGCGTGGACGCCGTATGGCACGGCGCGGCCTACCAGCGCTTTCGCGAGCAACTCTATTCGTCCGAGCCACCAGCCTCGTGTCGCAATTGCGGATTGGCCTGGAGCCTCTGAGCGTTCGCGCGTTGGCGCGTTCGCGCGTTGGCGCGTTGAGTCGCTCACTGCCCCACGCGCACTTCGCCGTGATCACGTCGCGGCCTACGCCCTCAGAAACAAGCGTCGCTACGCCTCGAGAGTCCGCGGAACGCGCGAACGCGCGAACGCGCGAACGCGTAACCCTCGTCCTGATGACCGCGGCGTGGGCGGCAGGGTTTTCGTTTCTTGCTGTCCAGCGACACCTGGCGGGCGGCTCGCACGCGGAGGACCTGGGGTTCACCGATCAGGTCCTGAACAACTTCCTGCGCGGCCAGTGGTTCCGCATGAGCGTCTACCAGGGCGCAACCTGGAATACCGAGTTGGATATCGGCCGCATCGCCCGACCAGATTCGCTGCTCGCCTTTCACGTTGAGCCGATGCTGCTCCTGCTGGTGCCGATCTACGCCATCGGCGGCGGCGTGATCGGCCTGCTCGTCCTGCAGGCGGTGGCACTGGCGGCTGGCGCCATTCCCGCCTATCGCCTCGCGCGTCACGCCACGGGCTCGGCACTACCAGGAGTGGCGGTGGCCACCGCTTACCTGCTATCGCCGCTCGGTCAGTGGGCGGTGCTGGCCGATTTCCACACGTCCACGATCGCCCCGCCACTGCTGCTCCTGGCGGTCGAGCGCCTCGTCGTCGGGAACTCGGCAAAGCAGGCACTGGCCGCGGCCGCGGTGGCACTGACAGCGCGCGAGGATGTCGGTCCTGTCGTGGCCGCGCTCGGCGTCGCGGTCATCCTGCTGAGCCTCCGCCAGGAGCGCGTTGGGCGAGCAGACCACGCTCACAGCGTCACACAGCCGTCACGTGAGCGTCACGTGAGCGTCACGCCAGCGTCACGTGAGCGTCTCGCCAGCGTCATACAGGGGTCACGTCAGCGTCTCACGGGCGTAACGCAGGCTGCAGCGCCGGTGGCATCGGCCGCGTCGCCCGCGGCATCGGCACCAACGCCATCGACACTGGCTGCATCGCCGGCACTGTCTGCACCGCCGACATCGGCGTCACGTGAGCGTCACGCGGGCGTCATGCAGGCGTCACGTGAGCGTCACGCGCGGGTCGCCGTCGGAATCGCGCTCGCCGCCATGGGTTTCGCCTGGACCGTGCTGTCAGCGGTCATCATCAATATGGAGGCGCTGACCAGAAAGAGCATGCTCGACTACGCGGGAACGCTGCTCCTGAGCGGCGGCTGGCTTGGTCCGCTGGCGCCGCTTGCGCTGTTGCCGGCGCTGCCAGGTCTGGCGCTGAACGCGCTGTCGACCTCACCCTGGATGGCAGCCGGCAAGGCGCATTACTCGGGCCTGGTGCTGCCGTTCGTCGCGGTCGGCGCGGCAGCGGGGTTGTGGCAACTGCGACACCATCCGCGCCTGGTGCGCCTCGCCAGCCTCGGGCTGATCGCGAGCAGCATCGTCGGCTACTTCCTGGAGGGCGCGGGGCCGTTCGGCGGCAACTACGCCCCCGCGGTCATCGACGAGCACGCTCGCCGGGCGGCTTCCATCGCGACCACGTTGCCTGCCGATGCTACCGTCAGCGCATCCTCAGCGCTGGTGCCGCGCGTGAGCCGGCGAGCCGGCGTCTACGTGTTCCCAGCCGTGCTGGATGCAGACTTCATCTTTCTAGATCTGCGCGCCAGTCCGGCGCCGACCAGCGCAGGCGACGTATTCCTGAGAGTCCAGGATCTCCTCGCCAGCGGGAACTGGCAGTTGCAGCAAGCCGAAGACGGACTGCTCGTGCTGCAGCGCTCGACCAACGCCCGCCAATTCGCCTCCAACGTTACATCCGTTGCTGTCGACCAGCGTGCGCCAGTATCAAGCGAGGCAGTTGCGGACGCGAGTTCGCCAGCATCACGCGACGCGATGGCTGACCCGAGTTCGCCAGCATCGAGCGAACCGACGACGGATCCGAGTTCGGCAACAACCAATGACGCAGCGAATGTGACGCTGCTCTCGGCGACCCTCCTGCCGAGCCCTGACGGGGAGATTGACGTGGACGGGCCACGGGCGATTCTACGCACGGTCTGGCGGACGGAGCGGGCGCTGCCCGCGGGGACGCGCCTCGAGTTCTGGGTCGATCTCAAAGATGGCCAGCGGCTGCACCTCTGGGATATCGCCAGCCTGTGGTGGAACCCGCCCGAACGTTGGACACCTGGCGAGACGGTCACGGTGGACGTGCCGAACGTGCCCGCGCGCCAATTTCAGTCGTGGCAAGCCTCCTGGACCGATCCACAGTGACGCGGTGGCTGGCCGCGGGGCTCGTCGGCTGCCTCGCCAGCGCCGTCGCCATGCTGCTGCAGAACGTGCTGCGCGACACCTGGCAGATCCGCAGCCTGCCCGAGCGCGTCATGGAGTGGCTACTGCTCTTCGTGCCGCTCGACCTGTTCGAGCGGGGCCTTGAGCAGCTCGGCGCGAACGCCAAAGAGGTGGCGCTGACCGGCACCGTGGCGGGCATGGCGGTCGCGCTGGCCGCCATCGGCGCGCTGGTGCTGGCTGCCGG
>VBGG01000054.1:13591-15158 GCA_005883405.1 Chloroflexota bacterium | reverse complement strand
GAACAGATGGTCGCCGCCCGGCCGGCCAGCGATGTCGATGTACTTGCGCAGCTCGATGTAGCCCTCCGTGCCGAGGATGGTCAGCCGCCCGTCACCCCAGGTGCCGAGGCCATCCGGGGTGAACCAGTCCACGCGAACGTAGCTGGTGCCGCCGTCGCCGCGCAGCACCATGTCGCCGAAATCCTCCAGGCCCGGGTACTCGGGATGGGCGAAGTTCGCCACCTGCGACGCGACGACCTCGGCCGAGGTGGAGCCGGTGAAGAACAGGAACTGGTCGGCCTGGTGCGAGCCGATGTCGTTCAGAATGCCGCCGTAGCGCGAGCGCTCGAAGAACCAGGCTGGTCGGCTGGGGGCGTTCAGGCGATGCGGCCCGAGCCCCACCGTCTGCAGTGGACGGCCGATGGCGCCCGACTGGACGAGCTCGCCTGCCCTCACCGTGGCGCGGTTCTGAAAGCGCTCGCTGTAGCAGATCGAATAGATGCGACGCGTCTCGCGCTGGACCGCGCGCGCATCGGCAAGCTGCTCGAGCGTCGTAAAGCCCGGCTTGTCTGCCAGGTAGTCCTTGCCGTGACGCATCACCGCGATGCCCAGGCTCGCGCGCTCGTCTGGAATGGCCGCGCTGGCGACCAGGTCGATGTCGGCGCTCTCGAGTATCTCAGCCGCGCTGCCTACGAGTCGGGCGTTCGGATAGCGTTCCGAGAACTCGGCGACGAGCTCCGGCTCGGCTGCGTAGAACCCGGCCAGCTCGCCGCCAGCGTCCAGCAACAAGTCCGTCATGCCGTAGATGTGGCTGTGATTCAGTCCAATGACGCCGAACCGGACTGGGCTTTCACCAACTCGTCGGGCTGTCGACACGTTCTGATTCCCTTCCGGGTCGCGTCGCTTCGACGGTGCGCAGGACCGCCACGGCGACCCACACCACGGTTTACCACGATACCCAATCGGCTGGCTTGTAGGATCGCCGGGTGCCAAGGGGAATTGCGCTATCCGGGCGAGAGGCCCGCTGGCTTGCACTGGCCGCACAGCGCCTCGGCCGGGCACGGCCCAGAGGTCCGATTGTCCGTCGGCACCTCGGCACGACGGTCGAGGCCCTCGGCATCCTCCAGGTCGATGCCATCAACGTGCTCGAGCGGACACAGTTCGTGGTGCTATTCAGCCGCGTCGGCGCCTTCGAAATGCAGCAGCTACACGCGATGACAGGGCCCGGCGGCGAGCTGTTCGAGTACTGGGCGCATGCAGCAGCGCTGATGCCAGTGAGCCGTCAGCCGCTTCTTCGCTGGAAGATGGCGCAAGCCAGCCCGTATGGAGATAGCCCGGTCCATGCGGCGCGCTGGCGTGCATGGCGGGACGCCCATGCCGACTACATCGACACTATCCTCGCCGAGGTGCGCGAACGGGGCCCACTCTCCGCGTCGCGGCTCAGCGACCCGCGGCGCCGTGACGGGCAGTGGTGGGCTCGGCGCAGCATCGGCCGCATGGCACTCGAGTGGCTGTTCGTCCACGGTGAGCTGGCCGCGTGGCGCACGCCCAGCTTCGAGCGCGTCTATGACCTGCCCGAGCGAGTGCT
>VBGG01000054.1:0-13486 GCA_005883405.1 Chloroflexota bacterium | reverse complement strand
GAGCTCGTGGAGGCCGGTGAGCTGGTCTCCGTCAGTGTTGAAGGGTGGCCGGAGCCGGCGTACATGCCTCGAGACGTGCGTGTGGCGCGGCCCAGCCGTGACCAGGCGGCGCTGCTGTCGCCGTTCGATTCGCTGATCCGCGATCGGGACCGGGCTCGGCGCCTGTTCGGCTTCGACTACACGATCGAGGTCTACACACCTTCGCCCGACCGGCGCTTCGGCTATTTCGTGCTACCCGTCCTTCTGGGCGACACACTCGTGGGCCGTCTGGACTTGAAGGCGGACCGCAAAGCGTCCGCATTGATCGTAGCTGGCGCGTTCCTGGAGTCGGGCATGGACTCGGAAGTGATCGCCCCCGCCGTGGCCGCGGAGCTCGATGCGATGCGACGTTGGCTGGGTCTGGCGTCAATCGCCGTCGGGGAGCGGGGCGATCTTGCTCCGGCGCTACACTCGGCTGCGCGCTCGCTCTTTTCTCAGGGCTGACGCCTCTCTGGCCAGTCGGGTGATCGTGTCCCAGTCACCCGCCGCCACGGCACCGGCGGGCGTCAGCCACGAACCCCCGACGCACGCCACGTTGGGGAGTGCGAGGAATTCTGGCGCGGTGTCCGCGGTGATCCCGCCAGTGGGACAGAACTGCACGTCTGGGAATGGACCAGACAGGGCCTTGAGCATCCCTATTCCGCCTGCCTGCTGAGCTGGGAACAGCTTGAGCTGGCGCAAGCCGGCGGCACGCGCGGCGATCACGTCGGACGGCGTCATGACGCCCGGCAGCCACGGCAGGCCGGCGCTGTCGCTCGCCTCCAGGAGCGAAGCTGTCAAACCCGGACTGACGGCGAAGCGGGCGCCCGCGTGCCGCGCGGCGGCGAACTGGTCCGGCTCAGTGATCGTGCCCACCCCGACGACGGCCTCAGGCACATCGCGGGCGATGGCGGCGATCGCCGCGAGCCCGGCCGGCGTGCGCAGTGTCACTTCGAGCACCCGCACGCCGCCGGCTACCAGCGCGTGCGCCAGCGGTACGGCCTTGCCCGTGTCCTCGACGACGATCACCGGAATGACCGGTCCGAGGCTCAGCAGCTCGGCGAGGTTCATGCCGCTCGCTTGCGGACACTCGCCGGAGCCTCGACGGCCGGCAGGTCCAGCGCCATGGCGCCCTGCTCGGCCCCCTCGGCGTTCGCGCGGAACAGCTGAAACAGCTCCCGCCCCAGGCCGAACTCGTTGTGGGCGAGGTCCACCTGTGCGGGCCGTCGGGAGGCCAGCTCCCTGGCGGCGACGCGCGCTTCCAGGCGCCCAGACTCGGCGTCGATGACGATCACGTCGCCGTCACGCACCCTGGCCAACGGTCCGCCGCCAAGGGCTTCTGGCGTAACGTGCAGGGCGGTCGGGACTTTGCCGGACGCTCCGGACATGCGGCCGTCGGTCACCAGCGCGACCTTGAAGCCCTGATCCAGCAGCACGCCCAGTACCGGTGTGAGCTGGTGCAGCTCGGGCATGCCGTTGGCGCGCGGCCCCTGGTAGCGCAGAACGGCCACGAAGTCGCGATTCAGCTCACCCCGCTCGAACGCGGCCAACACCTCCGACTGAGTGTCGAACACCAGCGCTGGGGCCTCGACCACGCGGTGCTGCGGTTTGACGGCGGACGTCTTGATCACGGCGCGCCCGAGATTGCCCGCGAGCACCTTGAGTCCGCCGTCCTGGCTGAACGGCTCGGCCACGGGTCGGAGCACGCTGGGGTCGGCGCTCGGCGGCGCGGGGCGCCAGGCGAGCATGCCATCATCCTGCAGGAAAGGCTCGTCGCGATAGCGCGCGAGTCCGCGACCGGAGACGGTCAAGACGTCTTCGTGCAGGAGCGGTTCACGTCCGACCGGCCGTTTGGATAGATCCTCGCCAGCAGCGGCACGCACGCGGACAGTTCGCTGAAGTCATCCCAGGTGAGCTGGATGCCGGCCGCTCTGGCGATCGCCACCAGGTGAATCGTGTGGTTGGTCGAGCCGCCGGTCGCTAGCAATCCGACGACCGCGTTGGCGATGGCGCGCTCGTCAACCACGTGGCCGACCGGCGTGTACTCGTCGCCCAGCGCAGTGATGCGGACGGCCCGCCTGGCGGCGGCGGCGGTCAATGCATCGCGCAGTGGCGTGTTGGGGTGCACAAAAGACGCGCCCGGCAGGTGCAGACCCATCACTTCCATCAGCATCTGGTTGCTGTTGGCGGTGCCGTAGAAGGTACACGTGCCGGGTCCGTGATACGAGCGGGACTCGGCCTCCACTAACGCGTCGCGGCTGACCTTGCCCTCAGCGTAGAGCTGGCGGACTTTGGCCTTCTCGTCGTTCGGAAGGCCCGAGGTCATCGGTCCGGCTGGCACGAAAATCGCCGGCAGGTGTCCGAAGCTCAGCGCGCCGATGAGCAGCCCGGGCACGATCTTGTCGCACACCCCGAGCGCCAGGACGGCGTCGAACATGTTGTGCGACAGGGCCACCGCGGTGCTCATCGCGATCACGTCGCGGCTGAACAGCGAGAGCTCCATGCCAGGTTGGCCCTGGGTGATGCCGTCGCACATTGCGGGCACGCCGCCCGCAAACTGGGCGACCGCTCCAACCTCGCGCGCCGCCTCTTTGATCAGCTTTGGAAAACGCTCGAGCGGCTGGTGGGCCGAAAGCAGGTCGTTATACGACGAGACGATGCCGATGTTGGGCTGAATCGCCTCGCGCAGGACCAGTTTGTCCTGGACGTCGAAGGCGGCGCAGCCGTGCGCCAGGTTGGTGCACGACAGCCCGTGGCGGACTGGCGTCTCCTGGCGCGCCTGGTCGAGGCGCGCGAGATACTCCTGGCGGCTGCCTGAGCTGCGCTTACGGATCCGCGCGGTGACCCGCGCCAGATCGGGGTGAAGCGTTGATGTCACGGTGAAGCCCCTTGTAATCAAGGTTGGAAGGGCCGACATAGGCCCCTGTTTTGGCTGACTCACCGTTGAGCCACCGGGCTACGAAGATTCCAGCAAATCGATTGCGTAATCGATTCGAGCCTGCCCTGAGCCTAGCCCGGTGGCCCGAAGATGTCAAGCCGTGGGCTGGCTACGCGCTGGCAGCTGCTGAACTGACCACATGTTGCCGTCGGGATCGCTGAAGTCCACAAAACGGCCCCATGCTTCGTCGTGGATGTTGGTGACGTTGACGCCGCCCTCCGAGAGTCGCCGATGCGCCGCTTCGATGTCACTGACGACCATCATCAAGCCACCGACCGTGCCAGGCGTCTTAGCGGTGATGCCCTTGCCAATGGCGATCGAACACGCGGAACCCGGCGGCGTCAATTGAACGAAGCGCAGGTTCTCGTTGACCGTCTGGTCGTGGTCAGCGTGAAAGCCGACCTGGTCGACATAGAACGACCTGGCGCGGTCGACGTCACTAACGGGCAGGACGATGAGCTCGATCTTCCAGTCCACACAGCGGTCCTTTCGGCGTGGTGATGTGTCCACTCTAAACCCGATAGCGGACGGTTCCTGGCCTCAATTGGCGGCTGTTTTTGTGCCGGCAGGCTACGATGGGGCCGGATGACGCGGCCCCCGTCCCCGCCAGCACAAGGGGTGCGGCTGGAATGGCTGGCGGTGCCCGAATCAATTCGTCGCGCGCTCGAGCAGTGGGCCGGGAGCACGGTCATCTCCGCCGACTCACAGCGCACTGGATTTTCGCCCGGCGTCGCGGCTCGGCTGCGGCTGGCGGATGGCCGACGCCTGTTTTTCAAGGCAGTCGGGCCGGAGCCGAACGCGGAATCGGCCGGCATGCACCGTCGCGAGGCGCGTATCGTCTCGGCGCTCCCGAACAACGCACCCGTTCCGCGTCTACGCTGGTCGTTCGATGCCGGCGAGCAGGGCTGGGTTGTGCTGGTCTTCGACGAGGTGCACGGTCGGCACCCGGCCGAACCGTGGCGGACGGACGAGCTCGATCGAGTGCTTGATGGGCTTGGACAACTGGCCGAGATGCTGACCCCTTCACCGCGCGCAGCTGGAGAAGTGAGTAGCGCCGCGGAGGCACTGTCAACCGACATCTGCGGCTGGCAGCGCCTGCGCAACGACCAGTCGTCGGAGCTCGAACGACTCGACGCCTGGTCGCGCCGCCATCTCGAGCGGTTGGCTGATCTCGAAGCGCTGGCGCCTGCCGCGGTGACGGGAGACACACTCCTGCATTTCGATGTGCGGGCGGACAATCTGCTGCTCGCGCCCGAGCACGTCTGGTTCTTCGACTGGCCGCACGCGCGCACCGGAGCCGCCTGGCTCGACGTCGTTGGCTTTGCGCCGAGCGTCACCATGCAGGGCGGTCCGCCGCCCGAGGAGGTGATCGCACACTATGCCGCCTGCCGGTCTGCCGATCCGCAGGCCGTCACGGCGGCGGTGGCTGCGATCGCCGGCTATTTCACGCGCCAATCACTGCAGCCTCCGCCACCGGGCCTGCCAACCGTGCGCGCGTTTCAGGCCGCCCAGGGCGTCGTCGCCCGCGACTGGCTCGCGCTCCGCACGGGCTGGGGCTGAGCTTTCAGCCTTTGCCAGCCCCGTCGGTGGCGAGCGCCTGGCGGACCCGCTCCGAGGTGATCGGGAGCTCGGTCAGGCGCGCGCCGCATGCGTCGCGGATCGCGTTGGCCAGCGCGGCGGCGCCCGGAATGACCGGCGGCTCGCCGACACCCTTCGCGCCGTACGGTCCAAACTCCGATGGCAGTTCGACCAGGCGGGTGTCCAGACCAGGTGACTGGCTCGCCTTGGGGATGGCGTAGTCCATCAAGCTGGCGGTGAGCGGCGTGCCCTGCTCATCCCACAGGATGCGCTCGTACAGTCCCCAGCCCACCGCCTGAACCGCGCCACCGTGCATCTGGCTCTCGACCGTGGCAGGGTTGATCGCTCGGCCAACGTCCTGGACCGAAATGAACCGCAGCGGCTCCACCCGCCCCGTCTCTGGATCAACGCGCACGCGCGAAATGTTCACCGCCACGCCAGGACTGTAGTCGGTGACCACCGTCTGGCCGCGCCCGAGCACCGGCGGGTGAGTGGCGCCGAACGACGCGCTGACCGAGAAGATCTCCGCGAGCGTCGTCGATTTGCCCGGTACGCCGCGCACCTGCACGCGTCCGTTGACCAGCTCCAGGTCGTCGATCGACGCCTCCAGCTCCGCGGCGGCGATGTGGAGGACCTGATTGCGTGCATCCTCCGCCGCGCGTAGCACCGCCGGTCCGATGGTGTATGTGACCTTGCTGCCTCCGCTCCCACCGGCATAGGGCGCGGCGTCCGAGTTGACCGTGGTGACGCGGACCTGAGATGGATCGTCGAGTCCGAATGCCTCGGCAGTGATGATCCCGAAGGTGGTGTTGGTTCCCGTCAGGTCCACGGCGCCGAGTACCACCTGGAGTGAGCCATCCGCGTTCAGGCGGCACACCGCCGACGCGGACTCCACCGCGCCCGGCCAGCCACCGGCAGCGATGCCTACACCTTCATTCGGTCCGGCCGCCTGTCGCTCAGCGCGGTAGGCCTCGGCGGCAGACTCCAGGCATTCGATCAGCCCAATGCGGGGCCATCGAGATCCGTCGGCGCGGATATCACCTTCGCGCGCGGCATTCTTCAGTCGCAGCTCCAGGGGGTCCATACCAAGGGCGCGCGCCAGCTCGTCGAGCGTGCTCTCGAGGGCGAAGGCGCCTTGCGGCGCACCTGGAGCACGATAGGCACCCGTGCCCGCCTTGTGCGTGAGCACTTCCGTGCCGTCGAGCCGGAGGTTGGCATAACGGTACAGAGAACCGGCAATCAACGCCGAGATGCCGACCGGAGCTCCGGCCTTCGATCCCGCATCAAAGGCGAAGTCGCCACTCAGCGCCATCAAGGTGCCGTCGCGCCGAGCGCCGATCTTCAATCGGATGCGGCTCTCCGGCGCCGGGTCAGCCGCGGTCAGCTCTTCCTGGCGGTTGTACATCAGTCGCACCGGCCGCCCGACCGCCTTCGCCAGCGCCGCGACGGTGGGCTCCAGGAAACCGAATTTACCGCCGAATCCACCACCCACCGGCATGGCATTGACGGTGACCTGATGGTCGGCGAGCCCGAGCGTGCGGGCGACTTCCGTGCGCGTATGGAACAGCGCCTGGGTTGACGCGTACACCGTCACGTTGCCGAGCGCATCGAGTGCCGCGCTGCACGATTGGGGCTCCATATAGCCCTGATGCACCCAGCTCGTACGGAATTCGCGTTCCACCACCACATCGGATTGCCGGAATCCTTGCTCGACATCGCCTCGCTCGAAGCGGATACGGCTGGCCACGTTGGGAGCACGCGGCTCATCCCCGGCTTGCGATCCCTGAGGCGCGGCGCCGTGCATGGCCAGCTCCTCCGGGTTGACCTCGCGCTGCTCGCGCACGACGGGCGCGTCGGGGTCCATCGCCGTCGACATGTCGACCACCGGCTCCAGCGGCTCGTAGTCCACCTGAACGGCACCAGCCCCATCCTCCGCTGCCGCCTCCGTCTCGCCGAGCACGGCTACCACCGGTTGACCAGCGTGCCAGACGCGATCGAGCGCCAGCAGGATGCTGCGGCCTTCGACGGCGGCGCTGATATCGGCTACTGGCAGGTCGCGCGCCGTCAGCACCGCGACGACGCCCGGCAGGCTGCGCGCCTCCGTCGCGTCCACCGAAACGATCTTCGCGGCGGCGTATGGACTGCGCACGAAGCGGCAGTGGAGCGCTCCCGGCAGAGCCAGGTCATTCGTGAAGCGGATCTGTCCGGTGAGCCGTTCGGGCGCGTCGGTGCGCTTCGTGCGGCGCCCGACGAATCGGAAACCAGGTCGCGCAAGCGTAGTCGTCATGTTGTGGTGGGTACTCCTCTCGCAACCTTACAGGAGCAGGTTTCCGATGCGCGCGGCGACCAGGCCATCGTCTTCCTCGCGCAGGGTCGCCGGATTGACGGTGATCGCCGCGTCGCCGTCGCGGCCGACGGCGATCGCCGGCGTGCCGGACCAGAGCGTGTCCACGATGCTGGCCACGTCGCTGCGCGCCCGCCCGGGATCGATTGCGAGCCGCAGCACGCGCGCGGACGGACCGTCGTTGCGCACGATGCTCGGCGTCACACCAGGCGCGCCCTGGAGCTCACTCGCAATCGCCTGCAAGCGTCGCTCGTAACCGGCCAGGCGCGCCTCGTGGTCCATTTCGAACCACTCCTGAAGCGCGGTCACCACCGCCACGATCGACTGGCGGTCCAGCTTGAGCGGTCGTCCGAAGCTCTTTTCCCAGGCGACTGTCTCGAAGCCGATGAAGCCGTGCAGCGTGGCGGCGGCGACCAGGTCTTTGCGCCCGCACAGGATGCCGCTGGAGTTCAGCGCGCCAAAGTACTTGGCGCCGAAGGCGACCAGGTCCGCGCCAGCGCGCGTGTAGCTCTTGAACTTCTCCAGCGGGTAAATGCGCCCGGCAGCGTCGACCAGCACCGGCACTCCGCGCGCGTGGGCCGCTTCGATCACCTGCGCTAAAGACCGCGTTCCAGGCGCGCCATCCAGGTGCGCCGGAAACAGGACGGCCGCGACGTCAGGGCCGAGCGCCGCCTCGAGCTGCGACGGCTCGACTTCGACCACGTGCGCGCCCGGCACCGTCACCGCCCGCTGGTAGTGGTAGCGATGCGGGGTCTGCAGGAGGATCGTCGCCTTCATGCCGGTGGTATCTGGCAGTCGCCCGATCTTGTCCGAGTCGGCGCCCGTGATGCAGGCCGCGGCGCCGAGCGCCAGCGCCGCGGCAGCCCCGGGCGTGACGTACGCCGCCTCGCACTCGAGCAGGTCAGCAATCACCTGGCCTGAGCGTTCGAGCAATTGCTGCATGTCCACGTAGTAGCGTTCGGCGTCCTGCATGGCGCGCCGCACCCGCGCGGAAGGCGTGGAGCCTCCCAGGACCGTGTTGTTTCCACGGGCGTTGATTACAGGCGTGACACCCAGCTGCTCGTAAATGCCGCTCGCCGTCGTGGTGGTTGCCATTCGGCCACTCTACTTGGCCCGCGTGGCGGCGGTCTATCCTGCACGCGCGAAGCTCGGCCGCACGGACGGCGGGCGGCGCGTGACCCACGCGCCAGCCGACAATGGTGCAGAGCATGATCTCGAGCCCACAGGTCCAGCCCGACACGCCGTGGTCGCCGCTCGCGCTCGCCGCGTTCCGAGCCATCTGGATCGCCTCGGTCGTCTCCAACGTGGGCAGCTGGATGCAGAACGTCGGCGTGGCGTGGCAGATGACGACGTTGACGCCGTCACCAGTGCTGGTCGCGCTGATCCAGACCGCGACCAGCCTGCCGGTGTTCCTGGTTGGCTTACCGGCGGGCACGCTGGCGGACCTGGTGGATCGGCGCCGGCTGCTCCTGGTCTCGCAGACGTGGATGCTGGTCGCGGCGGCGATCCTGAGCGGGCTGACCTTCGCCGGCCGCACCACACCGCTCACGTTGCTGCTGCTCACCTTCGCCCTGGGGCTCGGCGCGTCCGTCAACAGCCCGGCGTGGCAAGCGATCGTGCCGGAGCTCGTTCCCCGCCGCCAGCTGGCGAACGCCATCGCGTTGAACGGGGCCGGCTTCAACCTGGCGCGCGCGACCGGCCCGGCGCTCGGCGGACTGCTTGTCGCCGCAGCTGGCCCGGCGTTTGTGTTTCTGCTGAATGCGCTGTCGTTCCTGGCCACGATCGTGGTGCTGTATCGCTGGCGCCGCCCGGCGGCGATCAGCGGCGGCAGCTCGCCGACCGAGCGGCTGAGCGAAGCACTGCACGCCGGACTGCGCTACGTGCGATTCGCGCCAGCCCTTCGGGCGCTGCTCGGCCGGGTGGCCATCTTCGTCGTGTGCGCCAGTGCGCTGTGGGCGCTGCTGCCGCTCGTGGCGCGCCAGCAGCTCGGGCTCGACTCGAGCGGGTACGGCCTGCTGCTTGCATGCCTGGGTATCGGCGCGGTGCTGGGCGCGTTTGTGTTGCCGCGCTTCCGACGCAGGCTGTCGCTTGACCTGCTGATCAGCGTGGCGTCGGTGGTGTTTGCGGTGGGCACAGCGGCGCTGGGTTGGGTGGGTTTCCTGCCGCTGCTCGGTCTGGCGCTGGCCGCGGCGGGAGTGGCGTGGCTGATGGTTATGTCAAGCTTCAACGTGGCTGCGCAGACGATCGCCCCGGCGTGGGTCTCGGCACGCGTGCTGGGCACGTACCTGCTCGTGTCGCAGGGCGGCCTCGCCGCGGGCAGCTTCGCCTGGGGAGCCGTCGCCGATCGACTTGGCCTGCCGGCGGCGCTCGCCCTCGCTGCCGGCGGGCTGGTGCTCGGCCTGGCGGTGGCGCCTGTGTGGCGCCTGAAGCCCGGCGAGCGCCTCGATGTACGCCCATCGGCGCATCTGGCCGAGCCACCATCCGTGCTCGGCGAGATCGAGCCGAGTCGAGGGCCGGTGCTGGTCATTGCCGAGTACCGCGTGCGTCCCGAGCACGCCGCGGAATTCGCGGAAGCGATGCAAGCGGTGCGCATCGTGCGGCGTCGAGATGGCGCCGCGACGTGGGGACTGTTCGAAGATCCGACCGATCCTGGTCGCTACCTGGAGACGTTCATCATTCACTCGCTAGGCGAGCACCTTCGGCAGCACGAGCGTGGGACGATGTCGGATAAGGCGATCGAGGAGCGCGCGTTGCGACTGGCCGACGGTCCGCCCGAAGTGAGACACCTCATCGCTGCCCTTTCGGAATGAGCGATCAGCTTTCAGCTATCAGCTTGTTGGATACGTCCGTGAGCCGCGAAGACTGGGACGCCGCCATGCGCCGCGGCGATTTCGCGGCCGCCTGGCAGATCTGCGATCGCCTCGTGGCAGCGCATGCTCCGGGTGAGCGATGCTGGCATCTGCCGCGGCACGAACAGTGGGTGTGGGACGGCCGGCCGCTGGCGGGCCGACGTGTGCTCGTTCACTGCTACCACGGCCTGGGCGACACGATCCAGTTCGCCCGTTTCCTGCCGCTCCTCGACACCCTGACGCGCGAGACCATCGTCTGGGGGCAGCCTTCGCTCGTGGGGTTGCTGCAGACGCTGCCGGGTAGGCCTCGTCGCATCCTGCCACTCCATGATGGCGATCCAGGGGTTGACCGCGACGTGGACGTGGAGATCATGGAGCTCGCCCACGTCCTGCGCGTCACGCCCGAAACACTGGCGGCCGGCGTGCCCTACTTCGACGTGCCTCGTGGCCCCCGCCTGTCCGAGAAGTTCTCGATTGGCCTGGTCGCCGAAGCCGGCGATTGGGATTCGCGCCGATCGGTGCCGGCTGACTTATTTCTTGATCGAGCCCTTGCAGAGCCGCGACTGTCGCTCTTCAACCTGCAGGTCGAACGGCCACTCCCCGGCTTGCCTGACCTGAGCACGCGCGACGTGCTCCTGCTCGCGAGTCGGATGCGCTCGCTCGACCTGGTGATCACGCCTGACACGATGCTGGCTCACCTGGCTGGCGCCCTCGCCGTCCCGACCTGGACGCTGCTGCCCGCCGGCGCGGACTGGCGCTGGATGCAGGCCGACCGCGCCGATTCGCCGTGGTACCTGACGATGCGCCTGATCCGTCAGTCGCGGCCCGGCGAGTGGCAGCCCGTTGTCGACCAGGTCTGGCGCCGCCTTCGCCTTGTTCACGCCTAGGGCCCGCGGCCGAAAACCGGTCCGATGATGAAGTTTCTTGGCCGCGTCCCTAGGCCAAGTCTGTCAGAAGAAGTTC
The DNA here is from genome assembly GCA_005883405.1 of Chloroflexota bacterium. GTDB lineage: Bacteria > Chloroflexota > UBA6077 > UBA6077 > CF-72 > CF-72. The sequence goes on along the minus strand of VBGG01000054.1, from coordinate 2,796 downwards.
GGCCGACTGCGACTTGGGCCAAGAGCCGGCTTGTCGGCCGAACTTCCAGGTAGTAGATTCCGAAAGTTTCGAACCCTCTCCAAGGCGTGCATGTCATCCTGAGGAGGAACCCGTGGGCTCCGCTCGCAGGCTCGCTTCGCGCAGGGCAGGCGACGAAGGATCCGCCCCTCGTGTTCCTTTTCGGCCGCGTTCCTAGGCCGTGAGGATTCGCGTGCGCACCTCGACGCGGCCGTCGCGAACACGCGTTTCGAACACGGGCGCGGGCGCCGTGGCTGGGCCTTTGTGCACGCTGCCGTCGCGCATGTCGAAGTGTGATCCGTGCCAGGGACACTGCACACAATCGTCATCGACGAGCTTGCCCTCGCCGAGCGGGCCGCCCCAGTGCGAACACGTCCCGCCGAGCGCCAGGATCTCCGTGCCGCGCTTGAGCAACACCAATGGGGCGTCCTGCCCGTTCACGCTGATCTTACCGGCGGTCAGCCTGCCCTCCTGCAGCGATGCCACATCCGCGGCAACCTGAAAGTCTTGAACCGGCTCGCGCCATGCGTTGCGGTTGACGCTGGTGCCATGGCGATAGACCAGCTCACCGCCCAGCCAGGCCGACAGCGCGGCGATACCGAACCCGGTCGCCGAGAGCCCCACGCCGAGCGCTCGGCTGCCCGCGGCGCGCGCGCGCATCGAGGCCAGGTAGAGGCAGAGTGCGCCGACATTCAGCAGCGCGTGCAAAAACCCGACGCGGCGCGGCTCGTCGCCCGCGTCCACCCAGTCGGCGGCACCCGCCAGCGCGGTGGGGATCGATGCGACGACACCGAGGGTCAGCGTCGCGTCAGCGCTGCGGTCGAGCCTCAGGAGATCGAAGATGAGGCTGGTCGTCCACGCACCGATCGGGACATCGGTCAGTGCCGGGTGGAGCGGATGCCCCAGCCAGACACCGTTGAGCACGTTCTTGGTGCTCTGGCCCGCCGAGCCGCCAAATCGGAACGCCGTGGCGATCCAGCCTTGCACAGTGCGTCCGCCGGCCTCGAGTGGTTCAGCCTGGCTGACGATGACCGCGTCCAGCCGATCGGTGACCGCGCGAACAGGATCCAGCACCATGCCCAATCCCTCCAGCCTGAACGGCCTGCCCGGCCGTTACTCACTTCGATCCTAACACCGTCGCAACAGGCGTCAGGCTCGGCGCAGCGTGTCCAGAGCCCAGACGGTGGCGGGCCTGGCGCGTTGGGCGGCTCGATGGCGCGCTGCGCGGTCGACCCACCCGACGAGCGTTGGTGTGGCTACTGTCGGTGGAGCCTAAATGCTTCCCAGGATTTCTTGCGTGGACTGTCATCCTGAGCCTGCGAAGGATCCGCAACTCTAGCGCCGATCACGAGAAGCTGGATAGATCCTTCGTCGCCTGCCCTGCGCGAAGCGAGCCTGCGAGCGGAGTCCACGGGTTCCTCCTCAGGATGACACGCAACTCTTAACAGGAAGCATTTAGCGGCCGCTGGCGCGGGCGAGGAGCTCTGACCAGAGACGCTCGGGCCGCGGCGCGAAAATGTCGTCGGGTGTCGCCGGCGTCTGGAGCCAGGTCTCGCGCTCGAGCTCGGCCTCCAGCTGCCCACGGCCCCAGACGCAGAGCCCGATGAACAGGCGCGCGCGCACGATGCGATCTTCGAACGGACCGGGATGCTCGGCGACGGCGACCACGCCCACGTCTGGCAGCGGAAAGGGACGGCGTTGGCGGACGGGCAGGTGGAACCAGTCCAGGTCATCGACTGAGCGGAATTGCGCCAGGATGGCCGTATCGCTGCCCATCGGTCCGCCCCAGAACGCGCGCGCGTCAGGTTCGGGCACGAACAGCAGCGCCAACGCCGACGAGTCGACCACCTTCTGGTCGAGAGGCCGGTTGATGGCGATGCCCGTGGTGATGCCGTTGGGCTCCTGGTCGACAAGCAGCACCACGGTTTGCGCGAACACCGGGTCGGCGTCTTGAGACGGCGGCGCGACGAGCAGCGTCCCGGGCGTCATCTATCTACCCGATGATCGTTATTGGATGCACGTTTTCGTTCGCGCGTTCCCGCGTTCGCGCGTTCAATGGCTCGATGTTCTGGCTCGGTCAGCGCGCAGCGCGAGCGCGCCTCGACGGAGGCGAAAGACGGGGCCACATGAAGCCAAACACACCGCGGCGAAAGAACGCGCGAACGCGCGAACGCGTGAACGCGGAAGCCGCAGGGTAATGCACGAGACTCAATAAATTGTGGCTGGCACAAAAATTGGGAGTCCTTGCGGCGGTGGACGCGATGACGCCTGCCGCCGCACAGGACCTTTATTGGTGTGGCGGTCGTCACACCATGCGCGGCTCGCTGGGCGGCGCGCCAGTGGCGGGCGACGGTCGCTCCCCGCTGAGCGACTCGACCTCCGCCCGGGCGTGCGCGACGATATCGCGCAGCTTCCGCAGCCGCTCGGGGTCGTTGAGCGCCCCGCGCGTGCCGTGGTGGAACAGGGCGCGACCCAGCTGCTGCAGCTCGTGCATCAGGTCCGAGACTTCGGGTCGCTGCGCGGCGTCCCAGCCGGCGGCGATGCGCGAGCGGATGTCGTCGATGGTCGACTGCTGCTCGGTCAGGTAGCGGCGACCCTCGTCGGTGATGGTGTAGACCTTCTTGCCCTCCTGCTGGCTCGAGCTGACGTAGCCGAGATCCTCGAGCATCTGGAGCGTCGGGTACACCGACCCGGGGCTCGGGCGGTAGTAGCCGCGCATGCGCTCTTCGAGGGCGCGGATGATGTCGTAGCCGTGGCGCGGCTGGTCTTTGAGCAGCT
>VBGG01000320.1:3688-14863 GCA_005883405.1 Chloroflexota bacterium | reverse complement strand
TTACGGTAGTCCTCTTTGAGCTCGCGGCCCTCATTGAGGACCGACAGGCTCATGACATGCCAGTGGACCGTCAGACCACGCATGGGCGCGACCTCGAGGATCCAGCGGGAGGTGAGCCAGGCCCACGGGCAGATCGGGTCGAACCAAAAATCGACTTCCATCAGATCTATTTCACCGTATATCGTGTCCGTCGGGTGCGGTGGCGGCTTCGCCTTCGCTCGGTGGCGAGTGTCGACACGACAAAAGTGGGAGAAGACCTGATCCGCTGTCGCGGGCGCTTCAGGTAGTAGAGCCGACAGCCATCAGCTGCCGCCGAACTGCGTGTAGCGACTCTTCGAGCCGACGTCTGACCATCGTCCAACCTCCAGACCGAGGCTGCGCGTTGGCCGGGCGCCGAGCAGGTTGACATGCGTAACAACCACGCGAAGGGGCGGAGGCGGAGGCTGTCTTCGTCATCCCACCGAGCCCGTTTACGTGGAGGGTCGCAGGCTCAGGGCTCGCGGCCCGGAAATCGGCCACCCGACCCATGCCAAGTTGGGGTACTCGACCGATTCCGGCGGCCCGCCGTTGCCGCAGACTACGCCCATCGACAGCGCGGCACTCACCCGAGGTCGGGCAGACCGCGCCGACATACCGCTGCCGGTAGGCAGCACGGAGGACAGGACCATGACCTACAGCATCTCGATGAACAGCGGACGTGCGGAACCGTCGCACACAGCAACGGATCTCAACCACCCGTCTGGTGACGCAGGCTGCGCGGCCAGACTGCCTCGGCAGCCAATTGCACCCAACGACCACGCAGCCGTCATGCCGGACCTGGCTTTCGACGGGGAGGACCAGGGTGACCCACCGGTCGCGGAAGCGGACCGTCCCGTGGCGCTGGTCATCGAGGACGACCCCGCCACGTGCAGGCAGATCACAGCGGTCCTGATGCGGGCGGGGTGGAGCGTCCTGCCGGCCCGCGATGGCGAGCAGGGCCTGGTGATGGCCCGCATGCACGTGCCTGAGGTGGTCCTGGTCGACCTGGCGCTGCCCAGGATGTCGGGACTCGAGGTGCTGCGTGAGCTCCGGAGCGCTCGCTGGGAGGACCAGCCCACGCCGGTGGTGGTGGTGGTGAGCTTCTTTGCCATGTTGCTGCGACTGCCCGACCTCCGCCTGGCTGACGGCCTGGTCCAGAAGCCGTTCCGGCCGGCCGACCTGCTCGCGCAGGTCGCGGTGGCCAGGGCGCGTCACCGCGCGCCCATGCTGATCTAGTGCCACGTTTGGCTCATCTCTCGGTCATTCGGCCCGGGCGCCCGCGCACGGTGCCACGATGGTTATGAACGGGAGGCAGGCGTACATGGCGAGGCTTCGAGCTAATTACCGGTTGCAATCGTCCAAAGGCGTCGGTTGGAGGGCGGCTACCGTTTACCTCACCCGCAACATTCAAATGAAACGATGGGGTGGAGAGGTTGGTATGCGAGAACCCGCCGTGCTTGATGATCTCTTGCCGGTGTTCCAGGCGATGATCGGTGGTCCGATCAATCGAGAGGAAAGCGAAGGGCCACCACTCTGCGACGCAGACATCGAACGGGGTATTTGCGGCGTGCTGTCGAATGAGGCTGGAGTGCGCGTGGCGTGTGACGACGGCTGGGTCACCGTGGAAGGCGACGTCGAGCGGTGGGACGAGGTGGAGCGTGTCACGTTTGGCGTCCCCGGCGTAAAGGGCCTGACCAGGCATCGGGACACCGGGAACCGCGACTTTGAGTAGCGCAGCGACGCGTGGCGGGGATCGACCAGGATCATCTGACCACGTAGCCGGTTGGACCGAGTCGGCCCGCAGCGGCCGCCAGGAGTGCGCCTGTGCCCGTGGCAACGCCGAGGACACCGTCGTCGGGCTGAACTCCAGCGAAGTCGGCGATCCGTCTCGCGAAGTACTCGTAGTGCCGTGTTCCCACCGTTTCGACGTCCGATGCGATCGTGCTTGGGGTCAAGTCGAAGCAGCTGCTCGCTGCCGGTTACGATCTCGCCAGGCAATCACGTTTGTGGTGACCGTCCAGTTCGTCGGCTCGGGTGATGCGTTCGGCACCGACGGCCGATTCCAAGCCTGCATCTCGCTCCGATGGCCGCAGGCGCATGTGCAGCTGGACTGTGGAGCCTCGTCGCTGATCGCCCTCAAGCGTCTCGGCCTCAACCCGCGCTCCGTCGATGCCGTCATCGTTTCGCATTTGCACGGCGACCATTTCGGTGGTCTCGCGTTCCTGGTCCTCGACCAGCAGTTCGTTCGACGCGAGCGTCCCCTCACGATAGCCGGACCGATTGGCCTGAGGGAACGGCTGCTCCAAGCCATGGACGTTCTCTTTCCGGGCTCGAGCAGTGTCGAACGCCGCTTCGAGCTCAACGTTCTGGAGCTCGCCGAGCGGATGCCGACGCGCGTTGGTCCAGCGGAAGTCACCTCCCTCGAAGTGGTGCACCCAAGCGGTGCGGCGGCTTACGGCATGCGCATTCGCTGCGACGACAAGGTCGTTGCCTACTCAGGCGACACCGAGTGGACCGACAGCCTGCTGGAACTTGCCGCTGGCGCTGACGTGTTCATCTGTGAGGCGTACACATTCAAGCGCCTGCCGGCGGTTTGTGCTGACCGATCTCGGCCCCGCAGGCAAGGCGTCTAGTACGACGTAGTGCTCGCCGTTTTGAAGACGGCCGGTGAGCTTATCCAGGGGATGAGGTCGACGACGAAATCGAGGGCTGGCTGCGCCAGGCGTATGCGGATAATTCGTGAATACGACCCCCAGTTTTTGCCCGTCCGCAATTTTGTGATGCCGCCATGACGCCCGCGTGACGCTTTTCGGCTTCCACGTGACGGTTGGCGTGACGCTTCAAAATTACACTTAGCTAATGAAACGGGGCGGGCGGGCGGCGGCGGGGGCGAAGAGGACGGGTCGGGGGTAGTATGAGGGCATGAAGATTCGGCACATCGCGATTCGGTGCGAGGACCCCGACGAGACAGCGCGGTGGCTGCAGGACGCGCTCGAGCTGCAGTTTGTGCAGCGCCGCGGATCGGGCGCGATCGATCTGTCCGACGGCGACGTGAATGTCACCCTGCTGCCGCTGGGGCTCGGCGCGGCGGCCGATCGTCCTGCCAGTCCGGGGTTCGAGCACATCGGCGTGAGCGTCGCCGACGACGCGGCGGCCCGCCAGCGCCTGCTCGCGGCCGGGGCAACCGAGCTGAACCCGGTCGCGCTCGGCGACGTGTACTACGAGGCGAAGTTCAAGTCACCCGAGGGTCTGGTCATCGATGTCGGCCACTGGGCCGGCACCAGCCCGATCCCGCGCGAGGAGCCGGCCTTCGCGGGCGAGTAGCGCACGGGAAAGTGAGCGCACGGGAAAGCAGGTCGCCGCCTTCGGGAGAGCAGGTCACACGGGAGGGCGAGCGGTTCACGGGCGAGTAGCTCACCGCCTTGGGCCGGCCGGTCAACGCCGGGAGGCGAGCCGATCACCGGCCGGCGGGCAACCTGGTCACCACTGACACCAGGGGAGAGCCCGTTACGGTCGGGGGCGAGCAGGGCCGTGGACGCGGGTGCGGACGAGCCCGTTAGGGCGAGGCGCCCATCGCCACGAGCTCACCTTCGACCCACCAGGTGTCCAGGGCCTCGCGCGGGTCGAGGCTGGCGCTGCTCCACCAATCGAGGTGGACCGCCCGTTCGGCTGAGAGCACCGCTCGCAACAGCGGCACTTCGCGCGGGCGCTCGTAGCGGCCGACGATGGAGTACGTGCCGAGCACCGTCGCGGTCCGGATGCGCGGCGCGGATGCCGACGTGTAGATCGCCCAGAGAATGGTGAACACGTCGTCGGTTGCGCTGGCGACGATCTGGCGCGGATCGTCGGCCAGCGGCCGGCGCATGGCGAAGATCACCGTCAGATCGCCAGTCGGCGCATCGAGGGTGACACGCGGGAGGCGTTGCGCCTGGCGGTATGTGTCCATTTCGAGCGCGGCTTCGATGGACTGCCGCACGCTCGGCTCCTCGAGTTGCTCCTGGGCGCGGCCCACGCCCGCCGGCACCAGCAGCGACAGGGCGAAGAGCAGCGCGGTCGCGAGCCGGCTCAGCGCCAGGTAGCGGGAGGCCGCATCCTGGCTCGTCAGATGGCCACGCTCGCTCGCGGTCGAGCGCCGGAGCAATGCCCCGGAGCGGACCCGTCGGGAGATCGCGGCCGCGCCCACCTCCCCGATCGTAGCGCGTCTCGCTGCTCGCCCGGGATAGGCGGCGCCACGTCCGGACGGAGGACCGAGTGAACCGGCGACGCCCGGTCGAGCCCCGCGCGATGTCACGGGAGAGCCGCCGCTAAACTGATTGACACTCGAACGGCGAGATCGTACGTTCGTATGCGGTCCTGGGAACGCGGCGGTCGCGACCTGATAGGCGCTCTCGACGAGTTCGCCGCGCTCCCAGGACAAGACTGTCACAAGAAGTTCGGCCGCGATACGCTTCGGAGGCAGGGCACTGGGCCGGACTTCTGGGGGAGTCGGCGTCCAAGTCAGCGTCCAAATCTGGCGAGTACGGAGGGATGACTTCATGGGTGCACGTGGTCAGCTCCGGATGCGTGCGGTGATCGTCCTGGCGGTCTTGCTCATGAGTGCGCCAGTCGCGGGCGCGGTACCGGCCGATCAGGCCACGCCACCGTCCGGCGATGCCGCTGGCAACAACTGGACGGTCTACGGCGGCAACTTCTTCAACCAGCGCTACTCGTCGCTGGATCAGATCAAAACGAGCAACGTCGCCAATCTCAAGGGCGCCTGGACGTATCACGTCGGCGGCAACAGCGCGGCGACCTCCTTCGAGAGCTCGCCCGTCGTCGTCGACGGGACGATGTACGTCACCGGACCTCAGAGCCAGGTGTACGCGCTCGACGCGACCACTGGTAATGAGATGTGGAGGTACGTCCCCGAGTTGAGTGGTATTGCCGCGCTGCCGCTCTGCTGCGGTCAGGTCAATCGCGGCGTTGGCTTCGGTGGCGGCAAGGTGTTCGTCGGTCAGCTCGACGCCAAGCTGACGGCGCTCGACGCGCGCACGGGCCAGGTCGCCTGGAGCGTGCAGGACGACGATCCACGCGCTGGCTATTCCCAGACAATGGCGCCACTGTTCTGGAACGGCATGGTGTTCATTGGCGTCTCCGGCGCGGAGTATGAGATCCGCGGGCATGTGACTGCCTACGATGCGAACTCGGGCCAGCAGATGTGGCGCTTCTTCACCATCCCCGGCCCGGGCGAATTCGGCAACGACTCGTGGCCGGCCGGCTCGGATATGTGGAAGTTCGGCGGCGGGTCGATGTGGCAAACGCCGGCACTCGATCCCGACCTGGGCATGCTGTACGTGACCGTTGGCAACCCGTCGCCTGACCTGGACGGCAGTCCGCGCGCGGGTGACAACCTGTTCACTGAGTCCATCGTGGCGCTGGATGCCAAGACCGGCGCCCGCAAGTGGCACTTCCAGGAGATCCACCACGACATCTGGGACTACGACGTCGTCAGTCCGAATGTGCTGTTCGACGTGCAGGTGAATGGCAAGACCGTCAAAGGTCTCGGAGAGGCTGGCAAGACTGGCTGGGTGTACCTGCTCGATCGGCAAAGCGGCGCGCCACTCGTCGGCATCGACGAAAAGCTGGTGCCGCAGATCACCGAACAGAATACGGCGGCGACGCAGCCGTACCCGATTGGCGATTCGTTCGTTCCGCAGGCGTGCACGGTCGACATCGGCAACTACCCAACCGCGCCGATCTTTACACCGTTCAAGACCTCGCCGATTCTCATGTGCCCCGGCGCAAATGGCGGCTCCGAGTGGTCGACGTCCTCCTACAGTCAGCAGACCGGCCTGATGTACGTGTGCGGCATCCACCAGCCGCAGATCTGGACAGGCAAGCCAGACCTGATCTCTCAGGGCACGCTTCGCCTCGGCAGCGCGTTCGTGGGGCCGCCTGGTAGCCAGACCTACGGCACGCTGACCGCGATCGACGTCAAGACAAACCGCAAAGCCTGGCAAGTCCAGACCGATCAGATGTGCATCGGCGGCTCACTGGCCACCGCCGGCGGGCTGGTGTTCGCTGGCGAAGGCAACGGCAACTTCGACGCGTATGACGCCAAATCTGGCCAGCGGCTGTGGCAGTTCCAGACGGGCTCTGGCGCCAATGCACCGGCCATGACCTACCAGGTCAATGGACAGCAGTACGTGGCTGTCGCGTCGGGCGGCAACTTCCAGCTCGATTTCCCACGTGGCGACACGTTGTGGGTGTTCTCCTTGAACGGCACGATGGGTCCCGTGGCTGCGCCAGCGGCGCCCACCACGCAGGTCGCCACCACGGCGCGCTCGGTGAGCAACGTGACGGTTGAGGACTTCGACTTCAAACCGGGTGTGTTTGGCGTCGCGGTGCCACCGGGCACCACCATCACCTGGACCAACAACGGTCCGACGGTACACACCACCACATCCGACACTGGCGTCTGGGACTCGGGTGACCTGCAGGTGGGCCAGAGCTTCAGCTTCACCTTTACGGACCCGGGCGTGTACTGGTATTTCTGTAGGCCGCACCCGTTCATGCGCGGGAGCATCACCATCGATCCCAGCGCTCCGGCGCCACAGGGCGGCGCCATCGACATCGACGAAGGCGAGTAAGCTGGAGCATGGCCAGAGCAAACGTTGTCGGCGAGGGCGAGCTCACGTTGGAGCTCGTCCCGGATTGGGAGCAGCTGCCGAGTGGCTGGAGCCATGGCGACGTCGCCGGCGTCGCAACGGATTCACAGGATAGGGTGTTCGTCTTCAATCGGAGCGAGCACCCCGTCATCATCTACGACCGCGACGGCCGTTTCCTTGGCTCGTGGGGCGAGGGAGTCTTCACTCGCCCCCATGGCATCACCATCCACCGCGACGTGGTGTACTGCGCCGATGATACGGATCACACCGTGCGGGCGCTCACCCTCGAGGGAAAACTGCTGTGGACCCTGGGCACCGCGAACCAGCCGAGTGATACGGGCTATTCACCTGAGGGTCGGGCGAACCTTTTGTCGATCAAGCGTGGTGCTGGACCGTTCAACAGGCCGACGCGGTTAGCGGTCTCGCCCAACGGTGAGCTGTATGTCTCGGATGGATACGGTAACGCCCGCGTCCACCGCTTTTCCGCGGACGGGCAGCTCATCCAATCGTGGGGCGAGCCAGGCAGCTCGCCTGGACAATTCAATCTGCCACACAGCGTGTGGGTCCACACCGACAGTCGGGTGTTCGTTTGCGATCGGGAGAACGATCGCATCCAGATCTTCAGTCCTTCGTTCGAGCTGCTTTCGATGTGGACCTCCGTCACGCGGCCTGGAGACCTGTGCATCGACGCGTCGCGAGGCCACGTGTTTGTGGGCGAGATGGCGTGGAACACGGATGAGACCCACATGGATGGGCGACCGTTCGCGGAGTCCAGGTTGGCCCAGATGAGCGTCAGGGACATGCAGGGCAACCTGCTCACGCGCTGGGGTGGTGATGATCCGTGTGGTCCGTCGAGCTTCGCCTCACCCCACGGACTCTGCCTGGATTCGCACGGCGACCTGTACGTTGGCGAGGTGACGCACACCGCGCTCAGCCGCTCCGGGCGCTGGACGCCGGCCTGTCATTCACTGCAGAAGTTTGCGCGGGTATGAGGAGGTTTCTCGCAGGAGACGGACCTCGTCGCGGAAGTTACGTCTGAAGCGGTAGGACGGCGTCGGCGAGGAGGTCCAGCTCGGCGGGCCACGAGGTGGGCGGGTCGGCGGGGCGCAATACGAATTTCGAAAAGCCGACGGCGATATAGCGCTGGAGCATGTCGCGGAGCGCGTCATACCCAACGGGTACCAGCGTCGACGGATCCACGCCTGCTCGGCGCTTCGCGATGCGGGTCAGCTGGCTTTGCGGAATTCGCGAGTGGGCGTATGCCAGGCTGATTCCGAAGTGCTCCGGGTCGATGCCGCGTCCGACTTCCGAGGCGGCCGCTTCGATTGCTACCCGCCCGGCGGCAGCTTCCTCGGGGGTACACAGACTTGGCAACCAACCGTCAGACAGACGACCGGCTCGCCGCAGCGCGCTGCGCGCGGTGCCGCCCAACCACACTTCGAGCGGGTCCTGCAGCGGGCGCGGGAAAAGCGAGATTCCGTCGTAGCAGAAGCGGGGTCCCTCGTGTCGGACCTCATCCTCCGACCACAGTCGGCGAACGAGCGGCAGGACCTCGTCGATCCAGGCGCCACGCTCCTTCACCGGCACGCCGAGCGCCTGATCTTCCAAACGGTCACTCAGACCGGGCACGAACACCAGCAGTAGCCGGCCGTTCGACAGGCGATCGATGGTCGCCAGCTCCTTTGCCATGCGCACCGGGTTGCGGCTTGTGACGGTGATGGTCGTTCCCAGTTTCAGCTTCCTGGTGACGCCTGCGGCGTAGGCCAGCCCGGCCAGGGTGCCGATGACGCCAGTGGTGAGCACCTCCGACAGCCACAGTGAGTCGAAGCCGCGGCGTTCCATGTGCTGCACCGCCTGCACGAATGCGTCCGAGTCCGATGCGCCGGCGGCGCCCAGACCCACTCCGATGCGGATCTTCATGGGGCTTCGACAGAGGCTACAATGCGCGGGCGATGTGGCGTTGGCTTTCTGTTCTCTGCACGCTGTTGGTTTTGTTGATACTTGCCGTGCCGGCGAACGCCGATACGTGGTACCGAGGCGCCCTGCTTCGGCACAGTCTCGAACCTCCGTATCGGAGCCAGCTCGATGACTCGATCTACGCTCGATCGGATTGCGGGCCAGCGGTGCTGGGCATGGTCCTGGCGGACTACGGCGTGGACGAGGATACGCTCGAGCTGCGGCGCCTGACGCATACCTATCAGGGGACCTGGCCGACTGTGCGGGTCGGGACGGCGCTGCAGCACGTCGCACACGTGGCCGAAGACTTCGGCCTCTCAACCTATGGTCTGTACGACGAGCCGGATGGGTTCCACCAGTGGACGGTGGACGAGGTCTTTGCGCAGGTCGGCGCTGCGCATCTGGTGATTCCGCTGGTGCGTTTTGGACTGCTACCGGGCCATGAGGACAGCGGCGTGCGGTGGGGGCATTACATCCTGCTGTACGCCACGCAGGGCGACGGCTTCCTGTATCAGGACCCGGCCGTGCGGCCGATCGAACAGGGTCGCGCCCGCTGGATCAGTCGCGACCAGTTGGACCGAGCCATGGCGCCGACCTGGCCGCGGCGGCAAGCTGTCGCCCTGGGCGGCTGACCTCCCAGCGGGGACCCTTCGGGAGATACGGAGCTCGTTCGCGGGCGAGAGCCGGAGGGGTACCCCCGAGGGGACCCGCGTGCGAGTCGCCGCGGTGGCCGCGCGCGGACGCGCGTAAGCGGCAGGCCGAACGAGACGTTTCACCCAAGCGTGGCTGGCCTCCCAGGAGACCTACCATGGGGACCCGTATGGACGTGTTGTTCCGCGGAGCCACGGTGTATGACGGGTCGGGGTCGGCGGGGGTACAGCGGGATGTGGCGGTGCGTGAGGAGCGCATCGTTGCGCTCGGGGCTGAGTCAGCGCAAATGAGCGGAGGGCGGGTGGTCGACGCGGGCGGGCTGGCGCTGGCGCCGGGTTTCATCGATCTGCACTCGCACGCCGACCACACGTTGCCGGCTTTTCCGCGGGCAACCAACTCCGTCACCCAGGGCGTCACCACCGAGCTGGTGGGCCTGTGTGGCTTCTCGGTGGCTCCCGTTTCAGCCGACCCGCTGCGCCGAACGCAGCTCCAGGAGCTGTCGAGCGGTATCGGACCTGACCTTGACTGGAGCTGGCAGACGTTCGCTGAGTATCTCGAGCGCTTCGAGGAAGCGAAGCCGGCGGTCAACGTGGCTCCGCTGGTGGGCCACCACGCGCTGCGCATCTTCGGCATGGGCATCGAAGATCGCCCGCCTACGCCAGCCGAGCTGTCGAGCATGCGACAGGCGCTAGCCGCTGCGCTGGCGCAAGGCGCCTGGGGCATGAGCAGCGGCCTGGTCTACGTGCCAGGCTCGTTCGCCAACACGGAAGAGCTCGTCGAGCTCGGCCGCGAGCTGCAGCGCGAAGACGCGCTCTATGTCTCGCACATTCGCGACGAGTCAGACGGTCTGGTGGGCGCCGTCGACGAGGCGATTGAGATTGGCGAGCGACTCGGCATCCGTACCCAGGTGTCGCATCTCAAGATCACGGCGCGGCGAAACGCGGGCCGCATCGGCCCCGCCATCGAGCATCTGGAGGCCGCCCGCGAGCGCGGCGTCCGAGCGCACGCCGATGTGTATCCGTATCTCGCGGGCAGCACTTTTCTGCACCAGGTTCTGCCGCCGTGGGTCAAGGCTGGCGGCATGGATGCGATGGTCGAGAGGCTGCGCATACCCGAGCAGCGTCAGCGGCTGCGCCATGACATCGAACAGGACTCCGGCACGTGGTCAAACCATGTGGCGGCGGCCGGCGGTTGGCACAACATCCTGATCGCCAGCGTTCGCAATCCGGCGCGTCGGGCTGATGAGGGCCGCCGGGTTGCCGATCTTTCGCTCGAGGCTGATTGCGACCCGCTCGACTACACGCTGGATTTGCTGATCGCGGATCGTGGAGCGACGACGATGATCGTGTTCCTCATGGATGAGCGGGACATGCGTCAGGCTTTGAGCTGGCGGTGGTCGGCGGTTGGCTCGGATCAACTGGGCGTTACCAGTCCGTCGGCGCGGGTCCATCCGCGGGCGTACGGCGCATTTGCGCGTGTTCTCGGCTGGGGAGTAAGAGAAACGGGGCTGTTTCGGCTCGAGGAGGCGGTGCGGAAGATGACTGGCCTGGCGGCGGACATCCTCGGTTTGCGCGATCGCGGCCGGGTCGCGCCAGGCATGATCGCCGATCTGGTGTTGTTCGACCCTGCATCGGTTGGCGATGCGGCGACGTACGACGAGCCGACGCGGACCGCGCGCGGAGTGGAGTACGTCATGCTGGGCGGCGAATTCGCCGTGGACCAGGGGAAGGCAGTGCGGCTAGACCTCGGCCGCGTCCTGCGAGCGCGCTGAGTCGGACGACTCTGTTCAGAGTGCGGTGGCCAGTCCACGCCTGGCGAGCGAAGCGCTTCGTCGACGACGCCGCCCGCGCTGCTGATGACCGTGCGGTGATGACATCACATTCCGATGAAGGAAGCGGCTTCG
>VBGG01000320.1:487-3484 GCA_005883405.1 Chloroflexota bacterium | reverse complement strand
TGACGACATCACATTCCGATGAAGGAAGCGGCTTCGTCGACGGCGCTTGTCAGCGATGCTGCTGACCGTGCGAGGGCGAGGTAACCGACTCCAGGCAGTGGAGCGCTTCGTCGACGACGCCGCCCGCGCTGCTGATGACCGTGCGGTGACGACATCACATTCCGATGAAGGAAGCGGCTTCGTCGACGGCGCTTGTCAGCGATGCTGCTGACCGTGCGAGGGCGAGGCAGCCAACTACAAGCAGCGGAGCGGTTCGAGGGAGCGAAGCGCTGCGTCAGGGCGTGTCGGAACCCCAGAGCTGGCGGAGGAGGCCGCTGGATTTGAGCTTCTCCACGACTGTGGTATCGACGAACTGGGATGGCGTCGCGGTTTTGGCTTGCGGAACGGAGTCGGCGGCGATGTTCAGGGTCTGCTGGATTCCTTCCATGCTGGGGAAGCCGCTCTTGCTGAACTGGTCCTTGAAGTAGTTGTAGGTCTCGTCGAGCAGATCGGTGTCGTGGGTATCGGTGTAGGTCTCGATGGCCCGTTCGCCGAGGGCTTTGTCGGTCTGGAACGTGTGCGAGCCCTCGATCGCCGCGCGGACGTAGCGCTCCACGACATCCGGATGCTCTCGCATCCACTTGCGCGTGGTCACGATCGCCGCAGTCTGCGACTTCACACCGGTCCTGGCGACATCCAGCAGCTCGTGCAGGCCAGCCGCCCGCGCTTTCAACGTGTCGGGTGGCGAAAGCACGCCGCCCTGGACCTTGCCGCCGAGGATGGCAGCCATCGTCTCCGGTGGACCGCCGGTTGCCACGAAGGTGACCTCACCTTTTAGCCCGAGATAGTCGACACCCACCTGACCGGCAACGTGGCTGATGGCGCCAAAGTTGCTCACCCCGAGCGCACCACCCTTGAGCTGCTCAGGCCGTTCGATCGACGCCGGCACGTAGATGAACTGGCCGAGCGCCTCGACGAAGCCCGCGACGATGACGAAGTCTCCACCCTGCAGGTCGGCTTCCACGATCTGCTGCGCGCCAGCGAAGGCGAGCGGCACCTCGCCGCTCTGGACGGCGCCCATCAGCGGCGGACCCGCCTGAATGCGAGTGAGCTTGACGTCCAATCCCTCCTGATCGAAGAATCCAGCTTCTTTCGCCGTCCACAGCGGCGCCATGGTGGCGCTGGTGGTGGTAAACGCGGAGTTCAGCGCGGTCCTGGCGGGAGCGGCCGTCGCAGCGGCAGGCGGCGGCGTCGGCTGTGGTGGTGGTGGTGCGGCTGGCTGCGGCGAACAGGACGCCAGCGCAAACGTCGAGACGAAGACGACGGACAGGGCGACCCGGGCGGACATAACCCCACAGGCTATCAGAGCGTGTCACTGCCCGGGCTGCAGGCTCCAGGCGCCGTCGGCGCGCACCTCCCAGAAACACGGTCCACGCGGGAACTCCACTCGCGGCGCGTCCTTCACGTTGCCGGATCGGTCTTCGACCACGATCGAGCCACCCACGCAGTGGGCGTAGACGAAAAAGCTCGTCTGGCCATCGTGGGTGATGTTCCATGTCGTCGAGCCGGGCGGCGTGAAGTACGCGCTGACCATGTCGCCCGTACCGCTGAAGGCGGGCGTGCCGCCGTTGGACAAGGGCTCGAGCTTGAGGCTCCAGGCCCCGTCGGCGGTCACTTGAAACGACACCGGACCTTCGACGACCAGTGGTCGTTGGCCGCGATAGGTGCCGATGGCGCTGGTCAGAAGCTCGCTTTGGCCGCCCTGCACAGCCGTGACGATGAAGCTCGATCGACCGTCATGGCTCAGGGTGACGACGTCGATGCCGATCGTCGGGCCGCTGGCGTACTGAGGGGTGAGGTCGTCTGTCTGGGTGGTGCCGTGGCCGTCGACCTGGATACCTCGCCCCGCTAGCGGGCGCACCGAGGGTGGCTCGGGGACAGGCGTCGGTCCCGCGGGCTGTGGCCGAGCGCAGGCAATCGCGGCCAGTGCCAGCAGCGCGAGGAGGAATCCGACGCGTGTCGCCATCAGCGCGTTTATCGTAGGGGGCGGGCAGGCTCTTTCACGACCCGAGGTTCAGGGTGATACTATGCGGCGCGTCGGCGGGCGAGAGCAGGTAGCCGCTCAGTGCCGTGCGGCGGGTCAGGGGCCCGGGCTGCCAGGCAAGCTCTCGACGTCGCACAGGTGCATCAGCCTCAGCCGCGCGGCGAACAGGGGGTCGTCATGGCAGACGCCGAACCTCCAGTAGGTTCATCAGCCGATGCGGACGGAGGCGGGACGGAAAACGCCCGCCCTGTCATCACGCGGCGAGACTTCATCGCCGGCGCGGGTATTGGCGTGGCCGGCACCGCCGTCGTCGCCGGCGGGATCGCGCTGGCCACGCGCACACAGACCGCGCCGGTGCCGCAAACCGTGCAGACTGCACCCGGCGGTCCAGCCGTCGCGGTACCGCCTGCACCCGTCGTGGCGCCACAAGCGCCGGCGCAAGCCGCGCCACAGACAGCGCCGCTGCCGGTCAAGGAGCAGCTGCCGCGGACGATGCGGCGGGTCACGCTCAACCTCGACGGCGTCGCGCGGGACGTGACCGTCGACGTTCGCGAGAGTCTGTGGACGACCATGAGTCGTCAGCTGGGCATCTCGGGCGCAAACCTCGGCTGCGACCGAGCGCAGTGTGGCGCCTGCACGGTGGTCGTCAACGGCCGCGCGGTCAACGGCTGCACGGTGCTCACCGCGCGGCTGGGTCGGGGGCAGAAGATTCTCACGGTCGAAGGCATCCGCCTCGGTCCGGGTATCGAAGGCCTGCACCCGGTGCAGCGCGCCTTCTGGGAGCAGGGCGGCTATCAGTGCGGCATCTGCACGCGCGGGTTCATCATGAGCACCTACGCGCTGCTGCAGACCAACACCAGCCCTACCAACGACCAGATCCGCGAGGCGCTGGCGGGCAACATCTGCCGCTGTGGCGAGTATCCCAAGATCTACGACTCGGTCCAGGCGGCAGCCGCGGCGATGCGTACGCCGCC
>VBGG01000320.1:0-437 GCA_005883405.1 Chloroflexota bacterium | reverse complement strand
TGAGCAAGACCCAGGGAATCAACGGGGTGACCGGCAATGACAGCAGCGCGACCGTGACCTACGACGATGCCGTGATCAACGAAGACCAGATCCGCAAGGCGTTCGCCGACGCGGGCTACCCGGTCAAGTAGTCGGGGAGCACATATGCCAATCAATGTGGATCTGTTGAGGGTCGCGTCCGACCCGTCCTACGCGCGCCACCTGACGGTGGAGGAGTGGTCGACGCTCCTCGCCAGCAAAGAGCTTGTGGCCCTGCACGTGGCCAGACCTGAAGTAGCGCAAGCCGTCAGAGAGCAACACGCCGCCGTGCACGGTGAGGCGTATCAAGTACCCGTGGTGACGAACCCGGGCGCGCAGCTGGCGGCGGCCGACCTGAAGGTCATCCGCCAACCACGCATGCGCACCCAGGGCTACGGGGTGGTGACCGGGCTCGGCAA
>VBGG01000316.1 GCA_005883405.1 Chloroflexota bacterium | reverse complement strand
AGCTCAACTGGGATCCCGTGGTCCGCGACGCGCTCGGTCAGCCCATCTTCGAGCGCTTCCTCGCCGCCAAAGAGCAGGAATGGCAAGCCTTCGGCCGCCACATCAGCCACTGGGAGCTCGATCGTTATCTAGAAGGAGCGTAGCTACCAGCCGTCAGCTATCAGTCGTGAGTCGTGAGTCATCGGGATGACGGCCGATTACCGAGTTGGCGCCTGGCGGTGCGCCTCGCTCGCGCGCAATGCCCGTGCGCTCGCGATAGCGAATAGAACCGATGAGTTGACATTCGCCCGCAAAGTGCGGCTCGCGCAGTTGCAGGCCAGACGGCGAGTCGAATCGACGGCTGATGGCTGATGGCTGAAAGCTGACTGCTACCATCCGACCGTGGTGGACGGTCTCGGCGAAGCGCGGGCGCTGTTCGATCCGGCGCCGGGGACGATCTATCTGGACTCGGCCACGTATGGGTTGCCGCCGAGGCCGACCGTCGAGGCGATGCACCGCGCGGTGGACGAATGGCAGGCGGGCACAGCCGACTGGGTGCGCGCCTGGGACATGCGCGGCGAAGACTGCCGCGCGGCGTTCGGCGCGCTGATTGGCGTGCCGAAAGAGTGTGTGGCGCTGCTGCCGTCAGCCTCGGTGGGCGTTGGCACGATCGCCGCGTCGCTCGAACCAACTGACAGCATCGTCGTCCCCGATGACGAGTTCACCTCGCTGCTCTTTCCGCTGCTGGTGGCCGCGCGTGACCGCGGCCTGAGCGTCCGCACCGTCCCATTCGAGCGCCTCGCCGAGAGCATCGAGCCAGGCACGACCACGCTGGTCGCCTTCAGCCTGGTGCAGTCACAGTCTGGCCGATCAGCCGATCTGAGCGCGATCGTCGAAGCCGCGACAGCCAGCGGCGCCAGAACGCTGGTCGACGCGACGCACGCCATCCCCTTTGTGCCGATCGACGCGCAAGTTGACTATCTCGTCTGCGCCGCCTACAAGCATCTCCTTTGCCCACGCGGCGTCGCCTTCATGTACGTCGCCAGGGAACACTGGGACGAGCTTCCGCCGGTCAATGCGAACTGGCGAAGCACCAGCGATCCCTACGGGGTGTACTACGGCGGGCCACTCGACCTGTCGCCCGGCGCCGCCCGCTTCGACGTCTCGTTGGCCTGGTTTTCATGGGTGGGCGCCGCGGTGTCGTTGAAGCTGCTCGACGAATGGCGGCGTCACGGCATCCTGGCGGAGGTCAGTGGCCTCTCGCGCCGCCTCGCGGACCAGCTTGGCCTCATACAGCCTGTGGGCTCGGTGGTGAGCGTGCCGGTCGAAAACACGGAAGCGGTGCGCGCCGACCTGGCTGAGGCCGGCATCAAGGCCGCCGTTCGGGCCGGCAGTGTGCGCTTGTCGCCGCACGTCTACAACACCGCCGAGCAGATCGATCGCGCCGCGTCGGCCCTCTCGCGTCACGTGCTTCAATCGGCCGTCACATGACGCTGGCGGCGCGCCTGCGCGAAACGCTTGGGCCGGCTTCGGTCTTCGAGGCTGCCGAGGACGTGATCGTCTACGAGTACGACTACGGCCTGGACCGCGCGATGCCCGACGTGGTAGCGCTACCACGCTCGACGGCCGACGTGCAGCTCATCGTGCGCGAAGCCCAGGCCGCCGGCGTGCCCATCATCGCGCGCGGTGCAGGAACGGGTATTTCGGGCGGCGCGGTGCCGGCCCAGGGCGGCATCGTCGTCTCGCTGGCGCGCATGAATCGCGTCCTCGAGATCGACGCCGACAACCGTTGCGCCGTGGTTCAGCCCGGCGTCGTCAATCTGGACCTCTCGAAACTGGCCGAGCCGTACGGGCTGTTCTTCGCGCCCGATCCGTCGAGCCAGAAGGTCAGCACGATCGGCGGCAACATCGCCAACAACGCCGGCGGTCCGCACTGCCTATCGCTGGGCGTCACCGTCAACCACATCCTGGGCGTCGAGCTGGTGCGGCACGACGGCAGCGTCGTGCGCCTGGGCGGTAAGGCGCCCGATGGCCCGGGCATGGACCTGACTGGCGTGGTCGTCGGCTCCGAGGGCACGCTCGGCGTCGTTACGGAAGCGACCGTTCGCTTGCTGCCGCTGCCAGAGGCCGTGCGCACCACGCTCGCCCTGTTCGCGTCGGTCGACGCCGCCAGCGCCGCGGTTTCGGACCTGATCGGGCGCGGCGTTGTGCCGTCCGCGCTCGAGATGATGGACCGCCTGGCGTTGTCGGCCATCGAAGCGGCGTTCCATGCCGGCTATCCCCCAGAAGCAGGCGCGGTGCTGCTGGTAGAGGTCGACGGCCTGCTCGAGCAGGTCGAAAACCAGGCCGCGATCGTCGATGCGGTCTGCCGCGACGCCGGCGCAATCGAGATACGCCTGGCAGCCAGCGACGAGGAGCGAGCTCGCCTGTGGGCAGCCCGCAAGGGCGCTGCCAGTGCAATGGGCCGCATCGCGCCCAACTACTACCTGCACGACGCGGTTGTGCCGCGCACGCGACTGCCGACGATTCTGGCCCAGGTCGTCGAGATCGGTCAGCGCTATGACCTGCCCATCGCCAACCTGTTCCACGCGGGCGACGGCAACCTGCACCCGATGATCCTGTTCGACGTGCGCCAGGAGGGCATCCTGGAACGCGTGATGGCGGCCGGCCGCGAGATCCTGACGCGGTGCGTCGAAGCCGGCGGCACGATCACCGGCGAGCACGGTGTTGGCCTCGAGAAGCAGGACTTCATGCCGCTGATCTTCAGCGCCGACGACCTCGAAGTGATGGCGCGCGTGCGCACGGCGATCGACCCGTCCGGGAATTTCAACCCGGCCAAGGTGTTGCCAACGCCCGAGCACACCCGCACCCAAATGCGCCCGAAGGCCGCCCCATCGCGGATCCCCGAGGGTATGTGGGTCTGACCGCCACACCTTCAGCTGCCGACCTGTCGCAGTGCGTGCACTGCGGTTTATGCCTGCAGAACTGCCCGACCTACCTGCTGACGGGCTATGAGGCCGAATCGCCGCGCGGACGCATCCACCTGATTCAGGCGTTGAACGAGGGACGCGTCGAGGCCAACGCGGCGTACCGCCAGCACCTCGAGCTCTGCCTGGTGTGTCGCAACTGCGAGAGCGTCTGTCCGAGCGGCGTCCACTTTGGGCGCATCATGGAGGCAGGCCGCGCCCAACTGTACGAGCGCGCGTCGTTGTCCTGGCGCGAGCGCCTGTTTCGACGCGTTGCCTTCCAGGAAGTGCTGCCGTATCCGATGAGGCTCCGCGCGCTGTTTGGCGCGCTCCTCGTCTACCAGAGGTCCGGCCTGCGCCGCCTCGTCCAGGCGAGCCGTCTGCTGCCAGGGCCTCTTCGAGACGCCGAAAGCCTCTTGCCCGATCTGCCTGCTCCGTTCTTGCCGCGTTGGGAGGTCTATCCCGCGGAAGGCAAGCTGCGCTATCGCGTCGGCCTGTTTACCGGCTGCGTAATGCCACTGGTCTACGCGCCGGTGCACGCCGCGACCTTGCGGGTGCTGCGCCACAACGGCTGTGAGGTTCACATCCCGCGCCAGCAGGTCTGCTGCGGGGCGCTCAACGTGCACGCCGGCGAGCAGGAGGGGGCCCGAGCAATGGCGCGGCAGAACCTGCCTGCCTTTCTCGACCGCGGGCTGGACGCGATCGTGGTCAACTCGGCAGGCTGCGGGGCGACGATGAAGGAATACGCCGAGCTACTCGACTCTTCTGCCGCGGCCGAGTTTGGCCGACTGACGGTCGATGTGACCGAGTTCCTGGCTTCGATCGAGCTCCAGCCCTTTCGGCGACCTGTGCACCGCACCGTCACACTGCAGGAGAGTTGCCACCTGGTACACGCGCAACAGATCAAGGAGGCGCCCCGGACACTCCTTTCCTCGATCCCAGGGTTGAAGCTGCGCGACATGGCCCACCCCGACCTGTGCTGTGGCAGCGCCGGGCTGTACATGCTCACCGAGCGCGGTATGTCGACGCAGATCCTCGACGACAAGATGCGCGACATCTCGCGGACTGGCGCCCTGACCATCGTCACCGCCAACCCTGGCTGCATGATGCAGCTCGAGCGCGGCGTCCGTCGCGCGGGCCTGACGGCCGAGGTCAAGCACGTCGTCGAGCTAGTCGACGAGGCATACCGACCAGCCTGAATTCCCTCCGCGACTCCGGTAGCCGCGCACCGTGGCTCTGACCTCGCCGATCACATCGTCGCCTTGACCCGTACGCGGGCGAATGCCGAAGCAAGTTCAACCCTATGGAATCGCCCGCCTGGCCGCGCGACCGCCGGCGGCGAAAATGCAACAGCAGGGCTCCCGACATCGCCCCTCACCCTTGCGCGGGCGGATAACACGTTAGTTCTACCGACTGGTCTCGCCCGCGGCGCACATGTGCGGGCGCCGGCGCAAACACACAAAAGGGTTCCCGTGGGGCAGCGTATCTGATATCAACTGTATCTATATCCGCGGTCGACGGCGTCGGCTTGCTGCCGGGCGGGAACGACCGTTACATTGGCTTGTAGATCACCTTCGAGGGGGTAGCAACGATGGGGTTGCTCCAGCACGATCAAGTGTTGCTGCTGCTTGGCGCGCCGGGCGCGGGGAAGGGTACCCAGGCACGCTTTCTAGCCGAGACACTCGGCGTGCCGCATGTCGCCAGCGGTGACCTGCTGCGCGAGCACCGCGAACGCGGGACTGCGCTCGGTCGCGCTGCCCAGGGATACATGGACCGCGGCGATCTGGTGCCTGACGACCTGGTCCTCGACGTGATCGCCGACCGACTGGACCAGCCAGACGCCACCCGCGGCGCGCTCCTGGACGGCTTCCCGCGCACGGTCGCCCAGGCCCAGGCGCTTGATGCGCGATTGGACCAGCGCGGCGGCGGGGTGCGTATGGCCGTCTACATTGACGTGCCAACGGAAGCGCTAGTGGACCGTCTGGCCGGCCGCTGGCTGTGCCGCGGCTGCCAGACCAGCTACCACACCGAGTTCAACCCGCCCGCCGTCGCCAACGCATGCGACGTCTGCGGCGGCGAGCTCTACCAGCGGCCCGACGACAAGCGCGAGGTCGTCGCCAATCGCGTGGCGGTATACCTCAGCGATACGTTGCCGGTCATCGATCGCTACGCCAGCCAGGGCATCCTGCACTGTGTGGACGGCAACCGATCGATCGACGCCGTCCAGGAGTCGCTGCTCGAGGTGGTAGCCGACCCCGAGCCGGAGGCTATTGCGGTCTGAGGCTGGCGTACAGCTCGGCCGTCTGACCGGCGATGGCCGGCCAGGAAAACTGGCGTTCGACCCGCTCGCGGCCGGCCTTCGCCATGCGCTGGCGTAACTGAGGCTCGGCGAGCAAGCCATTGATCGCAGCCGCCAGGTCCGCGCTGAACTTGCGTGGATCTACCGGCTCGAATGGCGCCTGGTCCTGCTGCTCGAGGGGAACGAGCACCCCGGTGACGCCATCGACGACGACCTCGGGAATTCCGCCCACCGCGCTCGCGACCACCGGCGTGTCGCACGCCATCGCCTCGAGATTGATGATACGTTGCCGCGTTGTCGCTGCGCATCGGCGACGGCCTGCTCCATCTCTACTGCGATCTCGGGCGTGTCTGGCGCCCCAGCACACAGCACCACCTGGGCCGCCGGGTCGATGCTCGGGATCGCTCTGGCCAGGTGGACGATGCCCTTCTGGCGCGTGATACGCCCGACGAACAGGACGATCGGCTTGCCCGGATCGACGCCGCAGCGCTCGAGCGCGTCCGTTGCCTCAACCGGCCGATAGAGCTGGGTATCGATGCCGTTGTAGATGACGTGGACTCGTTCGGGGCGCACCGGCGTGACCCGCAGGATGTCGGCGCGAGTCCCGGCCGAAACGGCAATGACGGCATCGGCCATACTGAGCGCCGTCTGCTCGACCCAGCACGAAAGGTCGTATCCACCACGCAACTGTTCGCGCTTCCAGGGTCGCAATGGCTCGAGCGAGTGCACCGTGATGACAAGCGG
Source organism: Chloroflexota bacterium (assembly GCA_005883405.1). Taxonomy (GTDB): domain Bacteria; phylum Chloroflexota; class UBA6077; order UBA6077; family CF-72; genus CF-72. The sequence continues at coordinate 1,786 of VBGG01000316.1, read as the reverse complement.
GATGCTGTACCCCTGGCTGATCAGGATGCCGCCCAGGTGGCTGTACCAGGTGTGGCAATGGACCACGTTCGCGTCGACGTTCGTACCCGCCCATGCCACGTCGCGCGCCATGGCGCCGAAGACGGGTCGCAGGTAACTGGGCGCGGTCATGCCGCTTGGCTCGGGGTAGCCGCGCACGCGCAGGCGTCCCTCCTCGACGCGTTGATCCCCGAAGCAGCGAACTTCCACGTCCATGAGCCGCGCCAGCTCACGACTGAGGAACTCGACGTGGACGCCCGCGCCGCCGTAGATATTCGGGGGATACTCGTTGGTCAGCAGCAGCGCCTTCATCCAGCGACCGCGCTCACCCCACGCTTGAGACGCTCGATGCCCTGGCGAATACGGTCAGGGGTGGCGTTGGAGTAGCTCAGCCGCAGGGCGTTCGAGCCTCCATCGCCGTTTGGATAGAAGATGGAGCCTGGGAACACCGCCACGCCTTCGGCCATCGCGGCGCTCACCACTGCCTCGCCGGAGATTCCCCTGGGCAGATCGATCCACAGGAAGAAGCCACCGCCCGGCCGCGTCCATCGCGTGTCCGACGAGAACGTGCTTTCGAGCGCGTCGAGCATCGCGTCTCGCCGCCGCTTGTAGAGGCCGCGTCCATCGGCGATGTGCGACTCCAGGTCGAAGTCTCGGTCGCGAACCAGGTGCACCACGGCCTGTTGCAACAGGGTATCGGTGTGGAAGTCGACGCCGCGCTTGGCGCGCATCAGCGCCTGGACCATGTCCGGCGGGGCTATGGCATACGCCAGGCGGATGCCAGGCGCCAGGATCTTCGAGAACGTGCCCAGGTAGATCACCCGCTCCTCGGCGCCGGGCAACGAGCGAAGCGGCGGGATGGGCTCGGTGCCCTCGTCGAACCAGAATTCGCCGTACGGATCGTCTTCGACGATCAACAGATCGTGCTCCTGGGCGATCTCGAGGAGCCGCTTGCGTCGCTCGAGCGTCAGCGACACGCCGGATGGGTTCTGGAAGGTCGGCAGCAGGTACACGAATTTCGGGCGCGCCTGGCTGTCACGAAGGTGCTGGTCCAGCGCCTCGACCAGCATGCCGTGCTCGTCGACGGGGATGGTCAGGTAGCGCGGCCGCTGGTGCTCCCAGGTGGAGAGGGCGCCCATGAACGTCGGCGCTTCGGTGACGATGGTGTCGCCGTGGTCGAGTGTGATGCGACCGATTAGGTGCAGGCCCTGCAGCGACCCGGTGAGGATCACGACGCTCTCCGCGCCGACGTTGACTCCGCGCCGCCCGAGTCGTTCGGCGACGACCTCGCGCAGTGCCAGCAGGCCCTGGCTTGAGCCGTAGGGCAGCACGGCGCGGCCATTTTCGAGGATCGCGCGCGAGAAGGCGCGTTCGAGTGGCTCGAGCGGGTAGGATTCCGACGCTGGCTGTCCGCCGCCGAAGCCGATCAGGTCAGCGCCGACGCCGATCGACGCGGGACTCGAGACGGCACGATCGGCCGCGGAGTCGGCGCCGTCGATCAGCCACGAGGCGAACCACGCGGGTCTGGTCGCGTGTGACATTGACGGGATTCTAATCGGCGTTCGCGCGTTCGCGCGTTCACCCGTTCTCGCGTTCAACTTGCGGATCGCGCGTCCGCGTGGGCGACTCGCTAGTGAGCTGGCGGCCAAGCGCTCGCGGACGATTGATGAACGCGCGAACGCGCGAACGCGCGAACGCGCGAACGCGTGAACGCGCTAACGTAAGTCTCCGTGCGTTCTTACGACATTGTAGTGATTGGCGCCGGCAT
>VBGG01000315.1 GCA_005883405.1 Chloroflexota bacterium | reverse complement strand
CTTCACCGCCATGTCGAAGCAAAACTCGATGCCGCAGCGCCTCATCATGGGCCCGTGGACCCACATGGGCTCGCGCAACACGATGTCCTGGGCGGGCGAAGTCGACTTCGTGCCTGACTCCGTCTGGGGTTTTCCGCGCCTCAATCCTGACCAGCAACGCTGGTTCGACCGCTGGCTGACAGGCGTCGACAACGGCGTCGAGCGCGAGCCGACGGTGCGCATCTACGTGATGGGTGGCGGGGATGGCCAGCGGAATGCCGAGGGTCGCCTGAACCACGGTGGGCGCTAGCGCTCGCGTCAGCTGTTGGGACGCGTCCAGGTGATCGCCTGATCAGGGCGCCGCAGAACTTCGGCCAGGTGATCACGTACCCGTTGGTAGCTGCTGTTGTACTCGGCCACGCCCTCGGTGAAGACCGGGCCGACGACGGTGCGCAGCGGCCGTTCTCCAGCCGACATTTCGATCAGCTGCTTGATTGCGTCTGCGACCTCTTGCGGGTGGGGCAGCTCGTGCGGGCCTCGGGAGGTCGGCTGGGTAGGAGCCTGGGGCGGAGCGGCGACCGCGTACGCTTGCACGACCTCTTGCCGTTCGGCGCGCGTCGCCTTCGCGACGGCTTGCGTCGGAAATGAGCCGGGCTCGAGGATCGCCACGTCGATCCCAAACCGCGCCACCTCGTAGTGGAGTGACTCCGCCAATCCCTCTAGCGCCCATTTTGTGGAGGCGTACAGGCCACCGCGACGCGGCAGGACTCGGCCGAGCGTGCTGGTCACGAACACGATCAAGCCGGATCCCTGCGCGCGCATCGTCGGCAGCACCGCGTTGCTGGCGCGCAGCGGCCCGAACGCGTTGAGGCCGAACAGCGTCTCGACCTGCGCCATCGAGAACGCCTCGAGTGGTCCGGTCGCAGCAATACCTGCGTTGTTGACCAGCACGTCGATGCCGCTTGCGCGGCTGACCACGTCATTGATGGCTCGCTCCACCGAAGTGTCGCTGGTCACGTCCAGCTCCAGCACCTCCAGCAGCGCGGCTCGCTGCGTGGCCCAGTCGCGCAACGCTTGTGCCGCGGGTGCATTGCGCGATTGCATGTCGCGCATGGTGGCGAACACGCGATAGCCGCTGGCGGCCAGGGTCCTGGCGATCAGTTCGCCGAAGCCACTGCTGCAGCCTGTGACGACGACAGTGCGCGCCACAGCGTTAGAAGCCAGCATTGACGCGACGCGGATCGAATGCATCACGCAGCGCGTCGGCGAGATAGTTCAGCCCGAGCAGCAGCAGCGCCAGCACGACCCCTGGACAGATTGCCATCCATGGATCATTGCGCAGATAGGCCCGGCTCTCGTTGAGCATGGCGCCCCACGAAGGTGTTGGCGGCTGCGTGCCCAGCCCGAGGAATGCGAGACTGGCTTCCGCGAGTACCGAGAAGCCCATCACCAGCGCCAGATTGACGATCATCGGCGACACTGCATTTGGCAACACGTGCAGGAACATGACGCGTCCGTTGCGCGCGCCAGTGCAGCGCGCCGCGAGCACGTAGTCGCGGTTGCGCTCCTTGAGCACCAGTGAGCGCGCAACGCGGCCGAGGGTTGGCACGACGGCAAGGGCGATGGCATACGCGACCTGCGTCGTCCCTTGACCGAGCGCGGCGATGATGACGAAGCCGAGGAGGATCGGCGGGAAGGCAAACATCGCGTCGAAGAAACGCATCAGTAAGGCGTTGACCCAACCACCTAGATATCCCGCCGCAAGGCCTGTGATGATGCCAAGTCCACCACCCAGCACCACGACCATCAGTGCAACGACGAGTGATGGCCGCGTGCCGTAGATGACGCGACTTAGCAGATCGCGACCGAGCTCATCGGTGCCCAGCAAGAAGTCGGGTCCAGGCGCCAGGAGCTCGCGGCCCGGGTGTTGGACGACCGGGTCGTACGGTGCAATCAGCGGCGCCGCCAGAGCAATCAGGACCAGTAGGCCGAGGATCGCCAGTCCGAAGAATCCCAGCGGATTGCGCCAGGTTCTCACAAATGCCGCATTCAGCGGATGTGGAGACTTCCTGAAAGTGGTCGGAGCGGCAACAGCGTGCCGCCTCACGGTTACTCCGGAGGCCGACTCAACTGCCATGACTCTCAGGCGTCACCCAGCCGAATGCGTGGATCGATCACCGCGTACGTCAGGTCCACTAACAGGTTGATGACAATGAACAAAAGCACCAGCAGCAGGAGTCCGCCCTGGACCACGGTGTAGTCGCGATTGGAGATGCCGTCGAGCATCAGTCCGCCTACGCCTGGCCAGGAGAAGACTGACTCGATGATCACGGTGCCGCCCAACAAGCTCGCGAATTGCACGCCGAGAATCGTGATCACCGGCAGCATCGCGTTGCGCAGGGCGTGGCGATACATAACGGCCGTGTTGCTCAGTCCTTTTGCCCGCGCGGTCCGGACAAAATCGTCGAAGAACACCTCCAGCAGGTTGAACTTGATGAATCGCGAGAGACCGGCGGCCAGGTACAGGGACAGTGTGGTCGCTGGCAGGATCAGCGATTTGATCGAGCCAGTCAGGTCGTTAGCGTCGGCGACGCGCCCCCCCGGCGGAAGCCAGCGCAGCACCAGTGAGAACACGATGATGGCGAGAATGCCGGCCCAGAAATTCGGGATCGCGAGCCAGAGGCTTTGCACTGTCGAGATCAGCCACTCCAGGTGACCGCGGACATGAGTCGCGCTGAGGATTCCAAGCGGCAACGCGATCAGGATCGACAGAATCATCGCCGTGACTGTCAGCTCGATCGTTGCGGGCGCCCGCGCCAGGAGCAACTTCGAAATCGGCTGTCCGCTCAGTGTGGATTTCCCGAGGTCGCCTTGGGCCACATGCGCAACCCAGACCGCGTACTGCACCGGCAACGGCTGGTCGAGGCCCATCTCGTGCCGCACAGCAGTGAGCGCCTCCGGCGACGCGTTGGGACCAGCCAGAACGGCGGCGGCGTCACCGGGGATCAGGTGGATCACAAGAAACACCACGAACGTCGAGAAGAATAGAACCGGAATGGATTGCAACAGGCGGCGGAGGATGAAGACGCCCATGGCCTCAGCTCAGCCAGACATTCCCGAAGTACATGACATCGTTGAACCGGAACTCCAGACCATTCACTGACTTCTTGGCGACGACCCGGCTTGTTGTCGGCGCAATCGTCATCCCGAACGACTGGTCAAGGATGTAGTCGTTGAGCTGTGAGTACAGCTCCTTCCGCTTCGCGGCGTCGGGCTCCGCGGCCGCCTTGGCCGCCAGCTCGGTGTACTGCGCATCCTTGAACCCGGCGTTGTTGATCTTGGGATTCAGACTGGCACCAACAGAGATCGTGCTCGCCGGCTCCATTGCAGTCCACGAGTCGTTCAGCGTGTAGAAACCGTTGTACTTCTGACTATGAATCACGTCGAACAGGGCGGCGATGTCCATGCTCTTGACGTTGAGCTTGACGCCAATTTTGGCCAGGTCCGCCTGGTAAATCTGCGCGATCGTGGCGTATTCGGGCAATGTCGGAGCATGCACGAAGTCCAGCTCGAGGTTGCTCACGCCTGCCTGTGTGAGCAGCGACTTCGCCTTGTCCAGGTCGAAGGCGTACAGGTTGTTCTTGGCTTGTTCGTACGCAGGTGAGGAGGCCGGCCACGGCAAATCCTGCGGCGCCACCAATCCCAGCAACAGGGTGTCGGCGATGCGCTTGCGGTCGATCGCGTAATTGAGCGCCTGGCGTACTCGCTTGTCATCAAGCGGCTTGAACGTGACATTGGGCTGAATCTGGTACATGCCGGCGGGTGGCGTCAGGAACTGCGCGTTGTAGTTCGCGTCACTCTTCAGCCGGACGAAATCCTGCAGGCTGATCGCATAGACCAGTTGCGAGGCGCCCGACTCGAGATCCGCCACGAGCGCCTGTGCATCCTTGCGGACGTTCACGATGATCTCGTCGAGGTACGGCTTGCCGGTTTGCCAGTAGTTCTTGTTCTTGGTGAAGCGCATGGACTCGCCCTGGCGCCACTCCTGGAACACAAAGGGCCCAGTGCCGACGGCTTTGGTCTGCGCGTTACTGGCGACGTCAGTGTTCTCCTTGTCCAACATGTTGACCACGTGGAACATGTCGAACACGGTAGGCCATGGCTGCGCCGTCTGCAGCACGACCGCGTATTTGTCTTTGGCAGTAAATGTCGGGTCCTGACCGAAGAAGCCGGTGATGATGCCGACCGTGACTTTCGGATTCAGCGCACGTTGCAGGTTCCACACGACGTCGTCGGCGGTGAACTCTCGCCCGCTGTGGAAGGTCACACCCTTACGGAGGTTGACGGTGATCTGCTTGAGATCGCTGCTGACCTCCCAGCTCTCCGCCAGCTGCGGCTGCGGCTTGAAATTCGCGTCGTACCTGGCCAGCGTGTCGTAGGCCAACCAGACATGGAGCCCGGCATTGGGCGACCAGTAGTGCCCATCGAGATTGGCGACGTCACCCAGCTTGCCTGCCGTAAGGGTGCCGCCGCTCTTTGGCTGGCCACTTGCGGCCGGGGCTGTGCCCGCGACGCTGACCGATGTTGCGGCGGGCTTGGCTGGTGGCGCCGTCGGCGCTACCGCTGGCCTCGTACCGAGAGCGAATGCGCCCAGAAACGCGCGTCTGCTTAGTTGACCACTGCTCATCCGTCACCCCCGCGTTGTGTGCTTCAGGCCAGCCAGGTCTCCCACCACCGTTGCGCCGAGTGTAGTGTCGGTGCGACGCCGTGCACCTTCGACGTCGTGATCAAGCGGTTGGCGGTCGGCGACATGCAGATGATGTACACCTCGTCGAGCAGCATGTCGTTGAGGTCCGAATAGAGCTGCTTGCGTTTGGTGCTATCGGGCTCCGTTGTTGCGCGCCCTACGAGCTCCACCGCGGCGGCATTCACCGGTGCACTGAACGCCGAGCTGTTGCCTGTCACGCTCAGTGCGCGACTCTTCGTGAAAGCCGTCGCGGGGTCCAGTTGCGCGAACGAACCGCCTCCCAACCAGAATCCCTGATACCTCCAGTTGTTCACCACGTCCAAGTAGGACGCCTGATCCTGTGGTTTGAGGGTCAGCGTGACGCCCAGCTTGGCGAAGTCGTTCTGCAGTATCTGCGCGAAGGCCGTTAGCTCCGCACTGCTGTTCTGCATGATCATGTCTCCGGTTACTGGGCCGGTGACCCCCGCCGCCTTCAACATCGCCGCCGCCTTCTCCAGGTCGAACTGGAAAGCGTTGGATTTGGCTTCCTCGTAGGCTGGCGACGTCGTCGGCCACGGGAGCGTCGATGGGTCTTCGAGACCCTTCTGCACGGTTGTAGCCCAGCGCACGCGATCGACCGCGTACAGCAGCGCCTCGCGCGCCTTCTTGTTGTCCCAAGGGGCGACCTGGCAGTTCATCCCCAGACATGAGAAATTGCCGGCCGAGAACGTGTACTGCGTGTAGCCCGCATCGTCCCGCAAACGGACGAAATCCGTGACGGGATAATTGATCGCGACATCCAGCGAGCCGCCCTCGAACCGCGATACCATCGCCTGCGGATCGGTAATCACCGACATGACGATACCGTCGAGGTACGGCTTGCCGGACTGCCAGTAACTCGTGTTTTTCGTGAGCGTCAGCGAGTCCTTTTGCTTCCATTCGACGAATTTGAATGGACCGGTGCCCACTGCTTTCGTGGGATCGGATGCCGAGGTGGGTTCGGCGATGTTGAGGAACTCGAAGTAGTCGAAGGCGAGTGGGCGTGGCTTGTCGGACTTGAAGATGACGGTGTATTTGTCGGGCGTCTCGATTGACGTCCACCACTTTGCTTCGTCGAGCTGAGTGTTCGGCAGGTCGCGCGCGCGCTCGCTGTTGAATTTGATGGCGGTGGCGTCGAGCTCGGTGCCGTTATGGAACTGCACACCTTTGCGCAGGTTGAATTTGATTGTTGTGAAGTCCGAGGAGACGTCCCAGCTCTCGGCCAGCATCGGCTGGACGTTGTGATGGATGTCGTATTGCGTTAGCCGATCGTAGACGGTGTAGTAGACGTCGCCGAGGCGAAAATGCGGATCGAGCCGATTGACATCGACATCAGAGCCGTAGCGCAGCGTTCCGCCAGTCTTGGGTTGTGGCGTCGCGCTAGCAGCGGCCGGCGCAGGCTTGCTCGGGCTCGAGCCTGCCACGCTGGTCGCCGGGGTCGTCGGCGCGGGCACCCCGCAGGACGCCGCAACGATCGTTCCCAGACCCGACGCGATCAAGCCCAACGCCCTGCGGCGGCTGAGCGTCAGTTGTTCCATGTTGCTTCTCAGCCTACGGTTCGTAGCGCCCCTCGTCGCGGTCAGTAAATTACCCACGCCCAGTGCGACGCAAGTGCTCTCAGCATGTGTCCGCCGTAGCAGCGTTCGCGCGGGCGCTTCGAGCCGAAACACGTTCTCCGCGCGGATTACCATCATGCGCCATGACGGGCGCGGTGGATGGGATCCGAGTCATCGACTTCGGCCAGTACATCGCCGGGCCGCTCGCGGCGGTCATGCTGGCCGACCAGGGCGCCGACGTGGTTCACGTCGATCCGCCGACGGGACCGCGTTGGAAGTCGGACGCCGACGCCTTCCTGCAGCGCGGCAAGCGACGCATCGCGCTCGACCTCAAGACGCCCGTTGGCCAGGAGACGGCGCGACGGCTCGTCGACAGCGCCGACGTCGTGATCGAGAACTTCAGACCCGGCGTGATGGACCGTCTGGGGCGTGGCGTGGGCGACTTGCCGCTGA
>VBGG01000325.1 GCA_005883405.1 Chloroflexota bacterium | reverse complement strand
ACCGCCAGTAGCGGCAGCAATGCGTAGAACCACACCGAGGCGGCGTCGGCGCTGGTGACGAGCGGATATCCCGGATACGCGGTGGTCGGATCTGGCGTGACCACGCGGCCGTCGAGCGCCTCGATCAGCGGCAGCACCTCGCGCGCGGTGGTTGCACGGGTGACGCCTTGCTTGCCACCGTAGGTGTACGTGGTCAGGCCGTAGTTGGCGCCGCTGGTTCCGCCGAACAGGCTGGTGGTGCTAGTCTCGGCGTACGTGATGGTGACATGCGGCATCGCCCGCGGCAGCTTGCTGAGGATGTTTCGGTCGAGGTCCGCCAGGCGCGAATCGTTCGCGGCGAGGTTGACGTTGACCTTCAATTCCTTCGTCATTTGACGCAGCTCACGCATATCCGCCGGATTGAAGGAGTTGCGCTGGTTTTCGCTGACGTCGGCGAAGATTGGCAGCTGGATCACCAGCAACAGCGCCTGCGCGGCCACCCCAAACACCGCCCCGGAGCGCACCAGCTTCTGACGACGCGACACCCCCGGCGGAAGCCAGACGACGCTCAGCGCCACAAAGCCCAGGCCGAGCACCAGCAGCGTCAGCGCCGTTGGCGAGCCGAGCAAGCCCCGCTCCAGCCCGCGCAACGCCGGACTCAGTGAAAACGACGCGACCGCGCGGAGAAAGCCCGAACCGGTGGAGCCGGCGAACTCCAGGATCCACGAGCCCAGCGTGAACGACAGCGCGACGATCGCCGCGGTGGCGCTGGACTCCGTTATGGCGGCCGCCAGGAAAGCCACACCGGCGATCACAAACGCGTACAGGGCATGGCCGAGAAGCACCGTCAGCAGCTCGGGCACCGAGAGGTGGCCGCCGAGCAGCAGCGCCCAGATCGCCAGCGCCGAAAGCGTCGGCGCCAGCGCAATGCACCAGCCCACCGCCAGCGCGGCCAGCTTCAAGCCGACCAGCCGATTCATGCCGATCGGCAGCTGCAAGGCGATCTTCAGCGCGCCGGTCTGCTTCTCGTTGCCGATGGCGCGGATGGCCACGAACGGCAACAGAAACGTGTTCATCAGGTAGACGGCGCCGAATGTCGGGATGATGATGCCGTCGAGCGGATTGACGTTGGGCAACAGCTGCGGCAGGCGGAACGCGTTGCTGCTGCTCTGGCTGTACATCCGCACCGCCTGGATGAAGCTGAAGCCCACCAGCGGCGCGCTGATCAGCACCATCGACCACAGCGCGCGGCTGACCAGTAGCTCGCGGACCTCCTTGGCGAACAGCAGCCAGGTGAGCCGCAGCTCGCGCACGGCAACCAGGCCAAGTAGCCGCAGCGTGCGGTTGCCGGCCGAGTCGACGTTTACCGACACCCGCCGCGCGCTCGCAACCGATGGCGGCAGCAGCGCGAGCGCTTCAGGTGAGCGCAAGGAAGATCTCCTCGAGGCTGCCGCTCGGCAGCCCTGTTTTGGCGCGCAGCTCGTCGAGCGTGCCCACGCCGATGATGCGGCCTTCCGACAGCAACAGCACGCGGTCGCAGATTCGCTCCGCGTCCACCAGCTGGTGAATGCACAGGAGCAGCGTGCGCGACTGCGCGCGCAGGTTGCGCAGGATCGACATCATCGCTCGCGTCTGGTGCAGATCGAGACCGTCAAATGGCTCATCCAACGCGAGGAGTGGCTGGGGCGACATCAGCGCCAGCGCGATCAACAGGCGCTGCATATTGCCCTTCGAGAGCGCATTGACGCGCTTGCGCAGCACGGGCTGCAAGGACAGCTCGTCGAGGATGATGCGCTCCCAGCGCCTGGGGTCCACGTCGTACACGCGACCGAAGAACGTGAGCACTTCGATCGTGTACAGCTCGGCGTATGGCGCTACGTTGTTCGGCAGATAGAACATGAGGCCCTTCGGGTCCCAGTCCGCGGGCGCCTCGTCGCCGACGTAGAACATGCCAGCGGTGCGCGGCCGCAAACCCGCCAGACACTCCATCAGGGTGGTCTTGCCGGCGCCATTCGGACCGATCAGGCCCAGGATCTCACCCTTGTAGAGCTCGAAGTTGATGTCGACCAGGATGTCGGAGTCGCCGATCTCCTTCCGCAGTCCCTCCACGCGCAGCAGCACATTCGCCGCCGCTTGCGCCGCGACAGCCACCGCTACCGCCCCATCAAGCCACGGCCGACGCCCGCAGGCTTGGCGGGCCGGGCCGCAACCGCGCCAAGGCGCACTGCGCGGGCGGATGTCAACATGACTTGTGTTTTTTGCACTCGCACGCGCACGGGCGTTGCGACGCGACGAGCCACAACGGCATAGACGCTTTCGTGGGCCACTGCTCCGAGAGCCACCGCTTAGCGTGCCGCCGCGTCGCCGAGCAGGTTGTCGGCGTTCTGGACTACCTTCAGCAGGTTGTCCAATACAGGCTGGTACTCCGACTGCTGGGGGGTCGGACGTCGGGGATCGGAGATGACCGCCGCGGCCTGGTCGTAGGCCGCCTGAACGGCGTCGGCGACGACAGGCGAGCGCTTGCGAATATTCGCTCGGGTCGTATTCCACACGTCGCGGAACTGGTTCAGGCTGCCGTGCGCGTCGGGTAGATTGCCGTTTTTCGCCGCGGCCACGGCGTCCTCCAGGTGGGCCGAGGTGATGGCTTCGGCGCTCACCGGTCGAACAGCGGGGCACGGGATCGGCGCAACCGGCGCGGGCAGCACATGGCGGGCAACGATCGCGTTGTGCTCGGCAACCCATTCGTTGGCCGCGGCCAGACCCCAGACGGCAACAAAGGTGAGTTGTACGCCGTCATCCTGTCCGCTCAGCTTCTGACCGTCGCTGGCGGCCGGGCCATCGACCAGGCTGTTATCGATGGCGAGCGAGTGCTGCCAGACCCATTCCTGCGGAGCGCACGTCGCGCCGTACATGAACTGGAAGGTCTGCCGGGTAGGCTCGCTCTGGCCGTTGAGGGATTGTCCGTCGGCAGCGCGAAGTGCCTGCTGGGCGCTGGCCAGCTCAGGCTGCAGCGCGAGCAGCGCGGTGACCAGCAGCGCAGCGACTCTGGACGTCCGCATGCACCCCCTCCCGCCGAAACCGAGTCTCTGGAACGTGCGCCCAGTGTAGATGAGAGCGCTGTCATTTTTCAACGCGGATGAGGACGTTCTCATGCAGCGAGCGCGCCGCGTATACTCGCGGCGACCCGCGTGCGAGTGCTTTTAGTCGAACACGAGCCGGCCATGGTGCGCGTTCTCGAACGCGGACTCCGCGCCCACGGTTTCGAAGTCACCAGTGCCGAACCACCCGCCGCGGCGGCAACGCTGGCTGCCGACAACGCTGTCGGAGTGGCCGTGCTCGACGTGCCGCTGTCGACCCAGCGCGGCCGGACGCTCATCGAACGCATCCGCCGGGACCATCCCGCGCTGCCACTCCTGTTCCTGACCACTGGCAACGACGCAATGAACAGCGAACAGCAACTCCAGAAGCCGTTTGCGATGGAGGAATTGATCGCGCGCATCCACACCCTCACCCGAGCCGCCGATCAGCCGCGCGTCACCACGCTGAGCGCCGGCGATCTGCGCCTGGACCTGCTCGGGCGCTGCGCGTGGCGCGGCGAGCGGCTGATCGAGCTGCCGAGCCGCGAATTTGCCCTGCTGGAATACTTCGTGCGTCATGCGCGGCGGGTCCTTTCACGTCAGCAGATCCTTCAAGACGTATGGGGCTATCACCTGAAGGACAACGCGTCGAGCTCCAACGTGGTCGACGTGTATGTGCGCTACCTGCGCAACCGCCTCCAGCTCGCCGGAGAAGCAAAGTTGATCGCCACCGTGCGCGGCGAGGGCTATCAGTTCAACCCGTCTGTGGAGCCGGCCGCACCGCCATCCGCCGCGGCGTCGAAGCGGCGACCTCCTCCTCGCTCTCGCGACCGAACCACGAGATCGCCGCTCCGCCCAGCGAAATGAGTCCCGCCAGACCCCACATCAAGCGGTAGCCAAGCATCTGCACGTCTGCTGGCAGCGACGTGACGGCTTGCGAAAGACCGCTGTCCTTCGCATCGCCGGCGCTGTCATCCGGGACGTCGACGATCGTATCGTCGGCGGTATTGGCGTCGATCGTGGTGCCAGGGGCCGCCGAAATGATCGGCAGTCCAGCGCCGCGCGCGACTGGCTGACCGGCCTGGGCGGCCGGCACGTAGGCGCCGACCACCACCGGTGGCCGTGCCACGCCAGCTGGTGGCGCCTGGGCCGTTGGTACCGGGGCGGGCTGTGGCGCGGCAGCAACCGCTTGTGAAGCCGGATCGACGGCGTGGATGCCCGCCAGGGCGGCGCTGGCCAGCACGATGGCTGTAAACATGGTCACCACGCCCGTCTCGCCGATGGATTCGCCCAACTGGCGCGGCAGGTGCTGGTAACCCCCGGCCTGACCCATCTTGTCGCGCGGCACCGCGCCGAACAGTGCGCGGTGGTTGGGCGAGCGGAACAGGCCGACGCCAACACCGATCACCACCAGCTCGGGAACCAGCCAGTCCGGGTTCATGTGGAGCGGGATAAACGCCAGCGTCAGCAGCCCCAAACCTTCGAGCAACAGTCCCAGCGAGGCCACCGGACGCGAGCCGATTCTGTCTGCCCAGCGTCCGCTGAACGGCTGCGTCACGGCGATGGCGATGGTCGTGGTGATGAACACCAGGCCCGTCTCGCTCACGTGCAAGCCCTGCACGTGCTCCATATAGAAGGGCAGCAGATGATTGATTGGAGTCAGCGCCAGGAAGCTGATGAATGCCGCCGCCACTGCCACGGTGAAGTTGCGGCTCTTGTACAGGCTCAGGTCGATCGTCGGGTCTTTGACGTGCCTCGACACCCAGAAGAACGCCGAACCGAAGACGACGACTCCGCCCGACAGGATCAACGTCTGCGGGCTGGACCAGCCCCAGGTCGGGGCCTGGTTGATGATCACCAGCAGACAACCCATCGCGATGACGAACAACAGCGCGCCCCAGACGTCGAACGTGCGGCCTGGACTCCGGCGCGAGGCGGGCACCACGTTTGCGCCGATGATCACGAAGGTAATGCCGATCGCTACGTTGATCAGAAACGCCGACCGCCAGCCGAAATTGTCATACAGCAGACCGCCCATCACCGGCCCGAACTTGAGCCCCAGAGCCACCGCGGTACCGATGATGCCCAGGACCTGGCCGCGCTGATTCCAGGGGAAGACGGAGACGGCCAGCACGCCGCCGTTGGCGGAGATGCACGCCGCGCCGACGCCTTCAATGACCCGGGCGACGAACATGGATTCGAACGTCGGCATGAGGGTGAGCAGGCCCGAGCCGCCGCCGAACAGGATCATGCCGGCCAGGAACACGTTCTTGCGACCGAAGCGGTCGCCCAGATGGCCGGCTGGCAGCAGCATGCCGATGAGCGGGATCGCGTAGGAGAGCTCGATCCAGTACTCGACGTACAGGTTCAGGTGGAACTGGGCGGTGAACACCGGATTCAGCACATCGGTGATGCCCGTGTCCAGGGTGTTCATGAACACACCGACACACACAATGCCCAGCACCACCCAGCGTTTGAGCCAGGACAACTCCTGAGCCGCGGCCTCCGCCGCAATTCGTGATGAAGTAGAGACGCTCATCGCCGCGCGTCAGTCTACGTTAAAGCGCTCTCATCTTGAATTCGCCTCTCCCTCTGGGAGTGGGAGTTTTAGCGGTACTCAGTAATGGCTTCGAACTGCTTGTGGAACTCGGGGCCCAGGATCTCTTTGAGCCGCTCCTGCTCCATCTCGCGGTGTTCGATGGCTTTGGCGGCTACCTGGGGGGCGATTTCGGCGGGGATTATGGTGATGCCGTTTTCGTCGCCGTGCAGCAGGTCACCGGGGCGAACCTGCATACCGTCAATCTCAACAGGAGCGCCAACGTCGTAGATCGACGGCCTGCCGTGAGCCACGACCAGCCCGCGGCCGAAATAATGAAATCCGCCGAGCGCGTTGATCTCGCGGATGTCCCGCAGCCCGCCGTTGGTGACCAGTCCAACCGCGCCGACCCGCTTCATGGTGGTGGCCATCATCTCGCCCGCATGGCACGAGAGATGGAGCTTGCCGGGGTCGCCGTCGTCGCCGATCACCACCACCACCGGCAGCGGCTGCTGGGCGAAGATCGCCCGATACAGCTCGGCATGCTCGCGGCGGTTCTTGTCCTCGGTGGTGCTGTCACCACGGCATGTCACCGCGTAGCCAAGCATGACCCCCACCTCCGGCGTCAGACAACGCACGTTCGTTCCGCAATAACCCGCCACGCGTGGCCGAACTTCGAAGTATTCGATGGCATTGGCGATCGTCGGCGAATCGATCGCGCGCAGTGCGTCCAGTTCTCGCGGCGTGAGCGTGTGTGCCATACGCTTGCCAGCATACTCACCCGAGCGCACGACGGCGCGCGACTGGGCGTGTATCGAGCCCAAAGACGGCCTGCACCACGTCTTCGAGCTCGTCGGGGATGTGGATCGGGCCTGTCGGCGCGCGGAACCTGGTCCCATCCTCCGACCGATACTCGACCAGCTGGGTCCCGAACAGCGCCGCCACGTCACCCGCCGTGCCGGCCAGGCGGACCGTCCGCCGCGCTGGACTGGACTCGATCACCTGGAGCCCGTGGGCGCGCGCATACGCTTCCACCATGGCCACATCAGCCGGGTCGGCCCCGTAGCGCACCGCGTACTCCTCGCGCGATAGCGGCGGCAGGCCCTGATCCAGCCGCGCCTCCAGCTCTTCGAGCTGTCGGGGCGGCTTCAGGAGCACGCTCAGCTCGATGCGCTCGTCTGGATGAGTGGGGCCGATCGCCCGAGCGGCCATCGACTCACGGCGCCGCAACGGCCGCCGGACGCGACGCGATCGCCGCCAGCAGTTTCGCGCCGTCGGGTCGGCCCAGTCCGGTGCACGCGTCCCAACCCGTTCCAGCGTTGAAGCCGTTGTTGTTGCCCTGGGTGATGTCAACGAACGCGCCGGAGGACGGTGCCAGGCCGTACAGCACCGGGTTGGCGAAGCCAAGCGGCTTGCCCAGCTTGTTGTTGAGGAGCGCCGTCAGGCCTGCCCACAGCGGCGCCACCGCGCTGGTGCCGCCGATGACCTCGCTCTGGCCGTCGACGCGCACCGCGTATCCGGTCAGCGGGCTGGCGTCACCCGAGACATCCGGCACACCGCGCTTGCCGCCCTGGCCGCCCTGGCCGCCCTGTAGCGTCGTCTGCCAGGTGGGCGTCGGAAACACTGCGCTGAAACCACCACCGGTGGCGCCGTCGCCGGTGTCGTTCCAGACCACTTCTCTGGTGATGGCGTTGTTGGTGACGGTGATCGCGGTCCCGCCGCAGCCCACCACGTGCGGGCTCGAGGCTGGAAAATCGGCGTGATTGCCGGGCTGCTGGCCCGGCCCAGCTGGAAAATCGCTGGCGCCGTTGTCGCCCGCGGCGCAGTAGACCGTCACGCCCAGCGCGGCCGCCGCCTGGAACGCCTGGTCCATGGCCTGGAGCGATGCCTGTGTCCACTGGACTTCAGGTGCGCCCCAGCTGATCGAGATCACTGATGGACGATTGACAGTGTCGTGGACGGCAGTGGTGATCGCGTCGATGAAGCCCTGATCGGTGTTGGGGGCGAAATAGACCGCGATCTTGACGCCTGGCGCGACGGCGCCGACCACCTCGATGTCGAGCATGACCTCCGCGTCAGCGCTATTCGGTCCGGCCGGTTGATTGCGCCCGTGATCGACCGAGACGGCGACGACCGCCGGCACTTGCAGGCCGAGCTGTTGGAAGTAGGTCTTCAGGTCGGCGGTGCGGAAGCCACCCCCGAGCTCAATGATGCCCACGCACTGTCCCTGGCCGGTGGCGCCGCTCGGGAAGTCGTAGAGCTGACTGATCTGGATCGGGGAAAACGACGCACGCGGCTTTTTGGCCAGGATTTCAATGCCTTCGAGCTCGGAGAGGCGCCGCAAATGCGGCCGTGCCGCGGGTCGATCGTCGAGCCCGAACACCCCTTGAACGACGTTCGCCAGAGCGGGGGGAACGTAGATCGGGCCCTGGCGGCCGCGGAAGGTGCCCCCGTCGGGGTGGGCGTACGCGGCTAACGCGACGCCGAACACGGCGCTGAGCTGCGCGACGGTGCCGCTCAGCACGACCGTTCGCGTGCTCGCGCTCGCGTCCACGACCACCAGTCCGTTGCCCCGCGCGAACGCCTCGACCACCGCCAGATCAGCTGGATCGGCCCCGAACCGTTGGCCGAACTCCTCACGGCTCAGGATGTCTGGTCGGCCGGCGGCAAGACCGTCGACGCGCGCGGCGAACTCGTGCGCGTCGCGCGGCCGAAGCTGGAGGGACACCTCCAGCCGCTCTGTCGGATGCAGGTCGCCGAGAGGCTCGGCGCCGCGAACGGGCTGCTTGTCGCTACCGGGGAGCGGAACGCGCTGCTGCTCGGCCATCTCGTGGCCTCCTGGTCACGTCAGGTTGCACTCCCCGTATGCGAGGTTAGCGCCCGTGATGGTGCGAGCCGCTGCCGTTGGTGTCGCGGAAGATCAGCTTGCTGAAGCGGCTGTCCTTTTCGTCTTCGTAGAGAAACGCGAGGTTGTGCTCGTCGAAGGCTCTGAACCACTCGTCCCAGCTGATCTCTTCGAGCTTGTCCTCGGCGCCGAAGCCGGGATAGTCGATGCGCAGCAGGCCAGGGTCATTGCCGCTCCCGGTTTCAGCGACGCGCGCCGGGCGCCCTCCGCGCTCCTCGACCCACCTGCGCATCGTCTCGTGATCGGTCGTGGTCTTCGCACTCTTCGTTTTTGCCATGCCCGCCGTTGGGCACTACGCGTGCCAGGGATCGTAGTCGACCTCGAGCGCCTCCTGTGGCGGGCGCTCCGCCTCGGGTACATGGCGCAGGTTCACCCGAATTCGCGTCCACGTCGTATTGCGACCGCGCATCGAGTCCACCAGGATGTCGTTCGGTTCGAGCCGCGGCCACACGTCGGCGTGCCGCAGCTTCCAGCGCTCGAGCCCGGCGAAGGCTTCATTCTGCGTCGCCGCCCGCGCGATCTCGATGAGCGGCGCGGTCGTTCGGCGACGACCCGTCGGGCCGACGGCTTTGCCTGGCGCGGGCAACGGCACGTTGCCCGGCGCCGGCGCCTCGGCCACGCCAGTCAGGGCCTGGCGCTCGGCGAGCTCGAGCAGCCCCTCCAACGAGCCGACCGTCGAGTCGATGCCGTCGGCGGGATCGCCCAGACGCGCGAAGCGATCGGGTACGGTGTCGATCGTGAATGTCGCCGGATCGCAGTCGGCGACCTCGTCCCAGTGGAGGGGCGTAGACACCCGCGCGTCGTGACTCGGCCGAACCGAGTACGCCGAGGCGGTGGTGTGATCCTTGGCGTTCTGGTTGTAGTCGACGAAGACGCCGTGGCGCTCCTCTTTCCACCACTTGCTGGTGGCCAGGTCGGGCGCCCTTCGCT
>VBGG01000324.1 GCA_005883405.1 Chloroflexota bacterium | reverse complement strand
CCGCGACATCGATCACCGTTTCGGTGGCTACGGACTCCGGCTCAACGATGCGCCCGCCGTCGATTAGAAGGTCCGCCACCTCGTCGCGGCCAGACGCCGGATCGATGATGCGCCCGCCAACGAGGCGAATCACGCCGGGAGCCCGCTCAGGAGGTAGAGCAGCGCCATGCGCACGGCGACACCGTTGGTGACCTGCGCTTCGATCACCGACTGCGCGCCGCGGGCGACGCGTGGGTCGATCTCGACGCCCTCGTTCATCGGGCCCGGGTGCATCACCAGCGCGCCCGGTCTGGCACGCGCGAGCCGCTCCTCGGTCAGCGCATACGTCCTGACGTACTCGCGCAAACTCGGAAACAGTCCGCCAGTCTGGCGCTCGAGCTGCATGCGCAGCAGCATCACCACGTCGGCGCCGTCGAGGGCTTCGTCGAGCCGATACGTCCGCTCCACCTTCCACGGCAGGCCTTCGCAGAAAGACGCCACCGGTAGCAGCGTCGGTGGTCCGCACAGCACGACCTCGGCGCCCATCAGCGTCAGGCCCCACAGGTTCGAGCGCGCGACGCGGCTGTGCAGGATGTCGCCGACGATGGCCACGCGCAGACCGCCGATGCGTCCAAGCCGCTCGCGAATGGTGAACAGGTCCAGCAGCGCCTGCGTCGGATGGGCGTGCCAGCCGTCGCCAGCGTTGATCACCGAGGCCGAGACTTCCTCGGCGACCACGTACGGCGCGCCGGCCTGGTGGTGACGCATGACGACGAAGTCAGCGCCGAGCGCCTGCAGGGTGCGGATGGTGTCGATCAGCGATTCGCCCTTGGTCACCGAGCTGGTCGCCGCGGCGACGCTGACGGTATCGGCGCCGAGCGCCTTGGCCGCTACTTCGAAGCCCACCCGGGTGCGCGTGCTGGCTTCATAGAAGAGGGTGACCAGCGTCTTGCCGCGCAGCGTGGGCACCTTCTTGATCGGCCGCCGCAGCACGTCCTTCATCGCCGTCGCAGTGTCGAGCACCGCCTCGATCTCCGCCACGCTGAAGTCGTCCAGGTCCAGGACGTTGCGCCGTGGGCGTCGCGCGGGCAGGATCGACCCGGCGGCGGGCGGAATCGGGCCGGGTCGGCTCAGTACTTCCAGTGTCATGCGGGCACCGCCGCGGGTTGAATGAGCACGACTTCGTCCACGCCGTCGACCTCCTCGAAGCGGACCGCGACCTTCTCGTGGCGGCTGGTGGGCACGTTCTTGCCGACGTAGTCGGGACGGATTGGCAGCTCGCGGTGGCCGCGATCGATAAGGCAGACGAGCTGAATCGCGCGGGGTCGGCCCAGGTCGATCAGCGCGTCGAGCGCGGCGCGGATGGTGCGGCCCGTATACAGCACATCGTCGACAAGGATCACCGTCTTGTCGGAGATGTCGACGGGGATGGAGGTCGGGCTCAGAGCGCGCGGGGGATGGTGGTAGACGTCGTCGCGATACAGCGTGATGTCCAGCTCACCCAGTGGGACATCAGCGCCTTCGAACTCCCGAATCCGCTGCTGCAGCCGACGCGCGAGCGGAATGCCGCGGGTGCGCAAGCCGACCAGCACCAGCGAGTCGACGCCCTCGTTATGCTCGAGCACCTCATGAGCCAGACGCGCCACCGCACGGCGGATGTCGTCGGCGGCGAGCAGTCTCTTCTGACTCGCTTCGGGCATAAGCACTCCTTCGCGGTCTCACGGGGCCGCAATTAAAGGTGTTGCGAAAGTCTACATCGTTCCGCGTTCCGCGTTCCGGGTTCTGGGTTCAACGCGGAACGCGGAACGCGGAACACGGAACTCGTCTTGTATGATGTGCACGAAATCCAACGATCCAAAGCAGCCACGACGCGATGCCTTTAGTCACTGTGTCTGAAATCCTGCGACTGGCCCTGCCGCCCGGCACCCGCGTGGTGGCGGGCGCGCGCGGGCTCGGCAATGCCGTGACCTGGACCCGTCTGCTGCGCGCCCGGCCTGCCAGCCTCGGCCGCATCGACCATGGCGAGATCTGGCTGCTGTCGGCGGCCGCCCTGCAACTGGTGGGCGAGCCGCGTTCGGTGGCGCGCATGGTCCGCGACATGGCCCAGGCCGGGGTGGTCGCGTTCGTCACGCCGGAAACGCTCGCCGGTGAAGTCGTGGCCCAGGCCGACGAGGCCGGCACCCCCGTGCTGCGCGTGCCCGTCGAGACGCCATTGGCCGACCTCGAAAAGGCCATCGTCGGCGTGCTGGTCGACCGCGACCGCGCCATCGCGCAACGGGTGCAGGACGTGTACGAACGGCTGCTGTCGACGCTGGTCGAAGACCGCGGCCTCGAGCTGATCTCGGACATCGTCGCCGAAGTCACCGGTAAGGCCGTGTATCTCCTCGACGAGCACTTCCAGCCCACCGTCCAGACGGGTGGTGGTGAGCGCGCCGCGGAAGCCCTGGCTGACATCCGCCGCCGCTACTGGGAGGGCGTTTTGGGCAATGTGGCCGAAAGGTTGATCGTCGTCCGCTCGTTGGCCGACGAGCCGCTGGCGGTGGTGCTTCGACCGCTGACGCTGCGTGGCGCCATCGAGGGCTACCTGGCCGTCCTCGGACCGACCGACGACTTCGTCGACTTCGATCATCAGGTCGCCGATCGCGCCGCCTCGGTGCTGGCCATCGAGCTCGCCAAACAGTCCGCCGTGGTCGAGGCGCGCTTGCGGCTGCAGGGCGATTTTCTGACCGATCTGCTCGAGAACCCGGTGCCGCCCGACGAGCAGCTGCTCGACCGTGCACGCCGCCTGGGGTATGACCTGGGCCGACCGCATCTGGCGTTCGTGCTGCGGGCGCGCGGCGATGCGTCGTCAGACGGAGTTGCCGGTTCGCGAGGCCAACAGCGGTTCATCGACGCCGCGCGCCGCCGCCTGGTGCTGGCCGATGTGACTACTCTGCTGCGCGAGCGCGACGGCTGCGTGCAGGTGTTGATGCCCTGCCCGCCAGATGTCGAACCGAACGACGCGGATGCTGGGCTGGCGTGGGTCGAACGGCTGCGTGCGTCTCTTGAGGAATCCCTTGCACCCGAGCCCGTGTCGGTGGTCGCCGGTGTCGGCCGCACGCCCGGGCAGGACACCACCCCGTACGCCGCCATGCGCGAGGCAAGCCGCGCCGCCGACATCGCCGCCAGCATGCTGACCGACTCGCCCGGCGCCCTGCACTTCGCCAGGCTCGGCGCACTGCGGCTCATCTTCCATCTCGCGGACAACCCCGAGCTCCGCGCCTTTCAACGTGACGTGCTGGGACCGCTCGAAGTCTCCGACGCCGCACGGCGGTCGGAGTTCGTCAGGACGCTGGATGCGTTTCTGCGCGCGAGCGGCAACCACATGCGAGCCGCGCGCGACCTGAACG
Organism: Chloroflexota bacterium; assembly: GCA_005883405.1. Lineage (GTDB taxonomy): Bacteria > Chloroflexota > UBA6077 > UBA6077 > CF-72 > CF-72. The sequence continues at coordinate 3,983 of VBGG01000324.1, read as the reverse complement.
TCCATCGAAACACGCTCATCTACCGGCTCGAGCGCATGCAGGAGCTGCTGGGCGGCGTCAACCTCGAGGATCCCGAGGCGCGGCTCAACCTGCAGCTGGCGCTCAAGATCCGCGCGGCACTGGGCGGCAACGCGGCGTGAGCATAGGGCACACTACATCCATGGTCACGACCACGGACAAAGTTGCGACGATGCAGCGCGTGTTCGAGCAGGCAACGGCGGCCAACGTGCGATTCGTCAGTCTGCAGTTCACCGACATCATGGGCGTTGTTAAGAACGTCCATATCCCCTTCCACAAGTTTGGCGACGCGGTCGACCACGGCCTGTGGTTCGACGGTTCGAGCATCGAAGGCTTCGCGCGCATCCACGAGAGCGACATGTTCCTCGATCCGGACCTCGATACCTTCGGCATCATCCCCTGGGAACGCGATCCGGACGGGTCCACCGCCAAAGTGATCTGCGACGTGTACACACCCGACGGCGAGCCCTTCGCTGGCGACCCGCGTGGTGTGCTGCGGCGCCAGCTCAAGCGTGCCCAGGACATGGGCTTTCGGTATATGACCGGACCTGAGTTGGAGTTTTTCATGCTCCGCCGCAGGCCGGCTGATGGCCTCGACCATGAACAGAACGGCTTGCCGCAGGTCGAGCCGCTGCCGCACGACCAGGCCGGCTACTTCGACCTGACCACCGACGAAGCCTCCAACGTGCGCAAGGAGATGGTCGAAGCGCTCGAAGAGCTGGGCATCGTCGTCGAAGCTAGCCACCACGAAGTGGCCATCGGCCAGCACGAGATCGACTTCAAATACGACGATGCGATGCGCACCGCCGACAACGCGGTGACCTTCCGCACGACGCTGAAGGCGATCGCCCAGCAGCACGGCCTGTACGCCACCTTCATGCCCAAGCCGTTTCACGGTATCAACGGCAACGGCATGCACACCCATCAGAGCCTCTGGGCACTCGACGGCAAGAAGAATCTCTTTTTCGACGCCTCCGATGAATACCAGCTGTCAGCTACCGCGCGCAGCTTCATGGCTGGCTTGCTGGCGCACGCTCGGGGCATGATCGCCGTGCTGGCGCCGCTGGTCAATTCGTACAAGCGGCTGGTGCCGGGCTACGAAGCGCCGGTGTACATCAGTTGGGCGCGTATCAATCGCTCGGCGCTGATTCGCATCCCGCAAGCCAGCCGCGGCCGGCCTGAAGCGACGCGGCTCGAGCTGCGCTGCCCGGATCCGAGCTGCAATCCGTATCTGGCCTTTGCGGCCATGCTCGCGGCGGGGCTGGATGGCATCCAGCGGAACCTCGAGCTGTCGCGGCCGGTCGAGGAGAACCTGTACCACTTCGACGACACGATGATCCGCAAGCAGGGGGTGCAGACGCTGCCGGGGTCGCTCGACGAAGCGCTGCAGGAATTCGCCGCGGACGAAGTGATTCAGTCCGCGCTCGGCGCGCACGTGTGCGAGTGGTTCATGGAGGCCAAGCGCGCCGAGTGGAACGAGTACCGCATGCAGGTCACGCCGTGGGAGTTGGAGCGCTACCTGACTACGTACTGATGTACGGCTCGCCACCCCAGTCACGAGACAGGGTATGCGAGCCTCTGCTTCGGTCTATCGAGAATCGCCTGGACCCGCGCGAGCATCGCCTCGGTTCGCTCCGGCCAGTCTGGGACGTGGGAGCGAAAGGGCTCGTGGAGGCGGTGGAAGATGCCGATCGCGGTGTGGAGGTCGATCCGGTCGGCTACGCGATACGCCGACGACCGCTCATAGGCGTCAACCAGCGTGGCCGTTACCATGTCCGCCGTATCATCGGTAAGGTCACCGTGCAGCGCCGCCGTCGTGAGGTGCGCACCGAACCGTCCGAGATCGTGGGCGGGGTCGCCCAGCGCCGCGTGATCGAGGTCGATGATGCGCGCGGCGCCGTTGCGCAGCACGACCTGGCTGGCGTCGAAGTCCCCGTGGATCGCGCAGGTTAGCACCGGCGCGCCGGCGAGGTGCGTGACCAGCCGTCCGGCAAGGCCCGCGGCCCAGCGGCCGAGGTGCGGACAGAACGCGCCGAGGTCGACGGCCAGCGCGCGGAGCTCGGCCACCGCCTTCTCGCGAGTGCGCCGTGGAAGCCCATTCGGGACCTGGCGGTGCAGCTCCGCGAGGGCCGCGCCGGCCGCCGATGCCGCGTCGACGGGCGACGCGCCGGCAATTCCCTGATCGGCGATCGTTTCGCTCAGCGTCTGACCTTGGATCCAGGCGAAGGCGAGAGTGCGGTGTGCGTCAGACTGACCCAGGAGAGGATTCAGCCCGAGCGACTCGGCCGCGGCGAACGCGCTGGCGGCCGTGCGAGCGTCCTGATAATAGCGCTCGCCATAGATCTTCAGGACCACCGCCGGGCCCCCCGGGGGCATCAGCTTCCCGACGTAGCGCTGTTGTGGCTTGTGGCGCAGGTCCCCGAGCGGCGCTGACCAGAAGTCGGGTCTGTCCGGCAGCACGCTGCGAAGCGCGCGCGGCCTCTCGTCCGCATCGACGAGCAAGCGGAGCGACGGCAGCTCGGCGTCGTCCGGGTAGAGCGACACGCTGACCGCCCAATCGTCCAGGAAGATGCCTGTCGCTTCGGCCGCGCGCGCCGGGCGCGCGCGATCCCAGAGCTTTCGCCGCCAGGCGACAGCGTGGACGCTGGCCGGAATCCACGTCTCTCCGCTCGAATAGGCCACCAAGTGGAACGCCGGGGAGGGTCGCGGCGAGCGCCTCCGGATCGAGGACGATCGCCAACCCCGGCAGGGCGGGGTCGCGACGGACCAGGTCCGCGTCATGGGGTAAGAGCAAGGCGTCCCTCGGGTCGCTGGAGTTCCGCCAGCCTCTCGCAGGCGCTGTGCGGCGTCTAGAGCGCCACCACTTAATCTGATCGAGCACTTACCGCGCCTCTGATCGAAGAGGCCATAACGGCTTGGTTCAGGCCGAGCGCTCGCTCCGCAGGCGCTCGACGACGGCGGCGATGGTGTCCCAGTCGAAGCCGCGGCGGGCGAGAAATTGGCCAAGGCGCTGCTTGAAGGCGCGCTCATCGAGCTCGGCGAGCTGGTGGGCGCGCCTCGTCGCGGCGCGATAGGCATCCGCCTCGGCCGAATCGTCGACCACGGCTGCCGCCGCTTCAGCGGTGGCCGCCTCGACGCCGTGCTGACGCAGCTCCGAGCGTAGCAGCCGCGCCCCGCGCGGCCGTGCCACCTGCCGTTGCTCGACCCACTGCTGGGCAAACGCCGCGTCGTCGAGCAAGCGATGCTGTCGCAGCTGGCCAACCGCTGCGTCGATCGCCGCCTGGTCAACGCCGGCCCGCCGCAAGCGCTCGCGCACCTCGTATTCAGTTCGCGGCCGCTGCGCAAGAAAGCGCAGCGCCGTGTCGATCGGTCGCGCTTCAGAACGTTTCGGCGAGATCCACCTCCTCATGCGCGGCGCGGCCGTTCGGGCTCGGGGCAGCCTCCAGGCTGCGGCGGTCGACCAGCGTCTGCTGGCGGATCAGACGATCGATCTGCTGAGCGATCTCGGCATTGCGCTTCAAGAACTCGCGCGCGTTCTCGCGGCCCTGGCCGAGCCGTGTCTCGCCATACGAGAAGAACGCGCCGGTCTTCTTGACCAGCCCTAGCTCGACGGCCATGTCGAGCAGGCCGCCCTCCTTCGAGATGCCCTCGTTGTACATGATGTCGAACTCGGCCACGCGGAACGGCGGCGCGACCTTGTTCTTGACCACCTTCACCTTGACGCGGCTGCCGACGACTTCGGTGCCCTGCTTGATCGAGTCGATGCGGCGCACGTCGAGGCGCAGCGACGCATAGAACTTGAGTGCGCGACCACCAGGCGTCGTCTCGGGACTGTTGTGTACCACGACGCCGTCCACGGAGTAGTTGTGATTCCCTTCCACCTCAATATCGAAGCGATTCATGCCCCGCGTCCGCGGCTTCTCGACCACGGACGAGATGGGCATCGCCACCGGCTTCAACGTCGG
>VBGG01000021.1 GCA_005883405.1 Chloroflexota bacterium | reverse complement strand
GCCACTGGCGCCGCACCGGCCGCCACTACCGTGACTGGCACGAAGGTGGTGCGGCTCCGTCGCGCCGCTTAGCAGGGTCCGACGGGTCCCGCCACCTGGACGGCGATCTGTCCTTTTGACGGAACGACGCTGCCCGGCGCTGGATCCTGCGCCACGATCCTTCCAAATTCGATGATATTTGCGATTCGCCATCGCGCCGGCTTCACACTCCAACCTGCCGTCGCCTGCGCCGCGCGAGCCGACGCGCACGGTTGGCCGGTGATGTCCGGCACGGTTACACCACTGCTGACCTGCGCGTGCACCGTCGCCCCGGCTGGTGCGTGCGCATCAGCCTGCGGATCCTGGCTGACGATCACGCCAGCAGGCGTGTCCTGTGTGGGCAGCTCTTGCAGTTCGAGCGTGAGCCCAGCCTGCGCGGCCGCGTGGCGAGCCGCGTCTACGGTCTGGCCGGCCAGCCGCGGCACGCTCGCCTGGCGTGCGGTCGCAAGCCTCGGCGCGCCAACCACGAGCAGCAGCATGAGGGGCGCCGCGGCGACTACCCAGATCCATGAGCGCGGCGCTGCCCAGTTCCATGAGCGCGGCGCTGTCCAGCTGGAGGGGCGCGCCACTCTCCAGTTCCACCACCGGCGGGGCGCTGTCCAGCTCCAGGGATGCGGCGAGCTGCGCTTCGGCTGCGCCGCCGCCCCGAGCAACGCACGCCGCATCTCGCCCGCGTTGGCGAACCGCCTCGACGGATGTTTTTCCAACGCCCGAAGGACGATGCGCTCGGTCGCGGCCGACAGCTGCGGGCGCAGGCGCCGCGGCGCCACGACCGCGGCATGCACGTGCTGGCGGGCGATGGCCTCGGGCGTGTCCCCGCGAAATGGCGGCTGCCCGGTCAGCAGCTCGTACAACATGGCCCCCAACGAGTACAGGTCACCCCGGCCGTCGACTGGCCAACCCTGGGCCTGCTCGGGCGAGACGTACAGGGCAGTCGCGTAGACCGCCTCGGGTTCGGCGCGCTCGTCGGTTGGCGCGGCGATGCCGAAATCGGCCAGAAGCGCGGTCCCATTGGCGTCGACCAGCACGTTGCGCGGCTTCACGTCGCGGTGAACGATGCCGTGACTGTGCGCGACTTCGAGCGCGGCGGCGACGTCGGCGGCCAGGCGCAGCGCCTCGCTCTCCGCCAGAGGCCCTCGCTCGCGCAGCAACTTGCGCAGGTCGGCCCCCGCCACGTACTGCATCACCAGGAACGCCGTATCGTCGACCCTGCCCCAGTCGTAGACGGTCACGATGTTGGGGTGAACGAGCGCGCCGGCGGACTCGGCTTCGCGTCGGAAGCGATCGACCGCCCCGGCGTCGCCGGCCAGCTCGGGCGAGAGCACCTTCAGCGCCACCTGACGATTGAGGCGCAGGTCGTTCGCCAGGTACAGGTCGGCCATCGCGCCGCTGTCGAGCTTCGCTCGCAGCACGTATCGGCCCTGAATCACGTCGCCAACGTTCGGCATTTTCGTCGGAGTTCCGTCCCGGGCTCTGATCGCAAGCCGCGCGCCATACTTCGGAGGGTGACGCTCTCAACCACCTCGCGCGCCGAGCTCGCCGAGTTCGCCGCGCATCACCGCTCGGATTTCGAGCGCTGGCTGGCCAGGCTGGTCAACATCCCAAGCGTGTCGGTCGATCCGGCCCGCGCCACAGACGTCAGGCGCTGTGCTGAGGCCGGCCTCGACTGCCTCACGCAGGTCGGCGCGCGCGGCGAGCTGCTCGAGACCGGCGGCCACCCGCTGATCCATGCCAGACTGAGCGACGTGCCGACTTGGCCGACGATTACGGTGTACAACCACCTCGACGTCCAGCCGGCGGACGGCGACGACTGGCGCACCGATCCGTTTCAGCCGATCCGCGGATGTCCCGATCAATGTCAACTTCCTGTGGGAGCTGGAGGAGGAGGTCGGCAGCCACCACTTCGAAGACGCTCTACTTCGCAACCGCGACAGCTTGAAGAGAACCGATGCGATCGTCGTCTCCGACACGGTGTGGGTCACGCGCGGCAAACCCAGCAGCCCGGCCGGTCTGCGTGGCATGCAGCCATTTGTGTTGACGCTCCGTACTGCCACCACCGACCTCCACTCGGGTATCACCGGTGGGGTGGTCCGCAATCCACTGGCGGAGCTGATGCAGGTGGTCTGCGCGTGTGTGGAAGCCCGGTCCGGGCGGGTGTTGATTCCCGGTTTCTATGACGACGTGGAGCCGTTGACGCCCGCGGAGGAGCAGGCCTTTCGGGAGTCCGGCTTCTCCCTGGAGACGTTCAAGCGCGACCATCAGGTCGCCTCATTGCGCGAGACCGACCATCTGGAGGTGATGCGTCGCCTGTGGGCGATGCCGACCTTTGAAGTGCACGGAGTGGTGGGTGGCTACTCTGGCCCCGGTGTCAAGGCGGCGATTCCGCCGCGCGCCGAGGTCAAGCTGTCGTGTCGGCTGGTGCCGAATATGACGTGTCAGAAGACGTTCGATCGAATTCGTGCGTTTATTATGGATCGCTTTCCCGATGTGGAGGTCCACGCGGAGCCTGGCCTGGAGCCGTTCAAGGGCCGCACCAGCGGCCCCCTGGCGGACGCGGTGCGTGCGGCGTATCGCTTCGGTTTCGGGTCCGAAGCGGTGTTCACGCGCGAGGGTGGCTCCATCGGCGCGGTGCCGACCATGGAGCGCATCCTCGGCAAACCAGTCGTGTTCCTGGGCCTTTCGCTGCCCGAACACGGCTACCACGCACCCAACGAATTCTTCGACTGGGAGCAAGCCGAGGGCGGCATCGCCGCCTTCGCGCATTTTTTCGCGCAGCTCGCCCAGCAGCCCGCGGGCTGAAGGAACTTTGCGCGGGTCGTCGGCGTCTTTCCTCGGTGGGACCAGTTGCTCGGGAGGCTCGAAGAGCTGCAATGTTGTGGAAGAACCGTCGTTTGCGCACCCGTTTCGCCGTGCTCGGCGCGCTGCTCGTGATTGTTGGTGGCGTCGCCTGCAGCGCCGCCAGCTCATTCGTGCAACCCGCGGCGGGTCCGACAATACTGCCGGCCGCCGGGGGCTCGAAGGCGGTTGCGCCAGGGGCAGTGCCGGCGTCTTCGTCAGCGATGGCGGTGCCCGCCGCGGCAGTCGCACCCGGTGCACCCGCTGCAATTGCCAGTGATGCGCAGCGCGCGGCGCCAGTCGCCGCCGGCGCTTCGCAGCCGAGCGCCCTGCCGGACACCAGCGCCCAGATCCTCGACCGCATGGTCATCCGCACCGCCCAACTAGCGGTCGAGGTCGGCGACATGGAGCAGGCGCTGGCTCAGGCGCGCTCGATTGCGTCGCGCGGCGGCGGATTCGTGAGCGCTTCCAATACCCACGTCGAGAAGGTGAACGACCAGGACCGCATGGTTGCCGACCTCACCTTGCAGGTGCGGAGCGACGCCGCGGATGGTGAAACGAGCGGCAGCCAGGACGTGACCGACGAGTACGTGGACCTCGACTCGAACCTGCGCAATCTGCAAGCCAGCGAATCCGCCATCTTGAAGCTGATGGACCGCGCGACCCAGATCCAGGACGTGCTGTCGTTGCAGCGGGAGCTGACAAACGTGCGCGGTCAGATCGAGCGGATCCAGGGCCGCAAGACGTATCTGGAGCGTCGCACTGACATGGCCACCATCACGTTGTCGCTGCGGCTGCCACCAGCGCAGGATTCGAAACCGCTCAGTGGTGGAGCGTGGGATCCCTTCGCGGTGGCGCAGCGTGGCTGGCAGGCGTCGTTGACGCTCCTGCGCGGCGTAGCCGAAGCGGTCATCATCGTGGTCGCCTTCTCGTGGTGGCTGGTGCCGTTCATCGCACTCGGCGCGTACGCTTGGCTCCACCGTCGCCGTCCCACCGCCCCCACGGCTCCGGCCGCTCCCGCCGAAGCCTGAGCTCCTTCGTTCCCCAGCCAGGGTCGCTCGACGTGGTGTCACTTGACCCCGCTCGGCGCCCGGGCAGGCGGCTCGCCACTTCTCCGCGCGTCGGCCGGGTAGGCGGCTCACCGCTTCTCCGCTCGTCGGCCGGGTAGGCGGCTCGCCACTTCTCCGCGCGTCGGCCGGGTAGGCGGCTCACCACTTCTCCGCTCGGCGGCCCGGGTCGGCGGCTCACGCTTGTCCGCGCGTCGGCCGGGTAGGGAGCGAGCGGCTCACCGCGGCGACACCATCCGCGATTGGGCGCTGGCCCGTGATCCGCCAACTCGTTGTTGAGCAGCCAGGTCGGCCAGCTGGTTGGTCCATGGCTGGGTGGGCTGCTGTGCGCCACCAGTCAGCTGCTTCCGTTCGTCGCCGACGCCGTCTCCTGCGCGATATCGGTCGTGTCGCTGCTGTGGGTTCGTGTGCCCTTCAAGGCTGGACGGACGCTGCGCGTCAGGCGAAGTCCACGTTCCGAGGCTGTGCAGTTTTGGCACGCCCCCACCTGTCAGCGATATCCGCGGCGAACGACTGAGCCGGCGCGATGGCCACTGCCGACGCCAGTTTCCAGGCCCTGTACGGGCTAGCAGCCTGCATCCGGCTACCATGAGTCGGCAGGAGCGTCTGAAGCCGCCAATGTCACAGTGTCTGCGCTGGATCGCCGCATTGGTTGTCGTCCTGGCCACCGCTTGCACTGCGAGCACGTCTGCGCCGCCGACGCAGCCGCCGGCGGCTACCAGCGCGCCGACGGCGATACCCGCGGCCAAACCTACCTCGCCATCCGCGACAGCCGCCGCCGCCGGAGCGACCGCCACGCCCAACATCCCGCCTCAGCCGACTGCCGTCCCGGCGGTCGCCACCACCGCGGCCAAGCCCGCCGCCACCGCCGCCGCCGCGGTACCTGCCACCCGTGAAGCCGCGGCCACGCCGCCAGGCGGTCAGACCGCGGTCCCCGCCGCCGGAGCCACACCGCCGCCGGCGAAACTGGCGGCCACGATCGTCGTCAAGGGCGCTTACGCCCAGGCCAGCTCGGTCCAGGGCGCGCTGTACATCGCCCGCGAAAAGGGCTTCTTCAGTCGCCACGGTCTGAACGTGGACCTGTCGCAAATCGGCGGAACGCAGCAGGTGGCGGCCCTGCTCAGCGGTGAGCTGCAGTTCGGCGCCGTCGCCAACGCCGACTTGCGCGGCGCGGACCTGGTCATGATCGCGACCTGCTCCGACCTGCCGATCTTCTCGCTCTTCGCCAACAAGAAGTACACCGCCGTCCCCGAGTTGGCCGGTCAATCGATCGGCGTAACGACCGCGGGCTCGGCCACCGACGCTGCCGCGCACCTGTTCCTGAAACAGTTCGACATGCTCGACAAGGTCAAGATCCTGCCAGCCGGAGGTACGGTACCGGCCATTCTGGCCGCGATGGACCAGGGCAACATCGCTGGCGGCATTCTGTCCCCGCCGACCACCTCCAGAGCCGAAGAAGCCGGGTATGCGGAGCTGGTGAACGGCGCAAAGTTGGGCGTGCCGATGAATCACAGCGGGATCGCCGTCAGCCGTGGGTATCTGAAGGACCACGCCGACGAGGTCAAGAGTTTCCTGACCGCGTATCAGGAGGCATGGACGTACGCCGCCGATCCGGCCAACAAGGCCGGCGTGATCGGCGTACTGGCCAAGTACACCCAGTCAGACGAGCGGCTGGGCGAGATCAGCTACCAGGCGATGATCCCCATCTGGACTGGCAACAAGACGCCGCGCGTCAATCCGCAGGCCGTGAGCAATCTCCTCCAGGTCTCCGGCGTGCCCGATGCCGCCACCGCCAATCCGGAGCAGTTCTTCGACGATTCGCTGATCGACTCCGTGGCCCCACCCGGCTGACCCAGCCGCCTCGTCATTCTGAGCGCCCGCTGCCTGAGCAAACCGCGGCCTTCCGTTGTCGCGGGTCATCGCGGCTCGTCGCGCTGGTCGCGGTCGTCGCGGTCGTCCGGTCGTGGCGGTCGTAGCGGTCGTCGTCTCGCGCCCGCGCGCGCGATGGGCCCCACCACCCCCGCCGCCGCCCGCAGTCTAGTCGCGGAGCGTCACGCCGACCGTCACACCAGCGTCATACGACCGTCACGCCGACCTGAAGCGCAGTCGCGGAGCGTCACGCGAGCGTCACGTCAGCGTCACGCCGAACGGAACTGCGGCTGCTATGCCTTCACCTTGAGCCGGAGCATCCGCCTCGCGTTGCCTTCGAAGATCTGCCGGCGGTCCTCCTCTGAGACATCGATCGCGTTGACAGCTTTGATGGTGTCACGCACGAACCCCGGCCCGCCTTCGGGATCAAACGGCATGTCCGTCCCGAACAACACGTGGTCCACGCCGAAGAACTCCAGTCCGCACTCGATCGGGTGCGCCGGTCCGAACAACGCGGTGTCACCGTAGAACATGCGGAAATAGTCGATCGGTCGCTGCTTCAGCCGACCGCGGGCGCCGGCATCCTCCGCATCATCGGTCCGCTTGCCGAGCTGGTCCAGTCCACCTCCAACGCGGCCCTCGAAGTGCGGCACCATGCCGCCCAGATGGTGGGTAATGACCTTCAGATTCGGTTGCCGGTCAAACAGACCCGAGAAGAGCAGCCGACCCATCGCCACCGCCGTTTCGTACGGCCAGCCGAACGCCCACCAGAGGTCGTACTTCGAGCGCGACTCGCCCGGGTAGTCTGCGAATGCCGCGGTGCGGGCCGGATGCATCCAGACCGGCAGGTCGATCGCCGCCATGCGCTCGAACACTTGCAGGTATTCCGGCTTGTCGAGCGGCTGCCCGTTCACATTCGTGAACACCTGCACACCAGTAGCGCCGAGCTCGTCGATGGCGCGCCCGATCTCGCGCATCGCCGCCTCCGGGTTGTTCATCGGCAGCGAGGCGACGAAGCCGGGGAAGCGGTCGGGATAGCGCTCGACCAGCCTGGCCATCTCGTCATTGGCCAGCCGCGCCAGGTCGGGCGTGAGGTCCGCCCCGGCGACGTTCTCGAGCGGTGGCGCCGCGAGCGTCAGCACCTGCGCGTAGCCTTCGTGGCGGTCCATGATCTCGAAGCGCTTCTCCACGTCGATCATCACTGGAATGTTCTGGACGCGCTTGACCATCAGTCCGCCGCTCGGCGCAACCTGCATCAAGCGGTCGAAAAACGGACGTGGCAGGATGTGCGGGAAAACATCGATCTTGAGCATGCGCGGTCCCAGCGTAGCCGATTGACGCGCCGCTTCATACGTCGGTACGTTCTCGCTGACCAGGCAATGTTCACGACCAGCGAGCGCATCGAGCGTTGACCGTCCCGCAGCCCCCGGTGTACCTGGATCAAACGCGTTAGTGACTGATGTGATTGAAAAACCGGTTGGTACAGGCGTCATCGGCGTCGGCTTGATCGGCTCGTACCACGCGACCAGCCTCGCCCAACGCCTCCTTGGCGCCCGACTCGTCGGACTGGCCGACGCCATGCCCGGAGTGGCTGAACGTCGCGCGACGGCCCTCGGCTGTGCCTTCTGGACCTCTGACTACCATGAGCTGCTGAGAAATCCCGCCGTCGAAGCGGTGGTGATCGCCACACCCGCCGCGAACCACGCCGATGCGATCGTCGCCGCCGCCCAGGCCGGCAAGGCAGTCTTCTGCGAAAAACCGATCGCCAATG
>VBGG01000058.1:2060-23848 GCA_005883405.1 Chloroflexota bacterium | reverse complement strand
CAGCCCGCAGCAGTACGCAGATGCCTTCCTGTCGAGAGAGTTGCGTGTCATCCCGAGCTTGCGAAGGATCTATCCAGCTTCTCGCAGCGAGCGCCGGAATAGCGGATCCTTCGGTCGCCTGCCCTGCGAGAAGCGAGCCTGCGAGCGAAGCCCATGGGTGACTCCCTCAGGATGACACGCAGGCTTTATTGGGAAGCTCTAGTCCGCGGCGCTTCCAGCGAAGTGAGCCGGCGCGGGCACGATGTGTGGCGGTGCCGCGGCACGCGGTGTGCGTGCGACGAGATGCCGTACCCGTCTCGGGAGGGTGGCCAGCAACTGCTGCACATCGTCAACGATGGTGTAGACCGAGGGGATCACCAGCAGCGTGAGGAACGTGCTGGTCACCAGCCCGCCGATGACCGTGACGGCCATCGGTGCCCGCCACTCGCCGCCGTCTCCCAGGCGAGCCGCCAACGGCAGCATCGCCAGGATCAGTGCCGCGCTGGTCATCAGGATCGGCCGCAGCCGAGTCGGACCTGCTTGACGTAGCGCGTCGTCGCGTGAGACGCCCTGCTTGCGCAGATGGTTGGTGAAGTCGATTAGCAGGATCGCATTCTTGCCCACCAGCCCGGTCAGCATGATCATGCCGACCATGCTCATCAGGTTGAGTGTGTTGCCGGTGAGCGCCAGCAGCCCGAAGGCGCCGACCACCGCCAGCGGCAAGCTCAGCATGATGATCAATGGGAATAGCAGGCTCTCGAACAGGACGGCCATCAAGACGTACATCAGCACAACGCTGGTGCCGAGGGCAGTCAAGATCTCCGTGAAGATGTCGGACTGGCTCTTGGCCGCACCGCCCATGCTTACGGTGTAGCCCGTCGGCACGTTGATCGCAGCCAGCTTGGGCCGGAGCTCCGTGGCCACGTCGCCCGAAGTCCGCCCTTCGAGGTTCGCGCTGACCGTCACCGAGCGCTTGCGGTCAAGACGGTCGACCTTTGTCGGGCCGCTGGCCGCGCTGACCTGGGCCACCTGCCCCAGCTTGATCAGGTCGCCGCGCGGAGTGAGCAGCGGGATCTCGCCCACCTGGTCGATGCGGGCGCGATCGTTGGGGTTGAGAATGACGTCGACATCCCAACCTTTGCTGCCTTCGGGCCGGAACGTGCCGACGGTGCTGCCGGCGATCGCGGTGCGCAAGACGCCGGCGACCTGGTTGGCGGACAAACCGAGGTCCGCCGCGCGCTCGCGGTCGATGTTCACGACCAGCTCCGGCTGGCCGACGACGCCGCCATCGCTGACGTCGATCGTGCCACGCGTCGATCGAACAATCTCCGCCACCTGGCGAGCGAGTGAAGCCAGCACCGTCTGGTCCTCACCCTTGATCTCGATCGTCACCCCCGCGGAGCCCTGTCCCTGTTGAAACGTGGTCGCGTCGGCAGCCTTGAGCGTCATGCCGGGGATTCCGGCGTTCAAGCCGCGCATCTCGCTGGCAACCTGTTCCGCGGTGCGCGAGCGCTGGTTCTTCTCCTTCAGATAGACGACCAGATGGGCAGCGCGCGCCTGGCTGATGCCGTCGAACGAGCCCGTGCCGACAGTGGTGAACACCTTGTCGACCTCTGGCATCGCCAGCAACCGCGTCTCCACCTGGCTGGTGGCCTCACCCGTGACTGCCAACGGCGTGCCGGCCGGCATCTCGACAACGACATCGACCTGGCCGATGTCGTCCTTGGGAAAAGCCTCTGTCGAGAGCAAGCCCACCGCTGGCAGGGCAAGCCCGCCGGCGAAGGACGCGATCGCCAGTCCCACCACGATCCACCGGAAATGGAGCGAGCCGGCGAGGATCCGCTCATAGGCGATCTCGAGCATCGCGTAGCCGGCGTCCCACACCCGAGCGAACAGCGCCAGTGGGTGGCGTGAACCGGCGGCGTGGCTGGCTCCACCGCCCAGCCCGCGTTCCGCTGCGCTCCGCGGGGCAAGCCAGCGGCTGGCCAGAAGCGGAGTCAGAGTGAACGACACCAGGAGCGAGAACAAGGTTGCAGTCGCGATAACCAGCCCAAAATCGCGGAAGTACTGGCCAACAATGCCTGACATGAAGGCGATCGGCGTATAGACCACCACGTCGACGAGCGTGATGGCGATGGCGGCCATGCCGATCTCGGAACGGCCCTTGATCGCCGCGTCCTTCGGCGCTTCGCCCAGCTTGAGGTGGCGAGCGATGTTCTCGAGCACGACGATCGAGTCGTCCACCAGGATGCCGACGGTGAGCGCCAGCCCCATCAGGCTCATGAAGTTGAAGCTGATGCCAAGCAGCAGCATCACTCCGAACGTGGAGATCAGGCTGGTGGGGATTGCCAGCAGCACGATGGCCGTGCTGCGCAGGGTGTGCAGGAAGACCAGCAGCACCAGACCCGTCAGCAAGACGGCGAGGCCCAATTCATTCTGGATGTCTGTCACGCTGCTGCTGATGTACGGCGCAGTGTCGAACTCCGAGTCGAGGTGGGCCCCCGCCGGGAGCTTGCTCTGCAGTTCTGGCAGCGCCTGTTTGACGGCTTTGGAGACGGTGACAGTGTTCGCACTGGCCTGCTTGAAGATGAGGATGCCGACCGAAGTGGCGCCGTTGGCGCGCTGGACCTGTTGCACCTGCTTGTGGGTGTCGACGACGGTTGCCACATCGCGGATGCGGACGCCGCTGTTGGGCGTAACTGGAATCGCCTGAAGGTCAGCGATGGACTGTGCCTTGCTGCTGAAGCGGATGGTCCAGTCCTTGTCGCGCTGGACGAGGTTGCCGGCCGGCACGTTGAGGTTGTCGCCATCGAGCGCCTGCATCACCTGCAGAATGCTCAGGCCGTGCGCCTCCAGCTTGCCCTGGTCGACCTGGACCTGAATCTCGCGCACGAGCCCGCCAACGACGGACACCCGCGCCACGCCGGGGACCGCTTCCAGCTCTTTCTGGAGCGTGTCTTCGGCGATCTGCTGGAGCTGCGTGAGCGGCTGGTCACCACCCAGAGTCAAGCCCACAATGGGCGTCGATTTCGGGTCGTATTTGGTGATGATCGGCGCCTTGGCGTCGGTTGGCAGGTCAGCCCGAATGGCGTTGACGCGGCGCTCTACGTCCTGGTCGCTCGTCTTGCTGGCCTTCTCGGTGAACAGGATCGATACGGTTGAGAGTCCATCCACCGAAGTGGCGGAGATCTGGTCGATGTCGTTGAGGCTGGCGACGGCATCCTCGATTTTGCTGCTGACCTGGGTGTCGACGGCGTCGGGGCCGGCCCCCGGGTAAACCGTCGTCACCGATACGTACGGGATGTCGATGGCTGGCAGGAGCTCGACGCCGAGTCGAGTCCACGCCAGCACCCCGAAGGCGATCAAGGCGCCGATGCCGATCAATACGATCAGCGGACGCTTGATGGACAGGCTGGTAAGCCACATAAGTCGGATGCTCCTACTGCGCCGCCGGGCGCTCAAGCGCGGTCAGCGTGGGGGTTCGAGGATCGACGGCGTCTCCATCGCGCAGCGTTGACGCGCCACTGGTGGCAACCAGCTGGCCTGCATCCAGGCCGCTCAGAATCTCTGCGTCGCTGCCGTTCTGAAGGCCCAACTTGACGGGGACGAGACTGACGGTGTTGGAGTCGTTGATGGCCGCCACGTGCGGCTGACTCTCGGAAGTGAGAATCGCCTGAGCTGGCACCACCAGCGCGTTCTGCTTCTGGGCGGTGACGATGCTCAGTTGAGCGAACATGCCCGGGCGGAGGTTCGCCTGGCCGTCCTTCGGTTGAATGTG
Organism: Chloroflexota bacterium; assembly: GCA_005883405.1. GTDB lineage: Bacteria > Chloroflexota > UBA6077 > UBA6077 > CF-72 > CF-72. The sequence continues at coordinate 20,091 of VBGG01000058.1, read as the reverse complement.
GATCGCGGCGGTGCGAGTCTTCGGATCCACCGTCGGCGAGATCGACTCCACCTCCGCGCCGAATGTCTGGCCAGGGAAGGCGGGCACCGCGAGCTGAACGCTCTGGCCGCGCGTGATCTGGCCCAATTGGCTCTCCTGGACATTCACCACCAGCTCAAGCGCCGGCGGCACCAGGGTCACCAGCGGCGTCTGTGGGCTGACCAGCGCGCCTGGGGCGACCAGTCGCTCTGAGACGACGCCATCGAGGGGCGCAACCACGCTGGTCTCGCTCAGCCCCAGCAGCGCCATGTCGAGCTGCGCCTGCGCACCCTCGACGGCTGCCTGGGCGGCGGTCAGGTCCTGATCCGTATACGGAGTCTGAGCCTTCTGCAGCTGAGCTGCCGCCGCGTAGACCGCTTGCCCTTGCTGCTGCAGGTCAGAAGGCGTGTACGGTTGGCGCGCCTTGAGCAGCTGCTGCTCGGCCTGGTCGATAGCTGCCTGCGCCTGCTGAACGTCCTCGTCGGTCGCGCCGCGCACGGTGACGTCGAGCCGCGCTTGATCGCTCTTGAGCCGTTCGCTGGCCGCGGTGACCTGGGCCTGAGCGCTCTTGACCTGCGCATCCAGGTTGCCCTTCTTGAGGGCGTTCAGGTTGGCCTGCGCAACTTTGAGACTTTCTTGCGCCTGAACCTGCTGGCCGACCGCCTGCTGCTTCTGGGCCTCGGCCTGAGCGCGGGCGGCGGCAATGCCACCATCCTTGAGCGCGTCCAGACGAGCCTTCGCCGTGTTGATCTGTGCCTGGGCCTGGTCGGCAGCGGCGTGAAGCTGGGTCTGCTGAGCCGGCGCGCCGCCGCGCTTCAACAGGTCGAGCTGGCCCTGGGCGGCTTCGACCGCCGTGTCGGTGGCGCTTACGGCGCCGCCTGCCGCGGCCTTGGCGCTGTTGCAGGCGGTGCCGTTGCGAGGCACGCCCGGCATGTCGGCACACGGTGCGGCCGCTTTCTGCTCGAGCGCGGTTTGCTGCGACTGGGCGGCCTGATGCTGGCCGCGGGCTGCGTCGAGGGCGGCCTCGGCCTGAGCAATGGCCGCCTGCGGCGGGTTGTAATTCTGCTTGAGCGCCGCCTGCGCGGTCTGCAGCTGCGAGTACGCCTCGTCATACGCGCTCTGGGCGGCCTGTACGTCCGCGGCGGACGAGCCCGCCAGGCTCGCCAGCGCGGCATCGGCCGAGTTGATCTGTGCCTGCGCCGTGGCGATCTGGGCCTGCAATGTATCCACCTGGCTCTGCGCCGCTGCCAGGTTCGCGGCATTCTGGGCACCGAGTGAGGCATAGGCCGCCTCGGCGCTTGCGAGCGCGTCTTTATCCGAGTCGACCGCGCTATGCGCGGCCTGCTTGACGGCGTCGTCAGCGCCGTTCAGCAGTGCCTGCAGCCGCGCCTGAGCGGCAGACAGCGCGCTTTCGGCCGTCTTGACGTCCTCGGCTCGACCGCCGCTGCGCATGTTCTGCAATCGGGATTGCTGTTGCGCCAGCGCGGCTTGCGCGGCGGCGACGTCCTCGGAGCGCGGGCCGGCCTGAAGACCTGCCAGACGCGCCTGTGCCTGCGCCAGCGCGGCGCGGGCCTGGAGGACCTGCATCTGTGGGTTGTCCTGATCGAGCACGGCCAGCGTGTCGCCGGCCTTGACCTCGCTGCCGATGTCGACCAGCAACTGCTCGACACGACCCGAGGCTTTGGGGAGGATGCTGATCTGCTGTCTGGCGCGGATCTCGCCGCTGTACGCCAGCGTCTGTTGAATATCGCCGCGATGGGCGGCCTCGGCGGATACCGCCACGGCTGGAGCCGAAACGGTCCGCGGCCCCGCCGGAGCGGCGGCCGGAGTCTGGCCGCACGCCGCCAGGAGCGTGGCGCCGATCAGGGCGCCGCTGAGAGCAATGCTCTTGCGAGCCCTGCCTGCAAATGAATGCATAGTGTTGTTCGAACCTCGTGCTTCTGATTCGCCAGCCATTGGGTTTCGGCAAGCGTGCGCTGCAGGCTCGAAATCAACATCGGGCAGTTGGTTGGTCTATCGCCTGGCCAGGTGGCGAGCTTTCTCTTCGTTCTCGCGTTCGCGCGTTCTCGCGTTCGCGCGTTCGCGCGTCGGCGCCGCGTGCGGCGAGGTTGCGCCCACGGGAACTGGCTTGCCGGGATCGCGCCTCTGCCCCGCGGGGCGGCTCGCGCCGCAAAGGCAAGGAACGCGCGAACGCAGGAACGCGCGAACGCGCGAACGCGAGAACGAAGAGAACGAAGAGAACGCGCTGACCACTTGGCCAGGTCAGCGGTCGGCCAAAGGTATGAGTCGCGTTCCTCCGCGTGGCCGGGGCGGTCGGGTGTGCCAGGGGCGCATGCTGATGGTGTTGAGCCGCACGGCAACACCGCTCGGCCAAGGGAGAAACTCATGACATCGCCAAACCAACAAAACGAAGACGGCGCTGTCGGTACCCTCGACGGAGCCGGCGCCGGTGACAACGATCAGCCTTACCGATTCGGTCGGCGGCCAAGTGCCACCACCACCTTTCCCTTCTCAGTGCGCCAGTATGCGCGGCTCCTGGTCCTGCGCAGCCGTGTCGACGCGGGCCTGGTCGGCACAGACGACCGCCACTTCGAATTGGGCGCGCTGGCCGCGTGATCATTTGCCGGGCGACACGTGGTCAAATGGCGGCATGGCCACCAGGGTCGAACCGTGCTTCAAGTGGAATACGCCCGGCAGGCAGCCGAACGGGTTGCAGGCTACCGCGGATGGTCTATGGGTGATCGACCAGATCGATCCCAACGAGATCTATCTGCTCAGCTTCGATGATGGCCGCGAGCTGCGGCGAATTCCGACGCGTGCGCTCCACTCGAGCGGGATCACCATCGATCCAGGCGGCAACATCTGGATCGCCTCGACGTTCACGTACGAGCTGATCTGCTTCGAACGTGAGAGCGGCAAAGAGCTGGTCGCCTATCCGACGCCGCCATACGACCGAAGTGGCGGCGCGCACGGAACGGAGTGGCGCGACGGAAAGCTGTGGTTCAGCGTGCCCATCACCGGGCGGATCTTCACCATGGATCCGTCCAGCGGGCAGATACTCCACTCCATTCCCTGTCACGGCGACCGCGCCCATGGTGTAGCCTGGGATCCGCATGACGCCGCGCTGTGGTCGGTCGATACCAACCGCCGCGTGATCTACAAACTGAATCCGTTCACCGGCGAGATCCTGGGTGCCGTGGGTTGCTCCGGCCCCGAGCCACACGGCATGACGATCTGGCAGGGCGACTTCTGGGTCTGCGACGCGGAGTCGCGCGCGGTGAGTACGTTTCCGGTTCCAAAGTGACGGCTCAATCGAACATCAGCACCTGACGTGCGACCTCGCCCGCCTTCATGGCGCGGAACGCTTCGTTGAGGTCGTCGAGCTGCAGACGACGGGTGATCATCTCGTCCAGCTTCAGCCGGCCCTGCATGTAGAAGTCGATGTACTTCGGCATATCCACCTTGAAGCGGTTGGAGCCCATGCTGCTGCCCTGGATCTTTTTCTCGCGCAGGAACGTGCTGCCGTCCAGCTCCACCTTCTGACCCATGGGGATCATGCCGATGATCGTGGCCGTGCCACCAGCCCGCAGGCTCTCGAAGCACTGCGCGGCGGCGCGCTTGAGGCCGATGGCTTCGAAGGAATAGTCGACACCGCCGTTGGTCATCTCGCGGATGCTGGTCACCGGATCGCTGGAAGACGCGTTGACGGTGTGCGTCGCGCCCAGCTCGCAGGCCGTCTGCAGCTTGTGGTCGTGCACGTCGACGGCGATGATCATGCGCGCCCCAGCGATGCGCGCACCCTGGATCGCCGAGAGTCCAACGCCACCGCAGCCGAACACCGCGACGACCGAGCCGGGCTCGACGCGCGCGGTGTTCAGCGCCGCGCCGACTCCAGTGGTCACCCCGCAGCCAATGAGCGCGGCACGGTCCAATGGCAAATCGTCGCGCACCTTCACGATGGCGTTGGAGTGAACCAGCATCTTCTCGGCATAGGCGGAGAGGTTGGCGAACTGGTTGACAGGTAGGCCCTGCCAGCGGAGCCTCGGCGCTGCATCCTTGGCGCGAACCGGTCGGCTCGCACACAGGTGCGTGCGGCCGGTAAGGCAGTACTCGCAACGCCCGCAGAACACTGACAGACAGGCGATGACGTGGTCGCCAGGCGCGAAGTCATCTACCAGCGACCCGACGTCCTCCACGATGCCAGCGGCTTCGTGGCCCAGGATCGCCGGTGCTGGGAAGTCGTAGAAGCCGTCGACAAAGTGCAGGTCACTGTGGCACACGCCGCTGGCCACCACCCGCACCACGACCTCGTGATCGATGGGTTTGTCTATCTCGACGTCTTCAGTTGTCAGCGGCTGATGGGCTCCGTGGAACATCGCGGCCTTCATCCGTCTACCCCCTGGCTGATCACGCCTGGCCATCATACTCTTGCCATACCTGCAAGCAGGTCAGGGAGCTGCTGATGCCGACGATGGACTTCGAGGTGTACATCGACACCAACGCCCCGGCCGCGGCCAGGGCGGCCGCCCTTGCCGAGCTCTTCGTCAACGAGGACGCGGCCGGCATCGAATACGCCGTGGTCATGCCGAGCCCGACACCGCGGCCCGACAACCGCGCGCTGTACGAAACGGCCGCTCAGCAGCCGCGCGCGATCCTGTGCTGTCAGGTCAATCCGAATGACGGCGAACCCGCGCTGAACGAGATCAAGCAGTCGGCTACAGAGTGGGGCATGCGCGTGCTCAAGATCATGCCCGCCATCTACCAGGTGCGCTTGACCTCGCCACCAGCACACACGCTGATGGCCATCGCCCGCGAGCACGAGCTGGTGGTCAACATCCACTCGGGCAGCGAGATCAGCCATCCGTTGGCGATCGGCGCGTTGTGTCGACGGTTTCCGGATGTGACGGTACTGATGGATCACATGGGCTACCGGGAATGGGTCGCGGACGCGATCGAAGCCGCGCGGGACAACCCGAACCTGTATCTGGGGACCACGATCGCCTCGTTCGAGCCGATCACCATCGAGCGAGCGGTGCGAGAGCTTGGACCCGAGCGCGTCGTGTTCGGCTCCAACTGGCCCAATCTGTACTCCGACCTGGCGGTCGAGGCGATCCGTCGTCAGCGACTGGGCAAAGAGGCGGAGGAGCTGATTTTCGGCGGCAACCTCTCCCGCATTCTCGGCATGGATTGAGCCGTTCGCGCGTTCGCGCGTTCGCGCGTTCTTCTTGTCTCAGGCGCGAGCCGTCGTTCAAGGGCAGTCGGCCACTCACGGCCACCCTGTTGTCCTCGGTGGAACCGGCGCATGAACGCGCGAACGCGCGAACGCCTAATTTGACAGTCGTTGGCGCGGATGGTACGGATAGCGGCCTGTACCAAAGGGGGAAGCACTCGATGAGGCGCCTGTTCCTGCGTTCTCCGATGTTGATTGGTTTGGCGTTTCTGCTGGCGTCGTGCGGCCCTGCGGCCCCGACCAGCCCACCCGCCGCGACGACCGCTCCGGCTGCGCCCGCCGCCAAGCCAACCACGGCACCCGCCGCCGCGCCGACCGCGGCGCCTGCCGCAAAGCCAACGACGGCGCCTGCCGCCGCGGCTGCCGCGGCTCCACCTGCCGATGCCGCGCCCGCTGACCAGCAGGTACTGGTCACGGCCTACGACAATACGGCTGACTTCACCACCCTCGACTTCTGGGAGTCGGTCTACAAGCGCGGTGGCGCGCGTTCGGATCTCTTCACCGAACCGCTGGTGCGCATCAACAAGGACTTCGGCATCGTCCCGGCCGCCGCGACCGAGTGGAGCGTCGACTCGACCGGCAAAGTCTGGACGTTCAAGCTCGACCCGAATCTGATGTGGTCGGACGACACGCCGGTGACCGCCGACGACTTCGTCGCCACGTTCCGCTACGGCGCCGACCCGAAGCACGCGTGGGACTTCACCTGGTTCTACAACGGCATCATCAAAAACTGGGATGACGCGGTGGCCGGCAAGGTCGCACTCGACCAGATCGGCGTCAAGGCCGTCGATGCCCACACATTGTCAATTGAGACACAGGACCCGGCGCCGTACCTGCCGGCGATGATGCTCTACAGCCAGGGCCTGCAGAAGAAGGCGCTCGACGCCCATGGCGGGCTCTACAACTCCGATCCTGCCACGTCGGTCTCCGATGGCCCGTTCGTGCTCAAGGAGTGGCGCAAGGGCGACCGCGTCATCCTCGAGGCCAACCCCAAGTACAAGGGCACGAACAAGCCGCTGATCCAGCGCCTCATCAGTATCGGCATGGCGCCCAATGCCCAGTTCGCGGCCTATCAGGCCGGCGAGCTGGATTTCGTAGACGGCTCGACCCTGTCGCCGGCCGACAACGACATCATCTCGAGCGATCCCAAGCTCACCAAGGAAACGCATCCCCATTACGGCGACTTCCGCACCGACTATCTCTTCTTCGACAACAAGAATCCGCCCTTCGACAACGTGAAGGTCCGACAGGCGTTCAGCCACGTCATCCCGCGCGATGACCTGATCAAGCAGATCGTCAAGCCGAGCCAGGGCATCCCGGCCTTTTCGTTTCTGATGCCGGGCTTCCCTGCCGCGAACTCGGACGGGTTGAAGGACATCCAGAGCTACGATCCAGAGAAGGGCAAGCAGCTGCTGGCCGAGGCCGGCTTCCCGAACGGCCAGGGCTTCCCCAAGGTCACCCTCTGGCTGCGCAACGAGAACCAGACGCGTCAGGCCGTGGCGCAGGCGATCGCCGCCTCGATCAAGCAGACCCTGAACGTCGACGTCGACGTGTCCAACAAAGAATTCAAGACCTACATGGACGCGCTGAATGCGAAGCCGCCGCAGATCCAGTTCGGCATGGTGTCGTACGGCTTCGACTTTCTCGATCCGTCCAACATGCTCGGCGTGTGGCTGAGTGGAGGTCGTCACAACTGGAACAACACGCAGTTCGACGATATGGTCAAGAAGGCCGCCTCGTTCACCGGCGATCCCGCCACGCGGACCAAGATGTTCCAGGACGCCGAGCGTCTGCTGGTCTCGGACGTGGGTGGCGTGTTCATCTACCACCGCACGGTGGCCGACCTCTACAAGGCCTACCTCAAGGGCTCCGACCTCGAGCCGGATAAGAACGGCTTCGCGGCCATGCACTGGCCGAATTACGCCAACATGAGCACGATGGTCGGCACCGTGTATATCTCGAAGGATGTGGCCAACGCCGGGCGAAAGATTCCGTAGCGAAGTCGTGGAGTCGTGAGTCTAAAGTCGAGAGCCGAGACTCACGACTCACGACTCACGACTAGCCCTCCATGGTTGTCTACCTCCTCGGCCGCTTCACCGGCATCCTCGTCGTTTTCACGATCGTCTCGATGCTGGCATTCGTGCTCATGCACTCGATTCCAGGCGGGCCGTTCGACGAGGAGAAGGCACCGCTCCCACCGGCCGCCAAAGAGAACATCCTCCACAAGTACGGGCTCGACCGGCCGCTGTACGAACAGTACGGCCTGTACATGTGGAGCGCGCTCCACGGCGACTTCGGCATCTCCTTCCAGAGTCCGACCGAGACGGTTGTCCAGCTGATCGCTCGCGCCTGGCCGACCAGCATGCAGCTCGGCGGAATGGCTGTCCTGCTTGCCGCGAGCATCGGCCTGACCGCCGGCATCCTGGCGGCCGTCCACCAGAACACCTGGATCGACTACGTCGTCACACTGGTGTCGACTCTGGGCATCACCGTGCCCAATTTCGTCATCGCTCTGTGGCTGCTCCTGGTGTTCGCGGTCGGGCTCGGCTGGCTGCCGACTGGCGGCTGGCCCAGCGGTGGCGACAGTGACTTCAAGGCGCTGATCCTACCGGTGGTGACGCTGGCGCTCGGGCCGTCGGCGCTGGTGGCGCGCTACACACGTTCCAGCCTGGTCGAGGTGCTCCACGCCGAGTACATCCGCACCGCCCGCGCCAAGGGCCTGCGCGACCACGCGGTGGTGCTCGGGCACGCGTTGAAGAACGCGCTCATCCCGCTCATCACCATCCTGCTGCCACAGATCCCGAACCTGATCACGGGCACGATCTTCGTCGAGGTCATCTTCCGCGTGCCCGGACTCGGGAAGTTCTTTGTGTCCAGCATTTATCTGCGCGACTACCCGATGATCATGGCCACCATGCTGCTGGTGGCCACCCTGTGGAGCCTGACCTACCTGTTGAGCGACGTCCTGTACACCGTCGTCGACCCACGCATTCGGCTCTTCGGCAAGACGACATGACCACCACCGTCGCCGCCCCTCCGCTCATTGCGCGGACCGAAACCCTGGCACGGCCGCCCTCAACCCTGTGGCGCGACGCGATGCGCCGCTTTTCGCGCAACAAGCTGGCGGTCGGATCGCTGGCGATTGTAGCGGTCCTCGCCTCGATGGCGATCTTCGCCGACCTGCTTTCGCCCGCGCGCTACGACTTTTCGGTCCTGGTGGATGCCAACCAGTTTCCCAACGGACGCCACCTGCTCGGCACCGACGGCGTGGGGCGCGACTTTCTCAGCCGCATCATCTACGGTGCGCGCGTGTCGCTGACCGTCGGTTTCTCTGTCCAGGCGATGGCACTGTGCATCGGACTGACACTCGGTACGCTGGCTGGATCTTTCGGCGGATGGCTCGACTACATCATCATGCGTTTCGTCGAGGTCTTCACCGCGGTGCCGATCTGGTTGTTTGCGCTGTTTCTGATTTCGGTCTGGCGCGGCTCGGATGCGATCAGCGGCGCGGGTCTGATCAACGTCATCCTGGCGATCGGCCTGATCGGCTGGATCGACATCTGCCGCCTGACACGTGCGCAGCTGCTGTCGCTGCGCGAGAAGGAGTACGTGCTGGCTGCCACCGCGCTCGGCGCCACCCGCCTGCAGATCGCACGGCGTCACTTGTTGCCGAATGCGCTGGCGCCGCTCATCATCGCCGTCACTTTGGGCATCCCGACTGCCATTTTCACCGAGGCGGGGCTGAGCTTCCTCGGCTTCGGCATCAACGATCCACTGCCGAGCTGGGGCAAGATGATCGCCGACTCGCTCGCGTACGTCCGCGTCTACTGGTATCTCGGCTTGTTCCCCACGCTGGTGCTGGCGCTGACGATGCTCAGCTTCTCGTTCGTGGGCGATGGGATGCGCGACGCGCTGGACCCCCGCCTGGGCGAGCGACGCTAACGCGGGTGCTTCGCAGCGAGAGTTTGCGTGTCATCCTGAGGCAGGCCCGTGGGCTCCGCTCGCAGGCTCGCTTCGCGCAGGGCAGGCGACCGAAGGATCTATCCAGCTGCTCGTTGCGAGCGTCGGAGTTGCGGATCCTTCGCAAGCTCAGGATGACACTCGCTCAAGAACAACAGGACGAGTAGTAGCGGAGGAGCGTATATGCGGCCTGGATTCGGACAGTTCAACGTAGCCACCCCCGAGTATTTGCAGTTCGCGGCACAGTTCGGAGCGACGGACGTGCTGCTGAACACGCCGTTGCTGCCAGGCGCAGTGCGTTGGGAGCTGGTCGATCTGGTCAAACTCCGCTTGAGCGTCGAGCAGTGGGGGCTCAAGCTGAGCGCGATCGAAAACGTACCGCCGTATTTCTACGATCAGATCATGTTGGGCGGACCGCGACGCGACGAGCAGATCGAGAACATGATCTACACGGTGCGCAACATCGCCCGCGCCGGCATACCCATATTTGGCTACAACTGGATGCCGTCGCACGTGTGGCGAACACCGCCGCGAGCGATTCGCGGGGGCGCGCTGGCAACGGCCTACGACGACGGTATTGGCCAGACGCTGCCGTTGACCCACGGACGCGTCTACACCGAGGACGAGATCTGGAGCAATCTCGAGTACTGGATCCGCACCATCACGCCCATCGCGGAACAGGAAGGCATCCGTCTGGGAATCCACCCGTGTGATCCGCCGGTTGCGGTGCTCGGCGGCATTCCGCAGGTGCTGCGCAGCTTCGCCGCCTACAAACGCCTGATCGAGATCCATCCGAGCGATGCAAACGCCATCGAATTCTGCCAGGGAACGTTCGCGGAGATGGCGGACGGGGTGGATATCTACGAGAAGATCCGCTACTTCGGCTCGCGCAACAAGATCCTGTACGTCCACTTCCGCAATGTCTCGGGCGTGGTTCCGGAATTTCACGAGGAGTTCGTGAACACCGGCTACGTGGACATGTACCGCGCGATGCAGACGTACTGCGAGAGCGGCTTCGACGGCTTCTTCATCGACGACCACGTGCCGCAGACGTTCCAGGACACCCCCTGGGGTCACCGAGGTCGGGCCTTCGCCAACGGCTACATCCAGGGCCTGATCGAGGCCGTCACGAAGCAGTCCGCTCGGGTGCGCGATTAGCCTCTTGTCACGTCGGGCTTGCTGGGGTCGCCGCGCGTAGGACTGGCGGGCGGGGCCGAAACCGCGTGAGCCGCACTTCGCGGGCGGATGTCCGATGGTTGTGAATTCTGCTTTCGCAAGCGAACGGGTTGGCGCGGTCGACTAGCCCTTGATGCCGGACATGACCACGCCGCGGACAAAGGCGCGCTGACCGACGAAGAAGAGGATGATGACTGGCAGGGTCATGATGATCGAGGCTGCCATCAGCAGGTGATCTTTCGGCAGGTTGTCACCGGGATTCACCACGAAATAGCGGAGTCCGACGCTGAGCGGGTACGTTTCAGGCCGATTGAGAATAATCAGCGGGCGCAGGAACGAGTTCCACTGATTGATGCCCTCGATGATCGCCGCCGTGGCGACCACCGGTCCGCTGAGCGGCAACATGATGCTCCAGAAGATGCGCGGGTAACTCGCACCGTCAATCCGCGCCGCTTCATCCAGCTCGATCGGCACGGTCATGAAGAACTGGCGGAACAGAAAGATGAAGAACGCACTGCCGAACCAGAACGGGACCGTCAGTGGCAGATAGGTATTGAGCCAGCCAAGCTGCCAGAACAACATGAAGTTCGGAATCAACAGGACGTAGCCGGGTAGCATCAACGTTGCCAGGGTGATGGTGAACAGCAGGTTTCTCCCTGGAAATCGGAATCGCGCGAAGGCGTAGCCCGCTAGCGACGACGACACCACCGTGCCGGTCGTGGCGACAACGGTCAGGAAGACGCTGTTGGCGACCCAATTCGGGAAGAAGCGTACGTTCCAGACGTCGGAATAGTTGATCCATTGCAAGATAGCCGGCCACCAGACCAGCGGGATCTGGCGTACCTCGGTCATTCGCTTCAGTGAGCCGATGGCTGCCCAGTAGAACGGGAGCATCAGCACGGCGCCCAGCGCGATGGCGATCAGGTGCAGGCTGAAGCGGCGTGCCAACGTGGGCATCAGCGCCCCTCGCCGGCGTAAAACACCCAGTTGCGCGCGGAGCGGAACTGGAGGAACGTGAAGACACTCAGCAGGATGAACAGGATCCAGGCGAGCGTCGAGCCGTAACCCATCTCGAAGAACTCGAATGAGGTGCGATAGATGTGGAGCCCGTACAACCAGGTGGCGTAGGCGGGGCCTCCTTTGGTGCCGATGAATGCGATCTCGAAGGTCTGGAAGGCGGCAATGCTCGCCAGCACGGAATTGAAGAACAGAGTAGGCGAGACCATGGGCAGGGTGACGTGCCAGAAGCGGGCGCGCGCATTCGCGCCGTCGATCGAGGCCGCCTCATACAGCTCCTGCGGAATGCCCTGCAGGCCGGCCAGGAAGATGACCATCATGTTGATCAGCACGGCGCCCAGCGCGATGGCGATCAGGTGCAGGCTGAAGCGGCGTGCCAACGTGGGCATCAGCGCCCCTCGCCGGCGTAGAACACCCAGTTGCGCGCGGAGCGGAACTGGAGGAACGTGAAGACACTCAGCAGGATGAACAGGATCCAGGCGAGCGTCGAGCCGTAACCCATCTCGAAGAACTCGAATGAGGTGCGATAGATGTGGAGCCCGTACAACCAGGTGGCGTAGGCGGGGCCTCCTTTGGTGCCGATGAATGCGATCTCGAACGTCTGGAAGGCGGCAATGCTGGCCAGCACGGAATTGAAGAACAGAGTAGGCGAGACCATGGGCAGGGTGACGTGCCAGAAGCGGGCGCGCGCATTCGCGCCGTCGATCGAGGCCGCCTCGTACAGCTCCTGCGGAATGCCCTGCAGGCCGGCCAGGAAGATGACCATCATGTTGCCGCCCACGGCGCCCCACAATGCCACGCCCATCAGGGCTGGCAGGGCAAAGCTCGGATCGCTGAACCAGCCCGGGCCCTTCAGGCCGGTGCCGGTGAGGTGGAGGCCGATCTGCCAGATCACCTCGTTGAGCAGTCCGTACTGTGGATTGAGCAGCCACAGCCAGATGTAGATCGCCGCCACGGTCGGCGCCAGGTGGGGCATGAAGAACACGGTGCGATAGAAAGTCGTGGCGCGCAGCTTCTGGTTGAGCAGCATCGCCGTAAAGAGCGCGCCGAAGACGCTCAGCGGCACCACGCATGCGGTGTACACAAAGGTCCGCAAGATGGTCGGCCAGAACAGCTCGTCCTGGGTGAAGGCCTTGATCCAGTTGTCGAGCCCGACGAACGTGGCATCCCGTCCGAGGGGGTAAGTAAAGAAGCTGAGACCCAGCGAGAACAGGATCGGCCCAAGGATGAAGACCACCAGGCCAATGATCCAGGGCAACAAGAAGATATAGGCCCACAGAGTCTGTTCTCTCGCCAGCGCCCCCCGCCGTGCAGCGACCGGCCTGATCGCGGAAGCGGTGGTGAGGTGGCTAACCATGCGAGGCGATCCGTCTCACCCTGGAGAGGCGACGACCGCTCCTCGCACCACGGCCTGCGGCGGCCGAATAGGCCTGAGGGAGGTGCGGAGGGAGCGGAGCGCCCTCTGCGCAGCGAGGCGACGGACGTGAAGGAGTTGACAAGGCGGGGTAGAGGGGCGGAGCCCCTCCGCGCGAAGCGCGTGCCAAAAAAACCAAAGCGCCACCAAACGAAAGCCCAGTTAGACCGGGGGTTTATCCATGATCGCCTGAATCTGCTTGGCGGTATCGTCGGCGAACTTGTCGACTTCTACCTGTCCGAGAGTGACCTTCAAAAATTCGTTCAAAAGCACCGGTTCCGTTTCCTGGAAGCGACCGTTGGCCGGGTGATGCCATGGCAGCATGTCCGGCGCCGGCGGCAGCACCATGACTTTGGCGATGTTCGCCAACTTGGGCGCTTTCTCACGAAACTCGGCGCTGTCCCAGACATCGAAGCGACTGCCCGGACTGCCCAGACCATTGGCGAACCGCTCGATGCCGTGACGCTGGCCAGTGTAGAGCCGCGACAGGACGATCCAGGCTTTGTCGGGGTTCTTGCTGGCCATGCTGACGCCCTTGCCGTCGGAGGAGACCTGGGTCGCGTGCTTGCCGCTCGGTCCGATCGGATTGGGGATGACCTCCATCTCGAACGGGTCTGGCCGCTGGGCGATCTGACCCGGCCAGGCCGAGGCGGCGAAGCTGGTCTGTACCACGATACCGAGTCGCTGGCTCTGGAACAGCTCCTGGCGCTGGTCGTCGACATCTGGCTGCCACGGGTAGGCGGCACCAGACTTGTAGAGGTCGGCCAGCGCCTTCAGCCCCGCCTTGGATTCGGGCGTATTGAGCAGGCACTGCTTGCCATCCGCATCGAAGAGGTCGCCGCCGAAGGCGCGCAGGAAGCCGACCATGCCCTCATTGGTGGACGTGTTGTTGACCGGCGGCAGGATGCCGTAGACGGTGGTTCGACCGCCCTCAGACTTGACCAGCCCCTTGGCCAGTGTCATCAGGTCGTCGAAGGTCCAGTTGCCATCGGCTGGCGGCATCTTCAGGCCAGCCTTCTCGACCATGGTGCGATTGATGTAGTACTGGACCGTGCCCGGGTGCCCGACCACGGGCAGCCCCCACAGCTTGGCCTGGCGCGTATACGTCTTGAGATTCCCTGGCCAGAACTGCTTCTGATCGTTGTTGACCCACTCTGTATCGCTCTGATACAGCGAGTTCAGGTCGCGCACCACGTTCTTGAGTTGCAGCTCCGAGACGAGCGGGGCCAGGTTGATCCGAACCGTGTCGCCGATCTGGCCCGTCGCCGCCAGCGCGAGCTGCTTGGCGTGCATCTCTGCGCGTGGGAACCACTCGCGCTCGACCTTGATGTCGGGATGCTCGTCCTCGAATTTCGCGACGAATGCGTCGTACCAGTCACCCTGCTGGCCCGGGTTGCCCTGAATCCAGTCGTGATCGCGGACGACGACGCGCTGGCCAGCGGTGGCCGGCTTGGTGGCCGCCTGTGGCGCACTCGTCGGCGCCGCGGGCTGTGCAGGAGTGGTGGGCGCAGCCGCGGGCACAGCGTTGCCGCCACACGCGGCGAGGATCGCCGAACCAGGAAGCGTGCCGAGTACCAGCGCCGCGCCTTGCAGCATGCGGCGGCGCGTAAGCCGCCGGGTCGCGTCATTGCTCATTTACTCGTCCTCCCCATCGGTCGCGAGCAGCAGAACGGTACGTGCGCTCCGTTTCGGTGTCAACCAGCGTGGACAGCGCCAGCCGCCTCGCATAGCCTGACCCGCACAACGAGGCGCGAGTGTCGAACGTTGAGGTCAGGGCGCTGCGAAAGTCCTATGGCGCGACCACGGTCGTCGACGGCGTTGAGTTGTCACTCGAACATGGGCAGCTGCTGTGTCTGCTCGGCCCGTCTGGCTGCGGCAAGAGCACCACCCTGCGGCTGCTAGCCGGGTTTCTCGAACCCGACGGCGGCCCGAGCGAACTGAGTGGCGGGCAGCAACAGCGCGTCGCGCTGGCTCGTGCACTGGTCGTGGAGCCGGCGATTCTGCTGTTGGATGAACCCCTGTCGAACCTGGATACTCACCTGCGCGAGGAGATGCGATTCGAGATTCGGCGCCTGCACGAGGCGTACAGGATCACCACGATCTACGTGACGCACGATCAGGCGGAGGCGATGGTCATTGCGGACCGCATCGCCGTGATGACTCGCGGCCGGATCGAATAGCTGGGTGCTGGCGAGGAGAACGCCCCGCCTGGAACGGCAGTCACGGTGTCCATTCGGCCATATGACATTCGCATCGATGCGCACGGGCAGAACTGGCACAACGGCGTAGCTCCATCGCAAGAGGCCAACGTGCTCGTTGGCCGCATCACGCGCGCGTATTACCTCGGCGCTACGCGGGACTACCAGGTCGAGCTCAACGATGAGCCAGACCTCGCGGTACGCGTCGTCGCACCGCCGGAGCCGGCATTCAAACCGGGCGACGTGGTCACGCTGCGCGCACCGGTCGGCAAATGCCACCTGCTCGCTGTTTCTCAATAGGCCAGTACCAATTCACGGGGGGACGTTAGACTGACGGGGAGGCCTGAAACAATGGCTTACGCGGACCTACGGGACTACCTCGCCACACTCGATCGTTCTCGAAAACTCTTCCGCGTCCAGGCGGAGGTGGAACGCGACTGGGAGATCGCGGCCGTGACACGCCGCGTCTTTCAGCGGATTCCGGAGAGGGACCGGCCCGGGTTGGTCTTCGACCACGTCAAGGGCTCCGATATCCCGGTCACCGTCGGTATTCTGGGCGCGTCGCGCGAGGTCTACGCGCTTGCCCTCGAATGCCGTGTAGACGAGATCGCCGACCGCTGGGCCGAAGCCCAGGACAACCCGCTCGAGCCCGAGCTGGTGGCCTCCGGACCAGTCAAGGAGCACGTGCTGCTGTCCGACCAGGCGGACGTGACCGCGCTGCCCGTCAGCACGTGGACGGTGGGCCAGGACGCTGGACCCTTTCTGACCGCACCATGCGTGGTCTCCGAGGACCCCGAGACCGGCGAGCGGAACGTGGGCACCTATCGCATCCAGATCAAGGAGCCGCGCAAGGTGGGTATCCAGTTGTCGAACCCGACGCGCGACATGTGGACCCACATCCGCAAGAACGAAGAGCACGGCCGCGGCACGCGGTGCGCGATCGTATTGGGGGCGGACCCCACGATCGGCCTGACATCCGTCGCCCGCATCGCATATGGCCTCGACGAATTCGCGGTGGCCGGGCGGTTGCGTGGAGCACCGCTGCCGGTGGTCAAGTGCGAGACATCTGACCTTCTGGTGCCGGCCAGCGCCGAGATCGTGATCGAGGGCGAAGTGATGTGCGGAGTGCGCGAGCCGGAGGGACCGTTTGGCGAGTACACCGGCTATATGAGCGACTCGGGCGACAGCTTTGTCATCCGCGTCGACGCCATCACCCATCGCGACAAGCCGATCTTTCATGACTTCTTCAGTCAGATGCCGCCCAGCGAATCAAGCACGATTCGTGGGACGGGGCGGGAGATGGCGATCTACAAGCATCTGACCCGCGATCTGCGGATGCCCGTCACGGACGTGCATTTCCTGCACGCGGGGGGTGGCGCCGCCTTTCTGGCCATCGCGATGCGCAAGAAGTTTGACGGTCAGCCGCTGGCCGCCATGTGGGGGGCGTGGTCGGTGGACCCCAGCCTGTCAAAGTTCACTGTCGTTGTCGACGACGATATCGATGTGCGCGATACGTTCCAGGTCCTGTGGGCAATGAGTTGGCATGTGCAGCCCCAGCGTGACGTGCAGATCATCCAGCAAACGCCGCCGGTGCCGCTCGATCCGTCGCTGGCACCGGCCGACATGGCTCGAGCGGTGCGCCGCGGGCAACTGGCCAGCAAGGTGGGCATCGACGCCACGCGCAAGCATGCGTATCCAGCGCGGTCGGTTCCACCGCGTGAGCACCTGGAAGAGGTCGACCGGCGTTGGGAGCGCTATGGTCTGGACCCGCGGTATCTGGCGTCGATGGCCGGCGCGCGTTGACCGGGCTCAGACCCGAGGCTATCCAGACTTCGAGGCGTTCGCTACGTCTTCGGCCGCGTTCCATGGACGCCGAGCAACCGCAGGACGTTGAGCCCGAGGATGCGGTCCAGGTCGGCGCTCGGTAGCCAGCCCGACGCCAGTTGCCGCAGGTATTCGAGCGACTGCCGATAGGTGCAGTTGCGCTCGACGTTCGGCATGTCCGAGCCCCAGATGAGGCGTTCGCCGCCAACCCGCCGGTAGAGCGTCTCGATCGCCTGGCGCAGCTCGGGAAACGGGTACTCGTGCGTCCGCGCCCAGTGAATTGGATACAGGATCTCGATCATGAGCTGCTCGCGGCCCAGCAGCTGCTCCAGCTCAGAGGGCATCTGCTCCAGCAGCTCCGGCGCGAAGCCGTGCGTCCATACCCCTGGTATCGTCGGCCAGCGCTCGGCCCAGCGGTTCAGTCGATCGATCTCCCGCAGCAGGTGATCGGGGTTGTTTGGATGCGGCGCGCCGACGATCTCCCAGAACACCGGAATGCCCAGCCCGCGCACCTCCTCCCAGAAGACGTCGAAGAGCGGATCGTCGAACATGCGGGCGTAGCTCGCGGTGATGAGCGCACGGTTGGCGTAGTACAGACCGCGCAAGCCGAGCTCGCGTATCGCGTGGCGGAGTTTGTCCAGCTGGGCGGGCGTATGTGCCTGGGCCTCGTCGACGTCTGCCAGACCGATGAACCGGTCAGGGTAGGCGCGCACAGCAGCGGCAAAGAACTCGTTCAGCCGGCCGTAGAGCCGCGCGTTCTGCAGGACGGCGCAGTCGACTCCAGCGCGCGCCATCTGCTGGAGCATGAGCTCGGGTGGGCTGGCCATCGTCTGCAGGCTCGGCGGGAAGAACTGGAGGTAAACGTCCTCGCCGTCAGCGGTCCATTCGAATCGGCCACAGCGGCCGACGCGAAAATCGACCTCCTTCAAGCTCGATGGAGTGTCCAGTCGGCCGTCATGCAGCGTCTGCCGGTGCACCTGCGCATGATCGCGTAAACGGCGGACTGGCTCGCCATGGGTGGCCATATACAGCTGCAGGAACCAGCGGTGCTCCGCCTGCGAGCCGAAGCCCGACGCCTCGTCCAGGGAGGGGAAGATGTGTACGTGCGAGTCGACGACTGGAGCCATGGTTTTCTCCGCAGCTTACGCCTCTCCCTCTGGGAGAGGCCGCGCGCAGCGCGGGTGAGGGGTGCGT
>VBGG01000058.1:0-1844 GCA_005883405.1 Chloroflexota bacterium | reverse complement strand
CACCAGGTCGGTGATACCGAGCGGTGGCGGAGCCGGCAGCTGGGAGGAGCGCCAGATGGGCCACCGCTCGCTAGCGCGCAGCTCGCGCGCGTGGCGGAGTGGTCTCAGCACGCGCGCACCAAGCGCCACGAACAGGCACTCGTCGATGCCATACGCGGGCGAGGGCTCGAGCGGCATCCGAGTCATTCCGCCCGTTGGCTCGACCAACCAGCGCAGCCAGCGCTGGCCGCCATCGGTGGAACGCCACAACGTCATCTCGGCGGAGTCGGTGGTAGCGGCGAACATCGTCCGATCTCGCGCATAGCCCGCAGAAACGGCGAGCGCGATAACATCAGATCCGTCGAACGGCGTGCGCAGCGCTGTTCCATCGTGCAGCGACAGCAGCCGTCCGCCCTCCATCGCGGCGAGCACAACGCCCGGTCCGGTGGCTACCAGTCGCGCCGGACCCTCGGCGGCGGGAACAGGGCGCCACGATCTCGCATGCGAGCCGCGAACGCGGATGCCATCGGAGGTGGCGGCGTAAAGCCTTTCATCAGCAGCCGCTGCCAGGCCGTACACCGCCACGCCATCCAGGCCATCTCCGTGATCCGCCCACGTTACGCCGCGGTCCGTCGAAGCGCGCACGCCGTCCTCCAATCCGGCCACAAACAAAGTGCGATCGCGGGCGAAGCCGGGCGAGATCACCAGCTCCGTGTCCAATCTGGCGCTCAAGCCGACGATGGACTGTTGCCAGGTGGAGCCACCGTCGGTGGAGCGAATGATTCCCCGCTGATGGAGCCCCGCCAGCAGCTCGTGTTCGGTGTAGATGAGGCTCATCACCAGCTCGCGTCCCTCGCCCGCGGGCACCCAGGTCTCGCCGCCATCGCGGGACAGAGCGATGCCGGATTCCGTCGCCGCTGCGATCGTCGGTACCCCTGGGTACCGGGCTGCGAATGCCACCGCCGCGACGCCGCCGCTGGCGAGCGAAGGCGGTCTGGACCACGACGCGCCGCCATCCACGGACCGCAACAGCCCATCCGCCTCGGAACCGGCCAGTACCAGGCGGTCATCGGAGAAGTTCGGCGAGACCGCGAGATACTGGACGGCGGGCTCCTCTGTGCCAGTGTCCACAAACCGCCACGAGCGCCCGCTGTTGCGCGTCCGATACAGGCCCGAGGCCGTGCCGGCGAAGCCGGTGTGATCCGACTCGAAACGGGGTGAAAGCGCCAGGCTGATCGCGGTGAGGTCCAGCAATCCTGCGTTGGCGCCCGCCCAGGTCCGGCCGCTGTCCTCCGAGCGGAGGATGCCGTCCGTTTCGGTACCTGCGAGCACGGTCAGGGTGTCACGCCCTGCGTCTTGCGCAACCACGACGCTCAGCATGCGGCTGCCTACCAGCACCTTATGCCAGGTGTCGCCTCCGTCCGAGGAGCGGTACAGGCCGTCCGCGCCGCACGCGAAAACGGTCTGGTCGTGTGCGAAGCGGGGCGATGTGGCCACCACATTGGCGAATGGCACGCTCGGCCCTACCCCCGGCAGCGTCCAGGTCTGACCGCCGTCAGTCGAAACGTAGACGCCCACCGCCGTGGCGGCGAACACCACCGCCCCGCCCACCGCCAGTCCGGCGACGGTCCCGCTCTGGTGCATCGCGACACACTGCCACCCCGGCGGCACGCTACGGTTCGAGGGACATCGGCGGATTCGCGCGGTGGATCAGGACATCCGCGGTGAGCGCGGTGGCCACCGTGCTGACGCTCGTCTCCAGTGCGGCCACGACGATATTGAGCGGGTCCAGGATGCCGCCGCTCCACGGGTCAACCCATCTGGCGTTCGCGGCGTCAAACACACGCCGTTCACACCTTGCCTGA
>VBGG01000003.1 GCA_005883405.1 Chloroflexota bacterium | reverse complement strand
TCGGCGAGCTTGATGATCTCGACGCGTGGCACGTTGGCCATGGCTTGTCCCTGCGGGTGCGCCGCCCACTCTTCGGCGGTGCGGGCCATCGCGCCGCACTGGCGGTTGGCGGCCAGCGCATCCTCCAACTCCTGGGCGTCGCGGCGAGCCACCGCGGCGGTAATCTCGGCCCGATCTCTGGAGCAGCCCAGCACGGCCATGGTACCGGCCGCCAGGTGGGGAAAGTTGCCATGCAGGTGCACCCAGCGGTCGTCACGGCAGCGGTACAGGTCTACCAGCGGATTGCCATCCGCCCAGGACGGTGGCGGTGGGCCGCCATTCAAGCGCATCACCAGCGTGGCCCGCAGCGAGATACCCGCCTTGCGGACGTCGACGCGGACCTGCTGACGCCTGCCAGTCTTGAGCGCCCACAGGTCGGACGCGGCGACGCCGCCGGCGGCCAGAGCAACCGCGGCAGCCTCGCTCACCGGGAAGCGGTTGCCCAGGATCGGATCGTGGCCCACGATCGTCGCCTGCTGGTCTGGCCCCACCTTCAAACCGACTTCGTCGAGCAGTTCCTGGACACGTGGGTCGATTGCGCCGGTAACCTCAACGCTGGCTGCCATGGACCGTGTCTGGCAGCGTACCGTATGCGGAGGTACGCGCATGAAGATTGGCGACCTCGTCGTCGAGCCGGTGTTTGACGGCGTCATGAAGGCTCCGGCCACGTCATTCAAGGGAACCACGGATGAGCAGTGGGCTCCACATCGACAATTCCTGGACTCCGATGGCATGTTGGCGTTCGCGCTGGGCGGATTCCTTGTACGTGCACCGGGCGATCGGCTCGTCCTGGTTGACGCCGGCATCGGCGCCCGAACGGGTGCCATGATGGGCGGCTTGGGCCAGTTCAGCGGCGGAGAGCTCTTGAATAGCCTGGCTGCTCAGAACGTTCGCCCGCGCGACATCACCGATGTGGTCTTCACCCATCTGCACTTCGACCATGTGGGGTGGGCATCCCAAGGCGGTATGATTGTGTTCCCGAACGCGACCTATCGGTGCGACACACGCGACTGGGAGCATTTCCGAGACAACGACAGAGTGCAGCCGATCCTCGCGCCAATCGCGGACCGCTTGACGACCTGGGACAGCAGCGGCCCGCTCTGCCCGGGCATCGACGCGCTGAGTGCCGCTGGTCACACCCCGGGCAGCACCATCATGGTGCTCTCATCGGGTACGTCTCGCGGCCTGCTGCTCGGTGACGTCGTGCACTGCCCGGTCGAGCTCCTCGACGATGAGTGGGGCGGCCTGGGCGACCTCGATCCCGAGCTGGCCAGGCGAACCCGCAACGCGCTCGCCAGGGAGATCGAAGGCACCGATACGCCGGTGGCCGCGGCCCACTTCCCCGGCATGGTCTTTGGCCGCCTGTTGTCCGCGAACGGCCGCCGGTACTGGGTGGTTTAGAAACTCATTCCGAGTGGCGGATCGCGTCCGACACGGCGTTCTCAGCCCCAGGGACCCAGCAGCGGCTCGCCCATGAACGTATCCGCCATCGGCTCCAGTACTTCGGGCCAGCGGCTCGGGTTTACTTTGCGGCGCTGTGAAGCCGGACGCGTCCGTCCATCCCAACCCACCTGCTCCATGTAGTAGTAGAGCTGGATGCAGTGGCCCTCCGGATCGAAGGCCCAAGCCGCATAGTCGACCCCAGGGTGCAGCTCAGGCGGCACGCGGTCGGTCTCGACCCGCACACCCTCCGCCCGCAAAAAGGCCACGGCTTCACGCAGCTGGCGATAGTTCGCCACCTGGATTCCAAACGATGCGCACGTGGTGTGGATGCTCAGTCCAAGCGGTTCGCGCAGCGTGAGCGGGAACAATCCGAGCGAATGGTGTTCGGTGTTGCATCTGAGGAAGACACATGGTTCGCCGCGATATGTGACCTCCTCAGTTACCTGGAGCCCCAGGATCTGCAGGTAGAAGTCGCGCGCGCGAGCGACGTCCTCCACAAACAGGTTGACGGGTCCGTGCTTGACGATCTTGAACGGTCTCGGCAGCAGAATGCCGTCCACGTCATGCACACCGGGCAGCTCCATCGGTCGGTAGCCGGCGTCGATTGGCACATTGGTCGTCGCCAGAGATTCCTGGATCTCGTCGAACTCGGACTTGACCGGCAGGTGCACTTTCTCCCGCACGGGACGTCGGTACTCGGCCGGCTTCGACTTGCCATCCCAGCCGACCTGCTCGATACCGTAGTACAGCTCGTTCGTGTGGCCATCTGGATCGTAGAAGTAGGTCGCCCAGTTTGAGCCCGCGCCATCGCGACCAGTACGCTGGAGCTCGACGCCACGTTCGAGCAGGAAATCCACCGCGTTGACCGGTTCGCTCAGGCTCTGAGTCTGCCAGGTGATTTGATTGATGGTGATGTCTGGTCGGGCGTAGCGCCGCTCGCCCGCGGCAGGCGTGGTGCCCGTCTGGGCAGGCGGCTTCTGGAACAGCGCGAAAGCGTGGTGATCGGTGCCGAAACGCATGAACCAGCCACCCCGCGCAAACTCGTCCGACACCCTGAACCCGAGCAGGTCCGAGTAGAAGTGGTGGGCCTTCTCGAGGTCGGCCATGTTGAAGCCAAAGTGCCCGAGGCGGCGAATCTTGAACGGCCGATCGAGCAAGATGCCGCCGACATTGAACTTCGTCGCTACCGAGACGGGTGCAACCATGACTCCTCCCTGTGGTAAGAGCGTACTACTGCACGTGACCGCATCGGCCCGAGGGCCAGAGGTCGCGGTTTGTGAAACAATGTGGCTCAGAGGTGACCAGCATGCCTGAGTGGCTGGCGGGCAATGTGATCGAGTTCGACGATGGCGATCGCAAGATCGTGACGGTCGGCGGCCGCGAGGTGGTCGTCTTCCGTTGGGGCGATCAATATCACGCGTACGAGAACGAGTGCCTGCACATGGGCGGGCCCGTTGGCGAAGGCCTCATCCTGGGCAAAGTAGAAGCCGTACTCGGCGAGAACAAGGAATTGCTGAGGGAGGAGTTCTCGGACAAGGAGATTCACCTGGTCTGTCCGTGGCACGGCTGGGAGTACGACATCGAGACTGGCGCCTGCGCGGGGGATCGGCGCCGCAAGCTGCGCCGCTACGAGACGCTCGAGCGGGAAGGGCACCTGTATGTCCTCGGCTGAGGGTGTGTCTGTAGCAGCTCAGGAGGCGATTCGCACGCTCGAGAACGCGTGCTCGGCCAGCGCCGGTCTACTCGATACAAGCCAGGTAGACGCGTTGCCCCCGCGGACAATCCAGCGACTCGTGAGCGCGGCCGTCAAGCTCTACATCGCCAAACGGGAGTCCGGCTGCGACTTCGACCCCGTCGAAGAGGGAGATCTGACCGCCACCGACGTGTCTGAAACGGCGACCGGTCTGTTGCGAGCCGTCCGCCTGGAGCCGTTCGAGCTAGGCTGGTGGCGAAGGTTCGGTCAACTGTAGGAGCGAAGCATGGCAACCACAATCGATCGAGTGACGGACCTCTCTGACATTGCGCGTACGGTCGTCACGGGCGAACGCGCCGGGTACAACACGTCGGAGCATCTGGCGCACGCAGCGCGGCAGGCGCGCGAGCGCAATTACCAGGATCTACTCATCGTTGACGCTGACGCGCACCACTACGAGACGGAGTCGTGGGGCGACATTGTCAAATACATTGAGGACCCGGTGCTGCGCCATCGGGCGCAGAGTGGCCCACGCTCCGGTCAATCCTCGACGCTGATGGTCCAACATCCTGGCAACCAGAGTAATTCGGGCCGCGTCATTCGATACCCCCGCCGCCGTCTGGACAGGGTCGAAGGCGGAGCGCCGCGTGACGTCGAGATGGTCCGTATCCCGACGCCGATGCTGGAGCTCGGCATGCACCAGGAGACCAACGTCGAGGTCGAGTTGAGCTGGGCGTACAGTCGCTGGCTCACCGAAGAGATCCTTCCCCACGAGCCGCGCATGAAGACCATGATCTACCTGCCGTTCAACACGCCATCAGCGTGCATGCGGGTGATCGACGAGTTCACGGGCAAGCCGGGCGTGGTCGGGTTCATGGTCACCAGCCCGCGGTTTCGACCGGTGCACGACAACGTGTACATGCCGATCTACCGGGCGATCGAAGAGCGCAACATGCCACTCGGGTTCCATGCTGGATTGGGAATGGGAATGGAGCGCGCGTGGGAAGGCATGAACCGGTTTATCTCGGTGCACGCGCTCGGGTTCACCTGGTTCAACATCGTGCACATGACCAACATGCTCATCAACGGCATTCCGGAGCGATTCCCGAAGCTGAAGATCATCTGGATCGAGAGTGGTCTGGCCTGGATTCCGTTCCTGATGCAGCGGCTCGACAACGAGTACATGATGCGCACGTCTGAAGCGCCGCTGCTGAAGATGAAGCCAAGCGAATATATGGCCAACCGGTTCTACTACACGACGCAACCCATTGAGAACACTAACCTGGAGGCGCTCCAGTTCAACTTGAAGATGATCAATGCGGAAAAGACGCTCCTGTTCGCGTCCGATTTCCCACACTGGGACTTCAACCTGCCGAGCACAATCTATGACCTGCCGTTCCTGAACGAGCAGGCCAAACGCAACATCCTTGGCGAGACTGCTCGCCAGGTCTACAACCTGGAGGTGTAAAGCCCGGCTCGCATGCGAGTCGACCGTGACGTAGGCATCAGTACGGATGATGGACTGGTCCTGCGAGCAGACGTTTTTCGGCCGGTTGCAGACGGTCAGTTTCCCGTAATCCTGAGCTATGGCCCGTACGCCAAGGGTCTGCCATTCCAGGTCGGCTACGCGGATCAGTGGCGGATCATGACCAGCCGACACCAAGACGTGACGGAAGGCTCGACAAACAGGTACCAGAACTGGGAAGTGGTCGACCCCGAGAAATGGGTTCCAGAGGGCTACGTCTGCGTGCGCGTCGACTCCAGAGGCGCCGGTCGTTCGCCCGGGCGTGTGGATCCGTTCTCGCCGCGCGAGACGCGTGACCTGTACGAGTGCATCGAGTGGGCGGCGGTCCAGCCATGGAGCAGCGGCAAAGTCGGCCTGCTGGGCATCTCCTATTACGCCATTAACCAGTGGCTCGTGGCTTCGCTGCAGCCGCCGCACCTCACCGCCATCTGTCCGTGGGAGGGCGCCGCGGATTTCTACCGCGATATGAGTCGCCACGGTGGGATCCTGTCGGACTTCTGGGGCAACTGGATGAGCAAACAGGTCGTGACGGTGCAGCATGGCCTGGGGGAGCGTGGTCCGGTCGACCCCAACACGGGCGAGCTGGTGTGTGGCCCAGAGACGCTGCGCGACGACGAGCTCGCTCGCAACCGGACCGACATGGTCGGCGACGCGCTGGCGCACCCGTTCGACGACGAGTTTTATCGTCAGCGCTCACCCGATTGGTCGAAGGTCATCGTGCCGATGCTGTCAGCCGGCAATTGGGGCGGCCAGGGTCTGCATCTCCGCGGAAATGTCGAAGGATTTGTGCGCGCCGCGTCCGCTCACAAATGGCTGGAGATCCACGGTCTCGAGCACTGGACCCACTTCTACACGCGGTATGGCGTATCGCTCCAGAAGCGTTTTTTCGATTGTTACCTCAAAGGAATGAACAACGGTTGGGAGCGAACCTCGTCCGTCCTGCTCCAGATTCGGCACCTCGACGGATTTGTCGAACGCTCCGAGGACGAGTGGCCTCTCGCGCGCACGCGTTGGACAAAGCTGCATCTCGATCCGGCTCGTCGTTCGCTCGCCTGGGAGTCCGTGGCCAGTGAGAGCACCAGCGTCTATGGCGCGTTCAGCGACGGCGTTACGTTGGTTTCGCCACCGCTCGACGAGGACACGGAGATTACCGGTCCTGTTGCCGCCGGGCTGTATATCTCATCGTCCACCACGGATACGGATCTGTTCGTGACGCTGCGCGCTTTTGCGCCCGACGGCAGCGAAGTGGATTTTCAAGGCGCACTCGATCCGCATACACCTCTGGCGCAGGGGTGGTTACGGGCCTCGCACCGCAGGCTGGACGCGTCTCTCAGCGCTCCCTATCGCCCGTATCACACCCATGATACTGCTGAACCGCTCACACCGGGCGAGGTGTACGCGCTTCAGGTGGAGCTGTGGCCGACATGCATCGTGCTGCCCGCTGGCTATCGTGTTGCGTTGACGCTTCAGGGCAAGGACTTCGAGCGCGCAACCGCTGCCGTTCAGCCGGCCAGCTTCGTCAATCCGTTCCGCGGCTCGGGACCCTTCACGCACACCAACCAGCAGGATCGACCGGCGGCGATCGTCGGTGGCACGCAGACGTTGTATGGTGGTGGAGTGCACCCGTCGTATTTGCTGCTACCGGTGATCCCCGCGTGAGTCCGCGCATTGTCGATCTCCCGGTGACGGTCACGTCTCGCTGTCCATAACCAGCGCGGCGCGGCCGATTGTCGCGCCCTGCCCGAGTAGCTCATGGGCTTGCTCCGCCTCTTCGAGAGCGAAGATGCGGGTGACGATCGGTCGGATGTGCCCGCGTCGCACCAGCTCGAGCGCGTCGACGATCTCCTGGCGCGTCACGTAGCGCGAGCCGATCACCTCGCGTTCTCCATTCAGCATCCACAGCGGATCGACATTGAAGCGGGAGTCGCGGTGCACGCTGAGAATGGCGAGCCGCCCGCCGGGCGCCAGTGCGGCCAGACCTGCCTGCAGTGTTTCGGGGCTGGCGACGAAATCCACCACCACGTCGGCGCCTCGACCATCCGTCAGCTTGCGCGCCTGCGCATCGATCGGTCCGACCAGCGCGTCAATCGTCTCGTGGGCGCCGGCGCTCTTCGCCGCATCGAGCTTGGCTTCGCCTCGGTCGGCTGCGAGCACGCGCGCCTGGAAAAAACGCGCCAACTGTACCATGTGAATCCCAACGCCGCCGGCCGCACCGATGACCAGGACGTCTTCGAGCGGTCGGATGCGCGCACGGCGGGTCACCTTGTATGGCGTCGCGATCGCATCGCAGATGACCGCTACCTGTTCCGGATGGGCGTCGTACGGCAGCTCCGCTGGTATCTTGATCAGGTTGCGCGCGGGGAGCGCGACATACTCTGCATAGCCGCCGTCGCGCTGCCGTCCGATGTAGCCGCCTGTGTTTTCGCATAAGGGCTCGCGCATGGTCAGGCAGTAGCGGCACCGACCGCAGAACAGGTAGAAGTGCGGCGTCACGCGGTCGCCTATCTCCAGTCCCTGGACGGCCGAGCCAAGCGCGACGATCTCGCCAGCAATCTCATGGCCCATGATGACCGGCAGAGTCGCCGGCGACGTGCCCACTTTGGCGTGGTGCACCGTCAGGCCTGCGCCGCACGCGCGCACCTTGATCAAAGCCTCGTCTGGAGCCGGCCTGGGTACCGGCCGCTCTTCGAGCTCGAACGGAGCACCGACGGCGTACAGGACCATTGCGCGCACGACGGCAACGATACCATCCACCACATGGTGAGCTTTGGGACGGTCGGTACCGACTGGCAGGAGCGTATCGATTGGGCGCGCTTGCGCCAGTACCGCATCGAGCGGGCGCGCGAACGGATGAAGGCGCATGGCCTGGGCGCGATGCTGTGCATGTACGACGAGAACATCCGCTACATCACGGCGACGCTGACTCCGGGTTGGTGCCGGCTGAAGCCTGGGCTGCGCTACGCCATGCTGGCTGGCGACAGTGCGCCGATCCTGTTCGAGCAGGGTGACATCGGTTTTCAAATCGAGCGCCATGTTCCATGGATTCCGAAAGAGAACATTCATTACTCATATGCCTGGGTGAAAGGTGCCGCCGGTCCCGCGTCTCGCCAGCAGGTCAGAAAGTTCACGCGCTCGATCAAAGAAGAGATGCGCAAGGCTGGCGTCGCCGACATGCCGCTCGGCACCGACTTTATCGACGTCAACATGCTGGCTGAATTCCAGGAGCAGGCGATAAATTGGCAAGACGGCATGACGGCAATGATGGAGGCGCGCGCGATCAAGAACCGCGACGAACAGGAAGTCATGCGCGTGGTGGCCGCGATTTGCGACGCGGCTCACGTGGAGTTGACCCATTTCGTCAGACCAGGCATGACGGAGAACCAGGTGACCGCTCACATCATGGGCTTCCTGTACGCGTTTCCCGGTATGGAGGACGTCGAGGACGTCATCGTCTCGTCTGGACCGAACACCTGGCCGAACTGGCGGACCTTCTCCGATCGCATCATCCGACCTGGCGACATCCTGTTCATGGACATGGCCTCGATCACGTGGAACGGCTACAAGTCGTGCATGTACCGCACCTACTGCGTCGGTGGCAAACCGAGCCAGGCGCAGAAGGACGTGTACGCCCAGGCGCTGGAATGGCTGAATGCGAGCATCGATGCCGTCAAAGTGGGCGCCACCACCCGCGACATCGCCAGCCGCTGGCCGTCGGCGAAGGAGGTGTGGGGCTACGAGGAGGAGGACCAGGCCGCCGCCAACCTGTGGGGTCACGGCCTGGGTCTGGCTCAGTACGACTTGCCGGTGGTCAGCCGCATCTACTCGCTCGACTATCCCATCGAGATTCAAGAGGGCATGAGCTTCGCCCTGGAGACCCAGCATGGCAAGATGCTCCAGTGGGGCGTTCGCCTGGAGCAGATGCTCCTGGTGACGGAACGCGGGACCGAGGTCACCACGCTCTTTCCCATTGACGAGATCACCATCGTGGCCTGATGCGCCTCTGGCTGTGATCCTTTCACTTGACGATCCGGGCTGCACTGCCGCCGTTGTCGGCCCCAAAGCCGCCGCGCTCGCGCGCTTGCGCAAGGCCGGCCTGCCGGTGCCGGACGGCTTCGCGTTGGCAGCCCCGGCCAGTGAGGCGCAACTGCGCGAGGCGCGCGTCGCGCAACAGGTGGAACGGCTCTTTGAAATCGTGAATTCGGGCGGTGAATGGCGTCGCCAGGCGATTGCCGTCCGCGCGTCACTTTCGCGGACGCCGGTCCCGCTCGAGATAGCGGATGCGCTGCGCGCGGCCAGTCGTCGACTCCGCCCACCGCTGGCGGTGCGCTCGTCGGCGCTGGTCGAGGACGGCGTGAGCGCAACTTTCGCTGGCCTGTTCACCACCCTTCTGGGCGTCCTGAACATTGACGATCTGGCGACCGCGGTCAGTGCCTGCTGGCTTTCGCGCTTTTCGGACGTCGTCATCCGCTACGCCATCGGCCGAGGGGTTGACCTGCGCCGCACGTCAATGGCCGTCGTCGTCCAGGAGGCAATTGACGCCCGCTCCGCGGGCAGCGCATTGTCAATCGATCCAACCGGCGCGATCGTTATCAGCGGTGCCTGGGGCCTCGGTCGCGCCGTCGCGGAGGGCCAGGTGGTGCCCGACTGGTGGCGGGTGGACCGCGGGGACTTCACGGTACTCGAGCGGCGCGGCGGCACGAAACCACTCGCCGCGAGGTTGGATCCACGTGGAGGCGAGGTGTGGCGTCGCCAGACGCAGCGGCGTAGCACCGCCATTTGTCTGGACGATCGGACGGTGCACCGCCTCGCCGCGCTGGTGGTCGAAGCTGAACGCATCTTCGGCAGGCCGCGTGAAGTGGAGTGGGCGCTCGATGGCCGCAAGCGCCTGTGGCTCGTCCAGGCACGGCCACTGACGGCGGTACGCACCGTCGAGCAAATACCCGATTCGGACCCGATCGTGGCGTGGTTACTTGGCGGCTCAGTACTCGAGGGCCAGCCGACGAGCCCGGGCCAGGTCCTCGGTCGCGCGCGTCACGTCGGCAGATCCGGGCGCATGCAGTCTGGCGATGTGCTCATCGCGGCGAGCTTGCCGCCGGGTATGACGGCGGTCGTAGCCGGGGTAGGTGGTCTCGTCCTCGAGGCTGGCGGCAGCACCGGCCACGCTGCGACTCTGGCCCGCGAGCGCGGCATCCCAGCCGTCTTCGGCCTCGAGGGCGCCACCCACGCCATCCCCGACGGCGCCCACATCCTCCTGGACGGAACGCTTGGGCGCGCCTGGTACCGTCTGGAGGACTGTCCACGAACGATTGACCGGTAGGCGTGTGTCATCCTGAGCTTGCGAAGGATCCGCGACTCCGACCGTCGATCACGAGCAGCGGATCCATCGTCGCCTGCCCTGCGCGAAGCGGGCCAGCGAGCGGAGCCCATGGGTCCCTCCTCAGGATGACAGCGCATCCTATTGAAGCAATGCACGTGGAAAATTATTGAGTCTCGTGCATTACCCTGCGGCTTCCGCGTTCACGCGTTCACGCGTTCGCGCGTTCGCGCGTTCTTTCGCCGCGGTGTGTATTGCTGCATGTGGCCGCGTCTTTCGCCCCCGTCGAAGCGCGCTCGCGCTGCGCGCTGACCGAGCCAGAACATCGAGCCATTGAACGCGCGAACGCGCGAACGCGCGAACGCGCGAACGCGCGAACGAAAACGCGCGAACGCGCGAACGAAAACGCGCAACCAATAACACGATCATCGGGTAGTAGACAGTCCACCAGGCGACGACTGATCAGGAACGAGCGTACCCGGGCCCTGGCAGGAATCGGCCGAAGCCTGGTTCGCCCACCGGGTGGCCGTTGTCGGCAACGAGTTGCCCGCGACAGAACGTCATCACCACGCGGCCGTTGATGCGTCGGCCGGCATAGGGAGTCCAGCCGGCTTTGGAAATCACCAGCTCGTCGTCCAACACGCGTTCCGAGGTCAGGTCAACGAGGACAAGATCGGCGTCGGCGCCGACTTCCAGGCGGCCTTTGCGCGGAGACAGCCCATACAGACGCGCCGGCGTCTCGGCCACCAACTCGACCACACGCTCGAGCGACAGCCGACCCTCAATGGCCGCGTTCACCAGCAGATTCAAGGTGGTTTCGACGCCCGGCAAGCCGAAGTGCACGTCCCAGATGGAGCCATCAGTTTTCTGCGCTCGCGTTGCCGGCGCATGGTCGGTCGAGATGTGGGTGATGGGCCCATGTGCCACCCGCCGCCACATCTCGTCGGCATCGGCCTCTGAGCGAATCCGCGCCGGCGGAGTGAACTTCCTCAAGCCGCCGCGGTCGAGGATTTCGTCCTCGTGGAGGTACAGGTATTGTGGGCAGGTCTCCAACCACAGCCGCGCCCGGCGGCGCTGTTCACCGTGCAACAGATCCACCGCCGCCGCATGGCTCACATGCGCGGCAATGGCTCGTACGCCGGTGAGACGCGCCAGTAAACCCACCGTGTTGAGCGCCGTCAGCTCCGCCTCCCGGCTGCGCCACTCCGCGATCACGGCCGGGTCCAGGCGCCCGGTGGCGCGGAGAGTCCGCTCGTTTTCGGCCGTGATGGATTCGTCCTCGCAGTGCACCAGACACAGCGCGTCCAGGTCAGCCAGCTCGCGGAAAAGGCCCAGCACGTGGGCAGCATCGTGGCCGGGCACACCATGCGTGGTGCAAGTGAAGACTTTGAAGAACGTGACGCCGGCGCGCCACAGCTCGCCGTGGTGGCCGAGCTGAGTCGGCCAGGCATGGGCGGCCAGGCCGAAGTCGATCAGCGACCTGTTCCGCAGGTGTTCGATCTTCTCCCTCAGAAAACCAGCGTTGCGTACAGGATGGCTGTGCGTGTGCTCGATGACGGTGGTCACGCCGCCCACGGCAGCCGCCGAGCTACCGGAGATGAAATCCTCGCGGCTGGTGTCGCCCGGGTCCTGGAAGTGAACGTGGCCGTCCACCGCCCCGGGCAGCAGATGCAGGCCAGCGGCATCGATGCTTCGCTCCGCCGCCGCTGGTTCGTCAGTGATCGCGGCAATCGAGCCGTTCTGCACGTACAGGTTCGCTCGCCGCCGCCCGCGGCCGGTCACCAGTGTCGCGCCGTGGATCGCCAGGTCGTACATGGACCTCTAAATGCTCCCCAATAAGAGCTGCATGTCATCCTGAGGAGGAACCCATGGGCTCCG
This sequence comes from Chloroflexota bacterium, assembly GCA_005883405.1. Classification (GTDB taxonomy): domain Bacteria; phylum Chloroflexota; class UBA6077; order UBA6077; family CF-72; genus CF-72. The sequence continues at coordinate 8,637 of VBGG01000003.1, read as the reverse complement.
CTCGCAGGCTCGCTTCGCGCAGGGCAGGCGACGAAGGATCCAGCGTTTGTGCTGAATCGCAAGGATCCTTCGCAAGCTCAGGATGACATTCACGCGAGAACTCCTGTGAAGCATGTAGCTCTGTCTCGTCTCGTCAGCCGACTCCGAGGTAGCGCTGTTTGACCTGGGCATCGGCTTCCAGTGCGGCAGGTGTACCGCGGAAAACGATCTGGCCACGATCCAGGACGTGAACTTCATCGGCCAGACGCAGTGCCAGGCCGACGTTCTGCTCGACGAGAAAAATGCTCAGCCCGGCACCCTTCAGCTCGAGCAAACGCTCGCCGAGCTGCTGGAGGATTATTGGCGCGAGGCCCTCGGAGGGCTCGTCCATCAGCAGCAGCCGCGGATTGCCCATCAACGCCCGGGCGATCGCCAGCATTTGCTGCTCGCCGCCGCTCAGCGCACCACCGCGCAGGTACTTACGCTCGCCCAATTGCGGAAACAAGCTGAAGATTCTGTTGCTGTCCCAGGCAGGCACGTCCGCGGCGGAGGAACGGGCCGCGATCTTGAGGTGCTCGAGGACCGTCAGTGAGCGGTAGATGCGCCGCCCCTGTGGCACCAGTCCAATCCCGAGTCGCGTGACTTCATGCGGACTGTGTCCAACCAGGTCGCGGCCTCGGTACCGAATGCTGCCGGAGCGCACCTGGGCAGGTGGCAGGCCCATCACCGAGCTGACCAGCGTGGTCTTGCCGGCGCCATTGCGTCCCAGCAGAGCTACCACGCGCCCCTCCGCTACCTCCACCGACACCCCGCGCAGGACATGCGCCAGCGAATAGTACGTGTGCAGGTCTTCGACCTGGAGCATGCCTCTAGCGGACACCGAGATAAATTTCCTGAACCATCTGGTTCTGGCGGATTGCGGCTGGCGTTTCCTCAGCGATGATGCGGCCGTTATGCAGACAGCTGACGCGATCGACCAGATTCATGACCAGGTCCATGTCGTGCTCGATGATCACCAACGTCAGCTGCGGCGGAAGGCTCCGCACGAGGTCCGCCATGCGCGCTCGCTCGGCCGATGAGAGGCCGGCCGCCGGCTCGTCCAGCAGCAGGACTCTGGTTTGACCGACCAGCGCCAGGGCCAGCTCCAGCTGGCGCTGCTCGCCATGTGACAAATGCGCAACCTGCTCGCGCGCTCTGTGTTGCAAACCGACCTGGACCAGTACCTGTTCGACGTGGTCGCGCTGTGCGCCGCGGCGTGGGACGGGGAACAGCGGCTGGAACTTCGTCTTCGACAGCCCGATCGCCGCGAGGGTCATGTTGTCTTCGACCGTCAGGTGGGGAAAGACGTTCGTCACCTGGTAGGTACGGCCCAGGCCGCGGCCGACACGCCGATGGGCGGGCAGCCTGGTGATGTCCTCGCCGAAGAGCTTGATTCTGCCGCTGGTGACGCTCATCTCGCCCGAGATGAGTCTGAACAGGGTGGTCTTGCCCGCTCCGTTCGGCCCAATGATCGCCCGGCGCTCGCGCTGGGGGACGCGCAGCGTCACATCGCACACCGCCTGCAGGCCGCCGAACGACCTGGTGACGCCGTCCAGCTCGAGAGCGTTGCGCGTTGTGCGTTCCGCGTTGCGCGTTGGATTCGCCAGCGAGTCAGCCTCGTTCATCTACACTTGATTTTTCCGACGATTGGCGAGCGGCGCGCGAAGCCACAACGCACAACGCACAACGCACACCGCAACCCGGAACCCGGAACCCGGAACCCGGAACCCGGAACCACGACTATTGGATGCCCAGCGACTTCAGCTGATCGGGTAATCCCTGAAAATCGCGGCTGTAGACCGGCTGTTTGAGGAACTTGTCTGGGCCGAAGGTCCAGAACTGTGAAACGCCTTCGAAGGTCTGGATCGGAACGTTCCACAGCTTCCCATCCGGTCGTCGCTCGACGCGGCGGACGTAAATGGTGGCAATCGGATTGCCGTAGGAGTCCAGCTTCAAATGACCCAATGGAGTATCCAGCTCCAGACCTCGCACCGCGTCCAGGAACGGCTTGCGGTCGGCGGTGTTGCCGTTCACTTTCTGCATGCCTTGAGAGACCCACTCCGCGGCGCTGTAGCAAGCCGCGGCGTAGTAGGACGGCAGCTGGTTGTACTCCTTCAGGTACGCCTCGTCGAAATCCTGCGTTTCTTTTACCGGTCGCCCCTCCGCCCAATGGCCGGCCGAGATCAACCCCTCGGCCTCTGGTCCCATGTTGCGCAGCAACGACTGGTCCAGCAGCACCTCGCCGCCAATCAGCGGAATCTTGTCCTTGTAGCCAAAATCACTCCACTGCCTCACGAAGCGCACCGAGTCCGCCCCAACCTGCAGCGCAAAAACGGCGTCCATGCCTGAGCCCGGAATTTGCGACAAGTAGGAGCTGAAGTCCGGCGTTCCGACCGGGTCCCACAGCTGCTTGACCACTTCGCCACCCTTTTCGCCGGCGAAAGTCCGCAGGAATCCACCGCAAACCTCCTGGCCAAAAGCGTAGTCCGAACAGATCGTCAGCACCTTTCTGTAACCCTGGTCGTAGGCCCACTGGCCGAACGGATGGTGCGGCTGACTGCTCGACCAGCCGGCGACGCGGATCACGTTGTCGACCCGCTGGCGCTGTGTGAGGTCGTCCGCCGAAACGATGGGATAAAAGCCAGGCGTTCCGGCCGTCTTCAAGTAGTCGGCCACGGCCAGTCCTTAGTTGGCGAACAGCGGTCCGACGATCATGTCCACCTGCTGCTGCTCCACGAACTGGCGCGCCTTGGTGAGCGCGGTATTGACATCACCGCCGGTGTCCTCGAAAACGGTCTGGATCTCGCGCCCCGCGACGGTGCCCGCGTTGATCTTCCAGTACAGCTTCCAGCCGTTGATCATGTCATTGCCGCTGGCCGCCGAAGTACCCGTGGTCGGCGCGAGGAAGCCAACTTTGACCGGACCTGACGGTTTCTGCGGGGAGCCAGGCGCGCCGGGCGGTGCGCACGCGGCGACCAGCAGGCCCAGACCGACGATGATCGAGAGGAGGTGTTTTCCAGTCCCAGCGCGTCCCATGCTGCGTCCCCTTGTGTTTGAACAGGCTCGCTTCGTGTGAATCGAAGACGAGCACGCCGGAGGGCACCCAGAATACCGTCCTGGGCAAAGAGAACCACGACGATAAAGATCAAACCCATGATGCTGGGCCAGCGAGTGACGTACACGCTCAGGATGTTCTTGACGAACACGATCACGCCGGCGCCAAGGACCGGTCCGAGCAGCGTGCCCGGGCCGCCGAGCACCACCATCAGAATGCCTTCAGTCGAAGCAGTGATGTTGATGGCCGATGGACTGATGAACTGGTTGTACCAGGCGTACAGCACCCCCGCGATCGCGGCGAACAATCCGGACACCGCAAACGCAAGCAGTTTGTGCAGCGTCACGTTGTAGCCCAGCGTACGCATCCGCGATTCGCTCTCGCGGATACCCTTCAGCACCAATCCGAAGGGCGACCGGACCACCAGCGTGAGCAGTACGGCGCAGGCGACGAACACGCCCAACGCCAGGTAGTAGTACTGCCAGTACAGCGTCGCGAAATCGGGCCGAGCGACGCCGCGGATGCCGTTTTCGGCGCCCGTGACGCTCGACCAGCGGTATGCCAGGCCCCACACCAGCATGCCCTCGGCCATGGTGATCATCACGAAAAAAATCCCGGTGGTGCGCACGGCGAGTAAACCGAACACCAGAGATACGAGCAGCGTGGTCACCAGAGCGATGGCGACGGCAGACGGCCAGGCCCAGTGCGATTTGCTGACGAGGTAGCCCATGACGTAGGCCGCCACACCCATGATGCCGGCGTGACCGAGCGGCATAAGGCCGAGATAACCACCGAGGAGATCGATACTCATGGCCAGCAGCCCGAAGTACAGCACCTGTGTTGCGATGGCGACGTAGTACGAGGTGGTGAGGTAGGGGATCGCCAGGGCGAGGAGCAGCGCCGCCACCACGATGACGTACACAAGAGCCACAGGCAGGCGGGCCGCGCGCGAAGAAATATTCAGTTGGCCCTCCCGAGCAGGCCGTAGGGTCGCCAGGCCAGGATGATCACCATCGGTGCGAAGAGGCTGAAGTACAGCAGGTCAGGCACCAACGCAGTTGCGAAGGCATCGATGAGTCCGACCAGCAGGCTGCCGACGATGGCACCCAACAGGCTGCCTGGACCACCGATGATGACGACCACCACCGCAAGGAGCAGGATTTCCGAATCCGCGCCCGGGTACAGCGCCAGAAACGCGCCGCCCAGCAGGCCCGCCAGCCCGGCGAGAGCCGCCCCCAGCGCGAAGACGCGATTGAAGACCACTTTGATGTCGATGCCCATGGCATCCACCATCTCGCCGTCGTCAACCCCGGCGCGGATGATCGCGCCAAGCATGGTGCGGTGCTGCAGGAACCAGAGGGCGGCGGCGGTCAGTACTCCCACCAGCACCATGAACAGCCGGAAGCTGGGATAGGTCAGGCCGAAAAACGTCACCGAGCCGCTGAGGACACCCGGCACCCGTATCGTCTGCGGATCGCCGCCCCAGATCGCGAGCGACAGGTCGCCCAGAATGAACGCCAGCCCGAGCGTGAGCAGCACTTCAGGCAGGATGCGATTGCGCACGCGGCGCAGCAGTACTCGCTCGATTGCCAGGCCGAGAACGCCGACGCCAATGCCGGCAACCAGCAGCGCTAGCCAGAAGTTACCGGTTCTGCCCAGGACGGTCAGGCCGACGTAGCCACCCACCAGGTACAGGCCGCCATGGCTCATATTGGTGATGCGCATCAGGCCGAAAATCAGGGTGAAGCCGCTGGCGAGCAGGAACAGCAGCGCGCCGAACGTGATCCCGTTCAGGAGATGGAGCCCGAAGGTTTCGAGGTTCATCTCCGCGCTACAAGCCTCCCTCTGCCGAGCGTAGCCTTCGATTCACAGAGCGGTCAAGGGAGACGCGCGTTACTCACCAGCGGGGACCCTCAGGGCGGTACGCTGCCTGAGCAAGTGGGCATCTATCCGGAGCTGCGCGGCAAGACGGCGATTGTGACCGGTGGCAACACGGGGATAGGTGAAGCTGTGGCGCGGCGGCTCGGCGCCCAGGGCGCGAACGTGACAGTGATCGGCAGCCGCCACCCGGCCGAAGCCGAGCGCGTCGCTGAGGAGATCCGCGCCGCCGGTGGTAGCGCTCTGGCCGTGGCCGCCGACCTGACACGCTTGAGCGAAGGCGAGCGCATGGCCCGCGAGACGATCGACCGGTTTGGTCAGGTTGACATCCTGGTCAATTCCGCGGGTGGGTTTTATGCCTTCCGACGCGTGGTGGACACAGACGAAGACGAGTGGGACCGCGTCATCGACGTCAACCTCAAATCGGCCTTCGTCTCAGCCAGGTCGGTGCTGCCGGACATGCTCGAACGGAGCTGGGGGCGGATCATCCTGATCTCGTCGGAAGCCGGCCGCATGCCGGTGGCGTTCACGGCCGCGCATTACGCGGCGAGCAAGGCTGGTTTGCTCGGCTTCGCTCGCCACCTGGCGAGGGAAGTTGCTCCAAACGGCGTGACCGTCAATGTCACCGCGCCAGCCACCACGTTTTCGCAGCGCGTACGAGGACTGCTCACGCCGGAGGCGGAACAGCGGATGCTCGGTGTCACCCCGATTGGTCGTATTGCTGAAGTGGACGACCAGGTTGGCGCGGTGCTGTTCCTGGCCTCCGACGATGCCAGCTACATCACGGGTGCCACCATTGACGTCGCGGGTGGCAAGGTCATGCTGTGAGTGAGATGGACTGCTCGAGTGTTCAATAAAGGTGACATGCCACCTGGCGCGTAGCGCTAACCGCCTTCAGCAACGGTCGCTCCGCGGAGCAGCGGGGCATGGCAAACGGACACCGCGGATGGAAGTAGCAACCGGAGGGTGGGTTGAGTGCGCTCGGCACGCTGCCGCTGACCACCAGGTCCTCGTGCTGGTCATCCGGGTCCGCCGGCAGCGCCGCGGCGAACAGCGCCCTGGTGTACGGATGGAGCGGCGCTGCAGTTAGTTCGTCTGCGCCAGCTTCTTCGACGATCTTGCCCAGGTACATCACCGCGATGCGCTGGCTGATATGCGTCACCGTCGCCAGGTCATGTCCGATGAACAGGTACGACACGCCAAGCTGACGCTGCAGATCCTCGAGCAGCGTCATGATCTGTGCGCGGATTGAAACATCCAGCGCCGAGACCGGTTCATCTAGCACGATCAGTCGTGCCGAGGTAGCGATGGCGCGCGCGATCGCGATCCGCTGACGCTGGCCGCCACTGAATTCATGCGGGAAGCGTTTGGCGTGCGCGGGACTCAGCCCCACCAGCTCGAGCGCTTCGGCAACGCGATCGATCGTCGTCTGGTGTGAAGCGTTCGTGTGAACGGTAAAGGGCTCGGCGATGATGTCACCGACGCGCATGCGCGGGCTCAATGAGCTGAACGGGTCCTGAAACACCGCTTGCACGGCCTGGCGGTAGTGGAGCAAGTCTTTGCCGCGCAACTCGAAAACGTCGCGGCCTTCGAACAATATTTCTCCCGCGGTCGGTTGCACCAGGCGCAAAATGAGCCGGGTGATGGTTGTCTTGCCGCAGCCAGACTCACCTACCAGTCCGAGCGTTTGTCCCGCCGGGATGCTTACACTGACGTCGTCGACTGCCTTGACCCAGTCCGGTTGAGTCCAGGGTAGCCGTAAGCCGCCGGCAGGGAAGTACTTGGTGAGGTTCTGGAGCGCGAGCAGCGGTTGTGCTGCGCTCACCGCGGCTCCAGCAGCCAGCAGCGCGCCTGGTGGTCCGCGCCAAGGGACGTTTCGGGCGGAGCTTCGCGGCAGCAGCGCTCCATTGCGTGTGGGCACCTCGGGTGGAAGGCGCAGCCGGCCGGCATGTCGCTGAGGTCCGGCGGTTGACCCGGAATCGCGTACAGCGGCTCTTTGCTGCCCAGCCTGGGAATGGCACCCAACAGTGCCTGCGTATACGGGTGGCGTGGACACTTGAACAGCTCGCGTACTGGACCGTGCTCGACGATGCGTCCGGCGTACATCACTGCGACCCGGTCGCACATTTTCGCTACGATGCCGAGATTGTGGGTGACGAACAGAAGCGCGACACCGGTGCGTCGCTGGAGCTCCTTCAAGAGGCTCAGATATTGCGCCTGGATGGTGACGTCGAGGTTGGTGGTAGGCTCGTCGGCGATGATCAGCTGCGGACCCGCGGATAGCGCGATCGCACCCACCACGCGCTGGCGCATGCCACCGCTCATCTGGTGCGGAAACTCACTCATACGCCGCTCCGGCGAGGGAATCCGCACGTTATTGAGGAGCCACAGGACGTGCTCCCTGAGCGTCCGTCCTCGACTGTTGCGGTGATAGAAGGCCGGTTCGGCCACCTGATCAAAAATCGTGAGGAGCGGGTTGAGCGAGGCCATCGGGTCCTGTAGGATCATGGCGATCCGTCTTCCTCGAACTGCGTTCATCTTGTCCGCGGCGATTCCACGCAGCTCCTGACCGTCGAACAGAATGCTGCCGCCCTCGATGCACGCGCTGCGCGGCAGCAGTCCGAGTATCGACAGACACGCCGTGGTTTTGCCAGACCCAGACTCACCCACCAGGCCGAGACACTCGCCGCGTTTGATGGAGAAACTCGCGCCATCAACCGCGCGAACCACGCGCTGACCTCCATGCGCGACGTAACTCGTCCGCAGGTCAGTCACCTGGAGGAGCGGCTCAGAGATCACGACGCTGTGGATCGAGTCGGATACGCAGCCAATCGCCGAACAGATTCGCCGCCAGCACGACTCCTGAGATGCACACGCCCGGGAAGACCGTCAGCCACCAGTAGCCCGCCATGAGCGTCGACCGCGCCTCAGACAGCATGAGCCCCCAGGCCGGTGTCGGCGGTGGCACGCCAACTCCGAGGAAGCTCAGCGAGGCTTCGGTTACGATTACGACTCCGACTGTCAGGCTCGCCAGCACCATCCAGGTGTTCAGCACATTCGGCAGGATGTGCCGCAGAATAATCCGCGGTGTGCTCACACCGGCGACCTGCGCCAGGCGAACGAACTCACGCTCGCGTAAGCTGAGCACCTCACCGCGAATCACGCGCGCGTAGCGCGTCCAGTAGACGAATCCAAAAACGATGACGATGTTCAGCACGCCGGCGCCGAGCAAAGCCGCGAGGAAAATCGCGAACATCAGAAACGGTAGGGCCAGCCATGCGTCGGTCAGGCGCATGACGGCCTGGTCCACCCAGCCGCCGAGGTAGCCGGCGATGACGCCCAGCAGAAGCCCGATGCCGCCGGCCACGGCCGTTCCTGTCACTCCGACCAGCAGCGACACACGAGCGCCATAGATCAGGCGGCTCAAAACGTCGCGGCCCTGAAAGTCGGTTCCGAGTAAGGCATTTGTGCTGCCGCCCTCCATCCAGAACGGGGGCTGGAAAACCCTGCCGCCCGCGATCGGCAGCGTCGGGTCATACGGCGCGAGCACGTTCGCCAGCAGCGCGGTGAATCCGAGTCCGCCCAGGATCAGGGTCGGTAGCAACGGTACGTCCGCGCTGCCCATCCGCTGGCGCAGGGCTGCCGGTCGTGCGAGCGCTCCGATGCTGGCCATCTACGAGTTACTG
>VBGG01000002.1:13181-21948 GCA_005883405.1 Chloroflexota bacterium | reverse complement strand
TTCGCCCGGTCAGATGAGCGGCAGCTGACCGTCGGGCAGGAGTCGGTCCGTGGCGAAGATGCGGCTCTCGTCGGCATCCATGCGCGTGATTCGGACCTGGAGTTCCTGGCCCTCGACCGCGCGGCGCGAATCGCCTCCCGACAACACCGCGTACAACCCGAGCAGCTCGAGACGCGGGCCACGCTCGGTAGCGCCGACGACGGTGCCCGGGACGGGTCGCCTCGTGCGCATGGCCAGCTCGAGGCACCGCCAGGCAGCGGTCGCCGCCACGGGTTCGAGCCGAATGCGCCCGCCGGTAAGAGCAGCACGCGGGCGTGAGCGACGGCCGGCAACAGCAGCATCGGCGGCACCTCGCCCAGGCCAAGCGCGTCGGCAATATAGGCCCGCGCCGAACGCTGCCAGGCGATCACATGGATGCGCTCGCCATCGAGCCGCCGGCTCACGCGCGCCAGATGATCGGCCCCGATACCCCCTCTCCCTCTGGGAGAGGGCTGGGGTGAGGGGTGCGTATACGCCAACACCTCGCCACCCCTTGCGCGGATCGCCACCTTCGACAGCACCCCAGGCCGGCGCGCAATGGCGACGATCTCCAGCGTCCCACCCTCATCCGCCAGGCTGGGCACCTCCTCGCGCAACAGATCGCCGACGAAGACCGCCGCCTCCGAGCGCGCGCCATACCGAAACCGCTCGGCCGCGTCGTCCGGGAATGGCAAAGTTTGAGCCGGGGCAAGAATGCGATCAGCGTACCCGTTTTGTTCGGCCTCACTTTTTGACCCCACTCAGTCCGCGCGCTCGCCTGTATAGCACGCTGCTATCCTTGTCCGCGCTCGTGCTCCGAAACGTTTTGATTCGCTCGAGACTCTTTGCCGTCACGTCGCTGCTCGTCGGTTGTGCGCTGGTGGCGGCGTTCCTCGCTTCGGCCGCCGCGCAGGCTCAAGTGCCGGCCGTCGGCGCCACTGCTGAGGTGCGCGATGCGGCCAATCGCCTGGTGGCCACCGCCGAGTTTCGCGAGGGGCGAGGCGAAGTCCTGATCACGATCCTGTTTCCGAGCCCGCCCGTGCTCTCGGGCACCCACGGCGTCCACATCCACGAGGTCGGCCGATGCGATCCGCCGGACTACGTCACGGCTGGCAATATCTTCAATCCCTTCAATAAGAAGCACGGCCGCCAGAACCCCGAGGGAGCTGAAGTGGGCGACTTGCCCAACGTGAACTTCGCCACTGGCCTGACCAGCTACAACACGTCAGCGCCAGGAGCCACCCTCGCGCAGGGCCAGGCATCGCTGCTTGGCCCGAACCGCACCGTCCTGATCATCACTTCCGCCGAGGACGATCAGCAGAGTCAGCCCGACGGAAAATCGGGTTCGCGCATCGCCTGTGGGGTCATCAATCCCGCGGCCGGAGCGCCAGTGGCGCCAGGCCCCGCGGGCGCTTCAAGCGCGGCAACACCTACGCCGACACGGCCCGCGGTGGCCGCTGCGCCGGCAGCTCCGAACATCGCCAGTCCTGTTCCGGCCCAGCCCGCGGTCAAGCCCGCCAATAGCCCGGTAGTTGTGCGGCCTCCAGCCGTCGTCAATCCGGCGTTGAGCCCCAGTCCGGTGGCTGGCGCGCCAGCGGTCCCGACGCCGATCGTGGCAGCGCCGACGCCTCTGCCCGCGGCCGCCGCTGCCCCGCAGCCAGCCAACAGCGGCCTGGGCGGGGCGACGGCCCTCATCATCGCCGTGCTCGGGGTGGGACTGGTGGGCGCAGGCTATCTGCTGCGGCGGCGCAGCACTCTGCAATAGCCGCGGCTAGCCGACGCGCAGAAGATTGAGCGCGGCGTAAATCACCGCAACCAGACCCACGCCTATGAAGACAACGCCGACGCGATCCTGCGCCGTTGCGCCGAGCAAGTCCATGAAGCTGCCACCCTGACGCTGCCGAGCGCCTGCGCGCGGCAGCGCGTACGCACCCGGCCTGGCGTAGCGCGACCGCGATTCGGGTGGAATCGGCAGCACGGACCTGTCGCGTGCTTCTGGCGCACGGGGCTCCCGCCGCGACTCGCGACCGGGAGACGGTCGGCTATCCGCCGCTACGCCGCGCGGCGTTTCGGGCCCAGGCGCGCTCGGCTCGTCGCTACCTGGGACAAGCCCTTGAGTCCCTCGACTTGCTCGCGCAAAAGGGCCAGCCGTTCGTCCACGCCCGCGTCGCCACGGCCCGGCTCTCCTGCCTCTTGGGCCAGGCGCATCAGCTGATCTTCGATACCCGCCAGCCGCGCCTCTAGCTCGGCGTAGCGGCGCTCGGTCGCCGCGACGCGCTCTTCGGCCTGCCAGACCTGCTCATTGACCCAGCCCTCGGTTTCGCGCTGGCGCTGCACCAGCAGCGAAACCGCCTCGACGAGCAGGTTCCGGCCAGCTAGCCCGCCTCCAGACTGGCGACCCGCGCTCCCGCGCTGTCGAGCTCTAACGTAAGGCGGCAGCGATCGGTTTCGAGGATGACCGTGTGGCGGTTGGGGCCAGCGGACAGGCGGACGTCCTGGAGCCTCTGCCCGCGCAGGGCGCGCAGCGCCTGATTCACCTCACGCGCCGCCGCGGCTTGCTGGCGACCCCGTGGCGTCTTGCCGAAGATCGCCTGCAGCACCGCGCGATTCGACGGTCGGCCCTTGTCGAAGACCAGCTCGAGCATGGCCTCAACGGTCGGCACCAGGACGTCCGGAACGACGCCCGATGCGGCAGCCACGCTGAGTCCCTCGAAGCGCGCGCGTGCAGCGGGATCGGTCACCGCCCGCGCGAAGCCCGCCGCCTCGAAAGCGAGCACCTCCCGCTCGCCTTCGGCCAGCGTCAGGCCCGCTGACACCGCCTCACCCGGGTCAGCGCGGGACTCAGCGAGGGACAAGGACTTCGATCTCGTGTTCGAATCCACCCGTTTCCACGACGCAATGCATCCCGCACTCCTTCGGGCCGTCCTTCTCCCACCACCAGCGCCCGGACCGCGCGTTGGCGCCCGGCGCGACCGGCCGCGTGCACGGCGCGCAGCCGATGCTCTGATAGCCCTGGTCATACAGCGGGTGGTACGGCACATCGTTGGCGCGGATGTAGTCCCAGACCTCCTCGTCCGTCCAGTCCGCCAGTGGGTTGACCTTGACGATGCCGCCGTGGTCGTGGTCGAGCTCGATCTTGCGGATGTTGGAGCGTGTGGCCCACTGGTCGCGCCGCAGGCCGGTGACCCACGCGTCGAGTCCGTGCAGGACCTTCACCAGTGGGCGGACCTTGCGCACGTCGCAACACGTCAGGCGCAGCGGCACCGATTCGTAGAACAGGTTCACGCCGTAGCGGCGCACCAGCGCCTGCAGCTCCCGTGTGTCGGGGAAGTACGTCTCGATTTCGATGCCGTACTGCTGCCGCACCCGGTCGATCAGGTCGTACGTCTCTTGTGGCAGACGACCGGTATCGACGGTGAACACGCGCACGTCCGGACGGATGCGCCAGGCCATATCCAGGATGGCCATGCCATCACTCTGGAAGCTGGTGCAGATGGCCACGCGATCCTGGGCGAACGTGTCGAGCGCCCACGCGATGACCTCCTGCGGCTCGTGGTCGTCGTACTCGACCGACAGCTCGCCAGCTTCCCATTCATCCAGAACAATACGTTCGTCCAGTGCGACCGCCATCCTGCGAAACTCCCTTTACGCCGGGACTGGCGCGGGCTGGCCGGTCCCGATACTGATCAGCTCTTCATCGCTTTTGCGCTTTGCAAACGCCTGGAACGACTCGCCGTTCTGGCGTTCATTGAGGTATGCGCCGACCAGGCGCTCCACGTAAGCGGACGCCTCTTCGGTCGGCACACGCCGAAGCAGCGGGCGGCCGATTTCGGCGTTTTCGCCGAGTCCGCCCCGCAGATAGATCTCGTAGGCCTCGAGTTTGTCGTGGCCGGCTTCGTCGCCACGCGCGGTCGTGCCCTGCAGGCCGATGTCGCTCACCCAGTGGTGCGCGCACGAGTGCGGGCAGCCGTCGACACCGAGCTTGATTCCCTCGACGTCGCGACCGAAGCGCTCCTCCAGGCGAAGGACGATCTCCTTCAGCTTGGTCTTGGTCTCGGCGACCGCGAAGTTGCACAGCGGCTGACCAGTGCAGCCCACGCTGGCGCCGCGAATGGCGTTCACGTCCAGCGGAAAACCGATGTCGGCGACGCGACGGATCACCTCATCGACGCGGCTCTCCGGCACGTTGGTGATGATGAAGTTCTGCTGCCGCGCCAGCCGGATGTCGCCGTCGAACTCGGCGGCCAGGTCGGCGATCTCGATCGTTTGCTGGCCCGTCACCTGTCCGAGGAAAACGGGGAAGCCGATGTAGTACAGGCCAGCCTGCTTCTGGCGATGCGCGCCGAGGTGGTCGGTGGAACCAACTGGCTTCGGCACCTGCTGCAGGTCCTCCAGCTGGCGACCGAGCTGCTTCTCGACGGCCTCCCGCACGCCCTCCGGCCCGTAGTCGTCCACCATGAACTTGAGGCGCGCTTTCGCCCGCGAGAGGCGGTAGCGCAAGTCGGTCCGCCACACATCCAGGATTGCCTTCGCGACCGGCAGCGCATCGGCTTGCGGAACGAAGACGTTCAGATCCCGCGCGATGCGCGGGGTGGATGACAGTCCGCCTCCGACGCGCAGCGAGAAGCCACTGCGGCCCTCTTGCTGGGTGCCGATGAACACGATGCAGTTGATCTCGGGCGCGTTGCACTGCGCCGCGCAGCTGGAGATGGTGATCTTGTGCTTTCGCGGCAGGTCAAAGTAGTCGCGCTCGGCGAGGAAGAAGCGCACCACCTCGTCGAGCTGCGGCCGGCAGTCAAACAGCTCGTCGGCGTCGAGCCCGGCGACGGGACAGCCCGTGATGTTCCGAACGGAATCGCCGCATCCCCCAAGGGAAGTCAACCCGACCGCATCCAGCGCGGCGAACACCTCGCGGAACTGCTTGATCTGCAGCCAGTGCAGCTGCACGTTCTGGCGCGTCGAAAGCTCGGTGTAGTCGCGCCCGAACTTCTGCGACAGCTCGCCGATGGCACGGTACTGGGGCGCCGTCAGGATGCCGCTGGGCACTTTGATGCGCAGCATGAAGTAGCCGACCTTCGGTTTGTCCTGGTACAGGCCGTACCACTGGAAGCGCACCATGTCCTCTTCGGAGATATCCAGATAGTTCCGCTCGCCCAGCTCGTCGATCTCGTTGACGATCTCGAGCGGGAACTTCTCGCGCTTCAGGCGCTCGATGTTGTTGCGCTTGAGGACCAGGTCCCAATCGGGCGCCGCGCGGGCGGCCGCCGCGGCAGCTATCGCGGCTGACGCGGTGCCGTTGGCGCGCGGACGCGGGATGGTGTTCGCGCGTTGCTCAATCTCAGACATGGGCGCTCCTCTCTCTAGTCGTCCGCGAAGGCAGGCACGCGCGAGCGTTCCGCTTCGGCCTCGACGAGGACCGCCGCGACTTCGGGACGGCTGAATTCGGGCGGCGGGTACTCGCCCGCGCGCAGTAGCTCGCGGACTCTGGTGCCGCTGAGCACGACGTGCGATTCAGCGCCGTGGGGACACGTCTTGGTGGACGCCATGCCGTTGCACGCACGGCAGAAGAAGGCGTGATCGAAGAACAGCGGCTGGATGCCGAGCTCGCCTGGTGCGAACGAGCGGAAGATGTGGTGCGCGTCGTACGTGCCGTAATAGCTGCCCACGCCGGCGTGGTCGCGCCCGACGATGAAGTGGGTGCAGCCGTAGTTCTTGCGCACGATGGCGTGGAAGATCGCCTCGCGCGGGCCGGCGTAGCGCATCGCCGCGGGCAGCACACCCAGAAGAACGCGGTCGGCGGGGTAGTACCCGTCCAGCAGCACGCGGTAGCAGCGCATGCGCACGTCGGCGGGAATGTCGTCGCCTTTGGTCTCACCGACGAGCGGGTGCAGCAGCAGCCCATCGACGATCTCGAGCGCCGCCTTCTGCAGGTACTCGTGGGCGCGATGGACCGGGTTGCGCGTCTGGAAGCCGACGATGGTCTGCCATTCACGCTCGGCGAAGGCGCGGCGTGTTTCGGCAGGATCGAGCGCGTACGGCCGGAATGGCTCGCCGAGGACATTGCGCTCGAGGACGGTGACTGGTCCGCCAAGCAGGACGGGACCCTCCTTGAGGATCGCCGCCACGCCCGGGTGGGCAGCGTCGGCGGTGCGGTAGACCAGCTCTGCTTCACGCTCGAGATCGCGCTCGAACACCTCCTGGAGCGCGAGCACGGCGCGGATCTCGCCCTGCGCGTCGGTCAGCGCGACCTCCGAGCCGACCTGCAGCGCGCTCGCCTCGGCTTCGGGGGCGGACAGCGTGATCGGGATCGACCACGGCAGGCCGCTGGCCAGGCGCATCCGCTCGACGACCGAGTCGTAGTCGGCTTTCTTGAGGAAGCCATCGAGCGGGCTGAAGCCGCCGACCGCGATCAGGTCCAGGTCGGCAAGCGCCCGCGGGGTGAGCGCAACGCGCGGCAGCATGAACAGTCGGTCGCGCAACGCGTTGGCCTGGGCCGGTGTCGCCAGACGGTTGATCAGCTGGCCGCCGTGCGGCGCGATCTGGCCGTCCGACGGCGCCAGGTAGCCCAGCGACTCCAGCCTGTGCAGTACCTTGCGCGCGCTCTCTTCGATGCTTTCGACGTCGGTATCGACGACCACCTCGGCGGCCAGCGGCTCCTCGTAGGGATCGGACACACCCGTGAACTGGGCGATCTCGCCGCGCAGCGCTCTGGCGTACAGGCCCTTGGTGTCGCGCTTGATCAGCACGTCCAGCGGGCAGCGCACGAAGACCTCGACGAAGGGTCCGGTCTGGGCGCGCGCTTCGTCGCGAATGCCGCGGTACGGCGAGATCGCGGCGGTGATCGCCACGCCACCGCTGCGGCTCACGAGCTTGGCGACGTAGGCGATGCGGCGGATGTTGGTGTCGCGGTCTTCCTTGGAAAAACCGAGGCCCTTGCTGAGGTTCTCGCGCACTTCGTCGCCGTCGAGCACCTCGACATGTCGCTGCCGGTCGCGCAGGGCTTGTTCGAGCGCCCGCGCGAGCGTGCTCTTGCCGGCGCCAGATAGCCCGGTCAGCCAGATCGTGAAGCCTGGGGACGTGGTCAACTTGGAACTCCTTCGGGAATAGATGCGAAGTACTCGGCGGCCGCCAGCACCAGCGCGCCCATGTGCCCATGCGCGGGCTTGAAGGCGGGCTGCAAGCCGTAGCGCATGACCGCGGCCTCGGCAACTGGACCCTGTACGCCGATCGCCACGCCGCTCAACCTCGGCGTGCGGCCATGGTCACGGGCGACCCTGAACAGGTTTTCGACCTGCACTTGCGAGGTGATCAGCAGCGCGTCAACCGAGCGCTGATCGAGCGCATCGAGCAGGGCCAGAATTGGCGCGGGATCAACCGGGCGATCCCACACGTACGGTGCCAGCTCGAGGACGTCGGCGCCGCGCGCGCGAAGCGACTGGCTGAGGCTCGGGTTCGGTTCCCCGTACAGCTGAACCGCCACTGTCTTTCCGTCGACGTCTACCGACTCGAGCGACTGAATGACCTCGGCCGTGGTGTTCGGCGGCGGAGCGGTGATGTCGATGCGGACGCCGAGTCGACGGAGTACAGCGGTCGGTTTGGGCCCCCGTACCGCGACGGTGGCCGCGGCGAGTCGGCGCCTGAGATCGTCCTCGCGACCGATGAGCCGCGCCGACTCGAAGACCGTGGCGGTGCCGACACCGGTGAGGAAGATCGCCACGGCGAGATCGGCCTCGCACACGCGCTCGACCTCGTGCCGCAACGACGGAGCGTCGGGCGAGTGAACCTCGCGCAGACACGGCGCCGCGAGCGGCACGCCGTTGTGGCGTTGGATCAGATCCGTCAGCTCGGCCGTACGGCGGCTTTCGAGGAATCCCACCACGCGACGCTGCAGGTCAGCCATGGGCGCCAGCCAGCACAGCAGTCGTAGTCGTAGTCGTAGGAAACGGGGTAGCCTCGGGAGCCTCGCGCAGCGCGCGTGAGAGCGCGACGGTGGGACCCACGACGAGCACCGCCGGCGGCTCCAACCCTTCCGATCGCGCCACGTCGGCGATCTCGCGGAGCGGCGCCGAAACGGTGCGTTGGCGGGGCGTCGTCGCCCACTGCACCACCGCCGCCGGCTCGTCGGCCGGGCGGCCGTGGGATACCAGGCGATCGACGATCTCTTCGAGGTGCTCGACTGCCATGAGGAACACCAGCGTGCCCGCCGAGCGGGCCAGGGCGGACCAATCGTGCTGGTCGGCGTCGTGGCCGTTGACGACGGTCAGCGAGGCGCTCAGTCCGCGATGCGTGACGGGGATCCCCGCCGCTGCTGGCGCGGCGAGCGCCGAGCTGATGCCCGGCACGATCTCGAACGGTACGCCGGCGCGCGAGAGGGCCAGCGCCTCTTCGCCACCGCGGCCGAACACGAACGGGTCGCCACCCTTGAGGCGCACCACCCGGCGGCCCTGGCGGCCGAGCTCGACCAGCAGCGCGTTGATCTCCGTCTGGGTTGGTCCGCCGCCGCCTGGTGTCTTGCCGACGTCGATGCACTCGGCACCGGGCGCGGCGTGCTCCAGCACTCGGAGCCCGACCAGTCGGTCGTGCACGACGACGTCGGCCGCCTGCAGCCGCTGCACCGCCCGCAACGTCAGCAGCTCCGGGTCGCCCGGCCCCGCGCCCACCAATGACACAAAACCCCCTCTCCCTCTGGGAGAGGGCTGGGGTGACACAAAACCCCCTCTCCCTCTGGGAGAGGGCTGGGGTGAGGGTG
>VBGG01000002.1:0-13141 GCA_005883405.1 Chloroflexota bacterium | reverse complement strand
CGAACGGGTCGCCCCCAGGCGATCGCGGGCCTCGGCGGCCACGTCGAGCAGGTCACCCCAGTACCTCGGCAGCTCGTGCTCTAGCCGCTCGCGCGTGCGGCGAGCCATGGCCGGGCTGCGACCGCCAGTTGAGATGGCGATGGTCACGTCGCCGCGGCGTACCAGGGCGGGCGCGATGAAGTCGCAGTTGGGCACGTCGTCGACGGCCAGAACGGGGATGCCCAGCCGTCGGGCATCCGCCGCGACGCGCGCGTTCAGGTCGGTATCGTCGCTGGCACCGAAGGCCAGGGCGGCACCGTCGAGATCGCCGTCAGCGTACTCACGCCCGAGCCACAGCAGCTGGCCCGCCTCGGCGGCGCGACGGATCGGGCCCGAAACGCGTGGAGCGACCACGAGAAGCGGGGCAGGTCGGCACGGCAAGAGCGCACGGACCTTGGTGGTGGCCACCTTGCCGCCGCCCACGACCACGATCTTTTTATTGAGCAGGTCCAGGAACGCGGCGAAATAGGGCACGCCGCGTTGATCGGGTGTAGAGCGGGCCATCGGTCCCAGCCGTGCAGTTGAGGTAGTCTACTGATTGAGTAGACCAATCGAGAATACCGCACAGTGGGCCAGGGCTGTCAAGTTGAGCGTTCGCGCGTTCTCGCGTTCGCGCGTTCGCGCGTTCTCGCGTTCGACGGGCGCGCCATTAGGCAGTCCAGTGGCCGTGCAGCCCGAGAGCGCACAGGGCACATCCCAACCGCGAACGCGCGAACGCGAGAACGCGCGAACGCGAGAACGCGAGAACGCGCGAACGCGCGAACGTCAGTCTGCGGCTGCCTCCGTGGGGCGCGGCAGGACGTCGTGATCGACGTGCCGCTCGCCTTTGACCGCGCTGATCAGGTTGACGGCGACGCGAGCGCCGTCGCCGGCGGTGATGATGGTGTGGACGCTGACGCCGGCCACGGTACCCGCCGCCCAGACCCCGGGCAGGCTGGTTCGTCCGTCGCGATCGACGTCGACGATCTCGCGGATGCGCGGCTCGGTTCCCGGCTTGGTCTGGATGCCGGCTTGCCTGGCCAGCTCTGCGTTGGCGCCTAGCGTCAGGATCACCTGCCGGGCTTCGAAGGATCGGCCGTCCTCGGTGCCCAGGGTGAAGCCGTCCTGGTCGCTCTTCTGCTCCAGGCCGACGACCTTGCCTTCGACCACCTCCGCGCCGTTGCGGGCCGCTTGAAGCTTGCCGGTGTCGACCATGTCCGGCCCTCTGATGCCCTCGGGAAAGCCGAGGTGGTTATTGACCAGAGCCCGTCGGGTCATGCCCGCGTCGGCATCGATCACAATCGTCTGCAAGCCCGCGCGGGCGGTGAAGGTGGCGGCGCTGGCCCCAGCCGGCCCACCGCCCACGATCGCCACGTCGTACATCGACAAAACCTCCTGCCAAGGATGATGCGTCTGACCGCGTACAACGCGCGACCCAGCCCCGCGCTTCCCACCGGTATGATGATCGGACCGTGCAGAGCGAGCAGGCCGCGGTGTTTGCACCCATCCGCCCCGTGCGCGCGTCCAGCGACGTCATCGCCCAGATCCGCCGCGCGATCCTCTCGGGCCAGTTCCGACCCGGCGACCGGCTGCCGACCGAGCGCGATATGGCCCAGCAGTTTGGCGTCAGCCGCGTGACAGTGCGCGATGCGCTGCGCGCGCTCGAAGCTAACGGACTGATCAGGGTCAAGGTCGGCGGCCAGGGCGGGCCGTACGTGTCGGAGCCGGACATCGCCCTCCTGAGTGACTCGATCGGCACGCACCTCCACCTGCGCGGCACTACCTTCGAGGAGCTCGCCGAAGCTCGTCAGGCGCTGGAGACCACCGCGGCGCATCTCGCTGCGCAGCGCGCGACCGCGGAAGATCTGGCTGCACTCGAGGCGGCCATCCACGGGCCGATGCAACCGCCTGACGGTGACCCCGCCGCGTCGAGTCTCGACTTCCACACCGCGCTGGTCATCGCCGCGCACAACCAGGCACTGCTGGCGATGTTCCGTGCCACTCGCGCGCTGATTCAACAGGCCTTCGACACGCTCCACGCCCAGCAGCCGGATATGGCTGACGCCGCGCGCAAGACGCACGGCGAGCTGTACACGGCGATCGCTGCGCACGATGCCGAGCACGCCGCGGCGTTGATGGGCTCGCACCTCGAAGAGTTCGCCGCGCGGGCTGCCAGGTATGCCGCGGGCAATTCCCCTGAGGGGACCCGTCCGGGGGAGAACTTCGGCGGCTCGCGCGCTGGCGGCCGAGCGTAGACGCCCTGGAGGGCCCCCACTAGGAAGGCGGCCGAAGACCTCGATTAGGAAGTTGTGTGCCTGCCGCCTTCCTAGAATCTCGGCCGACAAGTCGCTTTTCGGCACAAGTCGCAGTCGGCCGAACTTCGATCAACAGATTGGCCTAGAGGGGCGGTCATGGCACGGAGACTTTTCGGCTGCCCCTCTAGGCCCAGTCTGGGGGAGGATCGGATCGCGGTCAGACGGCGGCCGGCGTCCACTCGAAGTCGCGCTGCGTGTAGGCCGAAGGCGGGATGAGTGACGTGAGGCCGCGGCGGGCGAGCTCAGCCTCGAAGCGCTCGCGCACCGCGGGCTCTTCGTCGACGTACTCGATCTGATCGCGGGCGCGATCTTCGATCTTCTCGGCGTGGCCGTCGAACTGCAGTGGCGGGTGGAACGCCAGGTAGCGGGCGGGCTTCTCGCCAACATTGAAGTGCTGGTGGAACCAGCGGTTGGGCGGGGTGATCAAGCTGCCGGGTTTCCAGGGCGCCACCACCTTGTCCTTGGCTTCCTCCCACATCACCGAGTAGCCCTCCCCCGTGGGGATCACGATCGCTCGGCCCGGCCCATGCCGATGGGCCTTCTTGTATGTCCGCGACGGGAACATGGACATGTGGCTGCCGATCTCGGAGCCGGGAAACTCCATCGCCACGCTACGACCGCCCGCGCCGCGCCCTTGATTGAGGGTGAGCTTGTCCCAGGCGCTCATGTCAGGGAAGAAGCTGCCCAGCCAGACCGAGTGTCCCCGCTTCCACGTGACCTCTTCGCTGCTGGTGGTCTTCAGCGCTGGCTCGGCGTACATCGCCTGGAGGTCGAGTTGGCGAAGCGGTTCGCCAGCCTCGCCGCGGTTGGTGGAGATGAAGGCTTCGGGATCAGGGCTGGCCGACAGCAGGAGTGGGAAATAGTTGTAGTGCAGCAGACGGGCGGGCCGTGATCCGTGCGTGTTGTTGAACTGATGGAAGTGGTGGCGCGGCAGCAGGAACATGCTGTTTTCGGTCCACTCGAAGCTCTTGCGTTCGCTGCCGGACCGCCAGACCGTGGTGGCGCCGCGACCCTGGACCACGTAGACCACTTCGTCGAACATGAGTCGCACCGGCGGCAGAACAGCGCGTGGCGGGATTTCGCTGACGCGTGTCTCGGTGATGCCCTGCTGTCCCTCGAGCTGAATGAACGCCGCATCGCAGCCTCGCTCTTCCCAGCGGCCAAGCTGCAGCCCGCGCATGTCCTCGATGTAGTAGCCGCTGTAGATCGGCAGCCCGAGCGCGTCCATCCACCGATCGTGGGTGAACCTCAGCCGCCGCGGCGGCGCACTGCTGATTGCGCCGTTGCCAGTGGGTATTGTCAAGACCGTTAATCCTCCCTAAAAAACGGTTGTGTCATCCCAATATTCACGCATGGGCTAATCAGGTCGGAGTTGCGGATCCTTCGCTTCGCTCAGGATGACATTCACGTTTGTAACGGGAGCGTCCTTCCCGGCACTACGGCGCTGGACGGAAACGCAAGGGACTTCACGACCACGGGCACGACGTTGGCGGGCTGGATGAGCTCGCCGACATCGACGTAGTCCAGCTCGACCAGCTGCAGACCGTCGATCGAGACGATGGGCGAAATGACGTCGAGCTCTTCCTTCAGGATGCCGCCGAGCGACGCGCCAACATCGCCGTCGAGGGCGATCACCAGGGGAAAGCCGGCGGCGAGCGAGCGCGGCATGGCGCGCGCGATGCCGTCGGCGAGCGCGCGCAGATTGTCGTAGTGCGGCTCGCCGCGCCAGGGCAAGGCCACGGCGGCGGGATGCTCGCCCTCGGTGAGATCCAGCCGGCCGAAGCCATTGCGGATCGCCTGGGCCACGGCGGAAGCATCCGTGCCGGCAGACTCGAGGCGGGCGTAGACGACTGGCAGGTTGCGCAGGGGCAACACGCCCGGGTCAGAGATGTGCACCGTATTGCCGCTCAGCTGAACACTGAATTGCGAAGCGCCGAGCACGGTGGCGCGAATGCCCTCGGCGAGTGGCACCGGCCGAGCCGGTAACCGGCCTGCATCAGAAGCGCGGTGCAACGCCTCGGCCAGATCGGGGCCCAGGTCGCCATAACGCGTTGGCTCGCGGCCGTAGATGTACTCCGCCACGCCGCCCGAAAACGTGAGCGCGGCCGGCCGATGGCCATTGAGCTGGAGCGGCTCGGTGAGCAGGAAGCCCTTGCCCAGGTCCGACGGCTCGCGGCCGTTGACGTAGTCCACCAGGATGTCCACCAGGGCGTCGGCCAACCGGCGACGGTCATCGGCGTGCAGCCGCGCGCCCAGGCTGAGCGGGATGTCGAGCGCAGCGGCGACCGCCACGGCGGAAGGCTCGATGCGCGTGATGAGCTCCTCGGCGTCGAACGCCACCAGGCGACCGCCCACGTGGACGGCGGCGGTGGCCAGCACGTCGCCGTCGCGCAGCAGGCCGAGCTTGGTGGTACCACCGCCCAGATCGACGTGAAGCAGTGTGTCGCCGCGCTGATGCGACAGCGCCACCGCGCCTGAGCCGTGGGCGGCCAGGATGCCCTCGAGGTTGTGGCCGGCCGAGGCGCACACGAACTTGCCGCCTGAGTCGGCAAAGAGGTCGGCGACGGCTCTTGCGTTGGCGCGCTCGAGCGCTGCGCCGGTCAGGATGACGGCGCCCGTGTCGATGTCCTTCGGGTCGGGGCCTGCCTCGGCGTACGCGGCGGGCCCGAAACGCTCGAGGGCCTGGACGTCGATCAAGCCATCATCAGCACGGTACGGGGTCAACAGGATCGGCGAGCGGTGCAGCACCTCGCGGTGGACGACCACGAAGCGGCTCGACAGCGACTGCGTGAGACGCTGCAGGTGCAGTCTGGCGAACAGCAGGTGTGAGGTGGACGAGCCGACGTCCACCCCGACGGTGGTCAGCTCGACGTTGTCGAGGGCCCAGGTGACATCCAGCCCCTCGCCGCCGCCTCCGTCGCCCTCGTCGCCGTGGTCGTCAAAGAAGCGAATGTCGTCGTGCTCATGGCCATCGTGCCCATCGTGGAAGAACGCCCCGCGGAGCATCACGCTGACTCCCCGGTAACCGCCTCTCCCTCTGGGAGAGGCCGCGCGCAGCGCGGGTGAGGGTGGCGTACAGGCGGAGGCGTTCGTGCTCGTACGCCACCCTCACCCCAGCCCTCTCCCAGAGGGAGAGGGAGCTTGTCCGAGGAGTTGCCGCCGCCGGGCACGATCATCGTGGCGCGCCAACGAGGAACTCGTCCATGCGCGGCGCGATGCCGTGGCGCGCGAGCTCGGCGAGGTACATGCGGTGGATGCGCGGGTCCTGATCTTCGTATTCGATCTGGCGGCCGCCGGACTTGATGCTCACGTCAGCCCCCAGGAAGGTCTTCTTCTTGTCCTCGGCAAAGGGGTAGCGCAAGCTGCCGAAGGCAACCGCCAGGTACCGCGCCGGTTCGGCGCTGGTGTTGAAGTGCTGATGGAACATTCGGTCAGCCGGCGCGAAGACAGCGCCATGCTGCCAGTCGAAGCGCTGAAAGTCGGGATCGCCCTCGTACCAGTAGATGCTGTAGCCGTGGCCAGTCACGGCGAAGACGTGAAAGTCCGATCCGTGCCGATGAGCCTTCTTGTACGTGCCGACCGGCATCTCCGACATATGCGCGTGCATCGTCCCGTTGGCCAGCACGAACATGATGTTGCTGCCGCCGGCGCCACGTTCCTTCCATTCCCACAGCTTGAACGTGCTCAGGTCTGGCACGAAGTTGGTCTCCCACATGTGTCGACCTGGTCGGGTTTGCAGGAAGGTTCCGTCGCCCTTGAAGTATCTCTCTTCGCCTTGCCTGTCAGGAAACTCGAACTGATTACTGAAGATGAAGTCCTGGTTGTGAAACGCGTTCAACACCATCGGCAGGTTGGTCACTCCTGCCAGACGAGCGGCACGTTGGCCGCTGGTATTGAAGTGTTGATAGCGCGCATTGAGCGGCAGCGCGAAGAGGCTCTTCGGGCCCCATTCGAAGCTGTGGCGCGATCCGTCCGAGGCTTCGATGGTGGTGCTGCCGCGGCCGTCGAGAACGTAGACCACTTCCTCGTAGAGGTGCTTCTGGGGATCGGTGGCGCGAGCGGGCGGGATATCGAGCACGTACATGTCGATGAAGTCGCCGCGACCGCTCGTCAGCGCGTATGCGCCATTGACCGGGCCCATGCGCGGCCACGGCCTGGTTTCGACCTTCAGGAGGTCGATACCGAAGCTCTCGACGATTGGCATGCCTTCGGCCTGGATGAAGTCCAGATACGTGTCGATGAGGTAGCGAATAGCCATCAGCTGTCAGCTATCAGCCGTCAGCGGCGCACTGGGTGTACCGTCCACCGATACTCGTGTGTCTTCATCGTTTCGCATGCGTCTCCTCCTGATAGATAGTGACCACGTCGACGAGCGCGGGCTGACCCGTTTTCAGGACGATGTCGCGGGCGCGGACGACGGCGGCCCGGACATCGCCGGGACGCACGATCGGGCCCTCGGCGTGCCACCCGAACGATCGGGCCAGCATGGCGAAGTCCGGCGCCGGCCGGTCGATCTCCATGCCGACGTACGCCGTCTGCTCGTCGCGGCCGCGCTCGCGCGCGATCATGATCTGGTGCTCCCAATCGTTGTAGTAGGCGCGGTTGTTGAACATCACCACCAGCATCGGGATCTCGTGCTTGGCCGCCACCCACAACGCACCCGCGTCGAACATCAGGTCGCCGTCGGGGGCGATGTCGACCACCAGCCGGCCGGTCCCTTTGTGGGCCAGGGCTACACCCAGTGAAATGCCGATCTGGGTGGCTGTGCCCAGCTCCTTGCCCGGGTGGCGATACCAGGCGTCGATATCCCACAGCTTCGGCACCCACTCGCGCAGCGTATTGGCGGTCAGCACCCAGTCCTCGCCCTTGATCGCTTCCCAGATCTCGAGCGCCAGCCGGCCCGTGGTCATCGGCGCCGCGTCCCAGTCGCGCCGGGCCTGGTCGAGCCAGCGGGCGCGGGCCGCGGCGTGCCGCCCGGTGATATCCGCCCGCCGCGCGGCCAGCCGGTCGCGCTTCGATTGGCCGCTCGCGGCGACCCGCTCGGAGACCAGGTCGGCGAGCGCCGGGACGGCCAGTGACGTATCCGCCAGGATCGACAGCGTGGTCTCCTGATAGCGACCGTAATCCATCGACCAGCTACTCAGCTCCAGATCGGAGAAGCCGATGTCGGCGAACACGCAGTCTGTGGGAAGACGCGATTGGACCTCACGGGTGGTGCTCTCCAGCCGCGTCGTGGGACGTTCCAGGTCGCGCACGTCCAGCGCGAGCAGCAGATCCGCCTCCTCCAGGACATCGGTGTGCGTCATGTTGAGCGGGTGATTGGTGGGGAAGTTGTGGCGGGCGCGTACGTCCACCACCGGAATGGACAGCGCCTCGGCCAGGCGTACCAGCTCAGGCACCGCGCAGCAGTCGCGGCCCAGATACTCGGCCAGGATCACCGGCCGCTCGGCGTCCACGAGCATGGCCGCCAGACGGTCGAGCGCCGCGGGGTCGGCCGCCATGCGCGTCGGCACGCGTGACGCGCCGGGCGATGGCAGACGGACGTCGCGCTCGAGCGGGTCCTCCTGCAGCTGCGCATCGAAGCACAGGTAGACGGGCCCTTGCGGCTCGGTCAGCGCGACTCGATACGCGCGGGCGAAGGACGACGGAACGCCTTCGATTGAGCTCGGCTGGTCATCCCACTTGGTGTACTCGCGGACGGCGTTGCCCTGAACGTTGGCCGTGTGGATCCAGTCGATGCGCGGGCGGCGTTTGGCCTCGTTCATCGGGCCCGTGGCGCCGAGGATCAGCACCGGCGCACGGTCGATGTACGCGTAGTAGATCGCCATGCACGAGTGCAACAGGCCGACCACGTCGTGGACGATGGCCGCCATTGGCTTCTGGCTTGCCTTGGCAAAACCGTGCGCCATGCCCACGGCGATCTCTTCGTGCGGGCAGAGGACCAGCTCGGGCATGACGTTGCCGCCGTAGTTGACGAGCGAGTCGTGCAGGCCGCGGTAGCTGGCGCCTGGGTTCAGCGCCGCGTACGGGATCTCGAACTGCTTCAGCAGATCGACGATGACATCCGACCCGTACCGTCGGCCGGGCGCCGCGGCTGAGACGCGTTCCCCAACCGCCGCCGAGTTCGTATCGACGCCAACCATGCCTTCAGCCATCCGGCGCGATCGCCGCCGACGTGGTGCTGCGTATCACAGCGAAAGCTACTTGTTCAGGCCACGATCGACTGCGCTCTGGACGAAGCTCGGATCGACGATGCGACTCACGTCGAGCGACTTCACCTTCTCGTTCTTGTCGCCGAGAATGCTGATGGCGTCGGCGAACTGCTCCACCCTGGGCGATGGCACGGACGGGATCACCTCGCGGGTGAAGAAGTCGTACGCCCCGCTCATCGCTTCTTCATCGTCAGACTGGAAGTACTTCTTCAGCACGCCGACGGTGAACGGCTTGTCGGCGCGCATCCGCGCGATGCCCAGGACCAGTGAGTCGACGAACTTCTGGGTGGTTTCGCGATTGGCGCTCACCCACGCGCGTTGGCCGACGAGCACCGTGTTGGCGGCCGGCAGCTTCTGCCCGGCCAGGTCGAACAGCGTGTGCAGGCCCTCGCGCTCCACCGCATAGGAGTCGGGGGGATCGTCCACGCCTCCCTGGATCGCGCCGCTGATCAACGCCGCGGTGCGGTTCGCGTGGGAGTCGACGGGCACCATGTTGACGTCGGAGTCAGGATCAAGCCCCTGTTTCTTGAGGATGACGCGCGAAGCAATGTCCGCCGAAGCACCAGCGCTGCTGACGCCGACCTTCTTGCCGCGCAGGTCATCGACCGTCTTGACGTCCGCGCTCACCTCGAACAGGTACGGGTACACCGGCGCGAGCGTCGCCAGCACCACCAGGTCGGCGCCGGACGTGCTCGCGCTGAGCACCTCGCTGCCGCCTTGCATTGTGAGGTCGTTCTGGCCCGACAGCAGCGACGCCATCGTCTTCGAGCCACCTGCGACCAGCTGCAGGTCCACGTCGAGGCCGTTCTGGCTGAAGATGCCAGCCTCCTTGGCCACCCAGCTCGCCAGGTCGTCGGCGGACACGTTGCTGTAGCCGGCCGAGACCTTCTGCAGCGGCGCGGCAGCGGCAGGCTTCGTCACGGCGGTGGGTGCAGCCGTTGGTGGGGCGGTGGCAGCGGCCGCCGGCGGGGCAGTGGCTGCCGTCGTTGGTGCGACAGTCGGCTTCGGCGGGGCTGCCGGCGCGGACGTCGGCACGCCGGTGGGCGGAGGAGGTGGCGCCGGCGCCGCCGACGAACACGCACTGGCCCCCAGCGCGATGACACCGACCAGGATTCGAACGCAACAATTCCTCATGGGGTGAGCACGCCCTCCTTCTGTCGATTTACGTGGGGTTGGGTTTCCAGCTCTGGAACCGCTGTTCGATGCGCGACAGGATGTTGGTCATCACCAGCCCCCAGACGGCGAAGATAACCAGGCCGACGAACACCTTCGACGTCTGGAATGTCGCACCGGCGGTAGCCATCATCATGCCGACGCCTGCCTGCGCCGCTACCAGCTCGCCCACCACCACACCCGTCAACGCGTGACCCAGACCGAGCCGAAGTCCGGTCAGAATGAAAGGAACTGACCCGGGCAGAACTATCGTGCGAAACAGCTGCGCGTCGCTGGCGCCGAACGATCGGGCCGCCTTGATCAGCGCTGGATCGAGATTTCGGACGCCCGCCGCGGTGTTGATGACGATGGCGAAGATCGCCCCAAGGAACACCACCGCGATCTTCGAGTTGATGCCGATCCCGAACCAGACGATGAGCAGCGGCGTCAGCGCGACGCGCGGGATACTGTAGAAGAAGGTAACGAACGGGTCGAGCGCCTCGTTCAGCCGCCGGTACCAGCCCATCAGCATGCCGACTGGCAGGCCGACGACGATTGACAACGCGAAGCCGTACATCAGCTCCTGTCCGCTGATCCACATATCCGGCCAGATCTGGCCCTTCGCGATGTAGGCGCCGAACGCGTTGGCGATATCCATCGGGCCGGGCAGGAACAGCTCCGGCACCAATCGCCGAAACGCGGCGAGCTGCCAGACCGCGACGAAGACGAGCACGGCCGCCGACCCGACGAGCAGTCCCTCGTAGCGCGCCAGCCGACCGGGCTGGCCGGGGATGCGGACTGGCCCGACGTCAGTTGTTCGCGCATCCTCAGCAGCCGTTCGAGCGCTCACCGAGAAAGCCATGGGCTCCTCCCTATGCGCTTGCGCGCACCTCCTCCTCGATGCTGTTCCAGATCTGGTCCTCGTATGCGAGGAATCGTGGATCGCGTTTGATGTTCAGCTCGCGTGGGCGCGGCAGGTCAACCTCGACACACGTCTTGACCCGACCCGGTCTGCGCGTAAAGACGAGCACCCGATCGGCGAGGTACACGGCCTCCTTGATGTCGTGCGTGATGAACAGCGCCGTCTTGCGCGTCTCCTCCCAGATGTGGAGCAGCTCGCGCTGCATGAATTCGCGCGTTTGCGCATCGAGCGCGGCGAACGGCTCGTCGAGCAGCAGCATCTCGGGATCGGTGGCGAGCGCGCGGGCGAGGTTGACACGCTGCTGCATGCCGCCCGACAGCTCGGTCGGGAAGGCCTGCTCAAAGCCCGAAAGGCCCACCAGCCGAACCAGGTCGCGGGCGCGTTCGAGGCTGTCGCGGCGCGACATGCGGCCTTGCAGCTCGAGGCCGTACACCACGTTGCCCAGCACGGTGCGCCAGGGCAGCAGGCTCGGCTGTTGAAAGACCATGGCGCGGTCCTGGCCCGGGTGGGCGATCGGCCGACCGTTCAGCTCGAGCGCGCCGCCCGAGATGGGCAGCAGGCCATCGACCGCGTTGAGGAAGGTCGTCTTGCCGCACCCAGACGGGCCAACGATCGACACGAACTCGGCCGGCCGGATCTCCAGGCTGGCGCCGCTGACGGCCAGAAACGGCCGCGCCGAGCGCTCGATCCAGTAGTGGATCGTGACCTCGGACGCGCGCAGCTTGGCGTTTGGGGTGAAGGTCAGACCAATCATGTTAGACGGGAACGCGTGGTTGCGAACTAAACGGTGGCGGGTCTACGCTGGCGGCAACTTCTCCTGATCCGGGGGTCGGGTGATTGGCGGGAGGCACCCATAGCGGCCGGCAGGGCCGGCGGTCAGGCTAAATGACTCACAAAGCCTCCGGGGGACATTCGTCGTCGCCGCGCTCGTTTTGCGCTTCGTCGATTGAAGGAAGGTGCTCATGCGCGTATTGATTCGACCGCTCCTGTTGGCGCTGGTGGCCGGGGCGTTGATGTTCCCGGGCAGTATTTCGGCGCAGACGGCTGCTCCGAAGACCATCAGCACGCAGGATCTGGCCCAGACCAAGAATGGCGGCAATGACTGGATCACGTCTGGCGGCGCACTGAATAACCAGCGCTACTCGACGCTGAACCAGATCAATACCTCGAACGTCTCGCAGCTGCGAGGCGTGTGGATGACCCGTCTCGGCTCGGGACGTGGCTCGAAGTACCGCTTTGAGGCCGACCCGCTGGTGGTCAACGGGGTGATGTACATCCCGACTGGCAACGACGACGTCTTTGCCCTGGATGCCAAGACCGGCCGCAAGCTCTGGGAGTGGGACTCGGACATCCCCCAGGTCAACGACCTCATCTGTTGTGGCTGGGATAACCGAGGCGTGGCTGTTGGGGAGGGCAAGGTCTTCACTGGTCTGTTGGATGGCAGCTTCGTAGCGCTCGACCAGCAGACGGGCAAGCTGCTCTGGCGCACGCAGCTCGAGGACTACAAGGACGGCTTCAGCCTGACGGGTGCGTATCGCTACTACGACGGGCTGGTGTTCACCGGCATCTCGGGCGCCGAAAACGGCATCCGCGGCCGTGTGTACGGCCTCGACGCCAAGGACGGTCACGAGGTGTGGCGCTTCTACACGGTGGCCGGCCCAGGTGAGGTCGGCGCCGATTCGTGGCCATCAGCCACCGACCCCGACCCTGAGAAGGCGGCGGCCTACACGCACGGCGGCGCGACGGTCTGGCAGGGGCCGGCGCTCGACCCCGAGCTGGGCATGCTCTACTTCAGCACGGGCAACGCGGGACCCGACTACGACGGCTCGATACGGCCTGGCGACAACCTGTTCGCCGCTTCGATCGTGGCCATCGACTACAAGACCGGCCAGTACAAGTGGCACTTCCAGGAAGTGCACCACGACATCTGGGACTTCGACGCGCCCAGCCCGGTCGTGCTGTTCGATCAGACGTACAACGGCGTGCCGAAGAAGGGCCTGTATGAGGCGGGCAAGACGGGCTGGCTGTACCTGTTGGACCGCACCAATGGCCAGCCGCTGGTCGGCATCAACGAGACGCCTGTCGAGCAGGAGCCGCGCCAGGCGACCGCGGCCACACAGCCGATCCCGGTTGGCGATCCATATATGAACCAGTGTGGTGATCCTGTACCCGGCTTCCCGATCACCAAGTGCATCTACGGCACGTTCTGGGACCAGCCCGTCGTCTTCCACCCGCTGGGCGGCGGAGGCACGGAGTGGAGTCCCACAGCCTACAGTCCGCAGAACGGTTTGATCTACGTGACTGCCGCCGAGCAGGACGGCACCCTGGCTGTGCGTCAGCTACCGTTCGTACTCGGCAAGACGTACACCCGATCGGTCAGCCCGACGCCGCTGGGGGCACCCATCAACAGCACCTATACGGCCATGGACAGCAAGACGAACAAGATCGTCTGGCAGAAGCGCGACAACTTCGGTCAGAGCTACGGTTCGTTGGCTACCGCGGGTGGTCTGGTTCTCCGCGGC
>VBGG01000314.1 GCA_005883405.1 Chloroflexota bacterium | reverse complement strand
ACCGATCCGCCCCGGCGGCCAGCCGCGCGCCAGCTCGATCTGGCCGAGCAAGCGATCGAGGAAAATGACGTCGTCGGCCGATTCAACCTTCGGCAGTATCAGTACGTCGATGCGGTCCCCGGCCTGTTCCGCCACATCGACAGCATCCCGATAGCACCACGCCGTGTCCGTGCCGTTGACTCGCACGGCGATGGCACGCCCGCCAAAATCGAGCGATCGCAGCGACCCGACGATGGTCGCGCGTGCGCCGACCTTCTCAGCCGGCGCCGTCGCGTCCTCCAGATCGAACACCACCTGATCGGCGTCGAGCGTGGCAGCTTTGGCCTGCATCCGCGCGTTGCTGCCGGGCACCGAAAGACACGATCGCCGCGGCTTGATGACGCGGTTCACGGCATCGCCTCGAAGACGATCCGACCGCCGACCACCGTCAGCTCGACGCGCGTCTCGCGCAGCGCCTCCGGCGGACGCGAGAACGGATCCGGCGCCAGCACCACAAAGTCCGCGTCTTTTCCAGGACAGAGACTCCCACGGGTGCTCGTCCGCTCGGCTGCTGCCGACCCGATTGTGTACGCCCGCACCGCCTCCTCCAGCGTCAATCGCTGCTCCGGGTACCAGCCGCCCTTGGGCTCTCCCGTGGGATCGACGCGGGCGGTAGCAGCGTAAAGACTCGCGAGAGGCGCCAATTGTTCGACCGGGGCATCGGTCCCGAACGCGAGCGTCGCGCCCGCCACGAGCAGATCGCGCCACGCATACGCGTGCCGCGCTCGCCTCCCCCAGTGCGCGTCGGCGGCCCGCCAGTCGGCGGTGGCATGGATCGGCTGCATCGAAGCGACAACGCCGAGCCGCGCGAACCGCGGAACGTCATCCGGATGCACCAGTTGGGCGTGTTCGATCCGCAACATCCGCTCCGCCATCGGCGGGTAGGTCGCGCGCGTCTTCTCGTACGCGTCGAGCACCGCCCGCACCGCGGCATCGCCGATCGCGTGTACCGCCACGTCGAGCTCCGCATCGGCGGCGAGTCGCATGTCCGCTTCGAGCTCTTCCGGCTTCAGGGTTGGCACGCCGCGGTAGCCATCCGCCTGGCGGCCTTCGTACGGCTCCAGCAGATGCGCGGTGCGCGACCCCAGCGCACCGTCAGAGAACAGCTTGACTGGACCGACGCGCAGCCACTCGCCGCCGGCGCCGGTGCGCAATCCTTTTTCGCGCGCATCGCGCAGCTCACTCCGGGAGACGCCGTGGTGTACGCGCAGCGTCAGCTCCCCCGCGGACTCCAGCGCTTCGAATGCGCGGCTGGAGCGGCTGTCCTCCAGGTTGTGGATACCGGTCAGTCCGGCCGACGCCGCCAACGGCAACGCAGCGCGGATGGCATCCCGCACATCGTCGTCGCCGACCTGCGGCACATGGCCGCGGAGCAGCTCCTGTGCATTTTCGAACAGCACACCGGTTGGGGCCCCAGCTTCGTCGCGTTCGATCAGACCGCCCGGCGGGTCCCGGGTGTCGCGGTCGATGCCGGCCGCTCGCAATGCCGCTGAGCTGAGCCACAGGGAGTGGCCATCGTGGCTGGACAGCGCCGCTCGTCGTCCGCCGACCGCAGAGTCCAGCTCGGCAGCCGTGGGGAGCTTCCCCCAGCGATTGCGGTCCCAGCCGCGTCCGCGCAGCCAGGCCTCCGCGCTCTGCTGCTGGCTGAACGCCCGGAGGATGGCCAATCCCTGCTGTAACGTCGCCGCCGGATCCAGATCGACCCGCCGGCGCGCCAGCGCGAGGCTGCCGAAGTGGATGTGCGCGTCGATGAAGCCCGGCACCACTGCCTTTCCAGCCAGGTCGATGACACGCGTGCGCGGTCCAATCAGCTCGTCAAGCGACGCATCATCGCATGCCACGATCTGCCCGCCACTCACCGCGAGACGCCGCGCCCTCGGCTTCGTCGCGTCGAGCGTGTAGATGACCCCGCCGCGCACGACCATGTCCGCCTGCATCGCGCAGCAATCGTATTCTGCGATGATTGTCCCGCGCGTGACTGGCTCTTCCGCGGAGCGCCCCCTGCTGATCATCGACGGCGACAACCTGGCGCATCGCGCTTACCACTCGATGCCCAAGTCGCTCAAGTCCGCCGACGGACGGCCGATCAATGCCATCCTCGGCTGGACGAACATGCTGGTCACGTTATGGGAGAACGAGCAGCCGCGCTCGATCTTCGTCGCCTGGGACACCCTGGGCATCGACACCTACCGCCACAAGCTGTGGCCGAGCTATCAGGCTGGACGGGTCTTCGATAACGCGATCGTCAGACAGCTCGACCTGCTGCCGACGTTGGCCGCGGCCTTCGGCTTCAGCGTGGGCAAACGCCCCGGCTATGAAGCCGACGACTTCATGGCTGCCGCCGCCATCGCCGAGACACGCCGCGGAGGGCGCAGCCTGCTGCTGACTACCGACCGCGATGCCTACCAGCTCGTATCCGAGAGCGTGACGGTGCTCGCCCCACGCGCCGGCGTGCGCGACCTGGTGCGCATCGGCCCCGAGCAGGTCGTCGAGCGCATGGGCGTGCTACCCGAGCAGGTCCCCGACTTCAAGGCGCTGGCCGGCGACTCGTCCGACAACATTCCGGGCGCAAAAGGCATCGGCCCGAAGGCCGCATCCAGCCTGCTGCTGAAGTACGGCACGCTCGAGGCGGTGCTCGAAGCCCGCACCGATACCATCCCGCCGGGCATCGCCGAGCAGCTGCGGACGTTCAAACACATCGTCAACATGCAGAGCGACGTCGACGTGGAGCTGCCCGAAACCGCTCCGCCGGATTGGGCGCGGGCCGCCGCCAGATTACGTGAGCTCGGCGCCGAGAACCTGTCCGAGCGCATCGCCGCGCGCGCTCACGCATAACGCCCGCCGGGGCCAAGCGTCGATTCACGCTGCACCAGGCGCGGCAGCATCACGGTCGGCTGCACTGGTTCGCCTGCCAGCAGGCGCCGAG
>VBGG01000313.1 GCA_005883405.1 Chloroflexota bacterium | reverse complement strand
TCGGCGCCGCCGATTCGCCCGCCAGCCCAAGCGACCGCAGATAGACCGTCTGAAACTCGATGGAGTGCTCGGCGGCGTGCGCAAACTCGCCACTCAAGAGGTCGCGGCCCCAGGTGCGAGCCAGCCGCGAGACGAACTCGGCGTCGGTCGGGATCGCCCCGAAGGGTGTGTCGTACGCCTTGAGCGTGGCAGCGAAGTGGCCATCGACTGGCGTGTGACACGTCCCCAGAACGACGTAGAGGTCAGCGGGCGCAGCCTCCGCGAGCTCCCGGTATGCCCAGCTGTACGTTGGCGCCCCGCGATGCAGATCGACATGCGGTGCGATGGCGGCGCGCAGCGGCAGGGCTTGCGGATCGCGCGCCGCTGGCAGACTCCCAGGCCCATCCACGTGGAGGTAGCCCGCGGCGAGCATGTCCGCGAGATCCTGGAGGCCATCGACGTACGCTCCACCGGCGTGGATCGCCGGTCTCAGGGCGCCGGCTCTGAAGTCGGCCTTGCGCCGCTCGAGCCGATGCGTCGCGCGCGGCCCGTCCAGATAGCCCGCCTGGTCAAGGCGGGTCAGGTAGCCCCGCAGCTGACCTTCACTGATGCTTGCGCCGCGCAGCAGCAGCACGGTCGCCAGCTGCGGCAGCGTCCGCTGTCCATCGAGCAGCACCAGCACGTCGGCGGCGCCGTCGGAGACGATGATCGGGCTGATCTTGGGATCGGCTGGATCGCGCAGCACGAGACCGCGACGACCATCGTCCTGGATGGGGAAGACTTCGATCGGCCGTAGCCGCGGATAGTCGGCGAGAGGGTAGGCGAGGTCTTCTGGTGCCGCGTCGACCATCTCTCAGGTGGCCGCGACTGGCACTCGAGAATCGGTCTCGGGGGCCGGCGCAGGCGCCCTTCGCCGCAGCAGAAGTGCCGACAGCAGATAGAAGCCGATGACGATGAGCAGCAGGTTCTGGTAGCCGATCAGCAAGGACGTGTATTCGAGCATGCCGCCGAGCATGATGCCAATTAAATTGGAGGCAAACGCTACGTCGGCGGTCGGCCCGGTGCCCTTGAAGGAGCCCGCGAAGACAAGGTTGGCGAGAAATACCGGAAGAAATGCCACCAGGCTGGCGAGCGCGTAGCGCAGCGGCAGGAGGTCGATCGACAAGAACGCGTCCTGAGGCACCAGGTACGCGAGCGCCAGGGCCGCGACGAGCAGGACGTACAGCGGCACCGATGGTCGCAGCGGGAACCGCGCGCTGAGGAACACCGCCAACATCACGCTGCACAGAATCGCGAAGAACACCAGTGAGTTGACCAGCCAGGTCGATCCGAACAAGAGCGCGAACGTTACCAGGCTGCGCGTCTCCAATAGCATGAACGCCGCGCCGAGAAAGAACATGTGGCCGTTGAAGCCGCGTCGGGCGGTCTTTGGAGCCAGCCCGAAGATCAGACCGAGCGCAATCACGCCCACCATCGCTAGCCCGGTGACAAAGGGCCACGGCAGGGCCGGGTTTCGCAAGTACATCAGCGGCCAATCGTCGCTCGCGGGCGTCGGCGGCGCGGGGTCGGTATCACCTGCCGTGTTGTCGTGCGCGAGCACGCCCGACCCGACAAGCGGCAACATGATCGCGTACGGGTCCTCGCCGAGCTGGGGCGTCGGTGCGCGAATCTGACGGTACGGCTGCCTCAGCTCGGGCCGTTGTGCCAGCAGCGTCTGCAGGCGGGGCCCATCGACCAGCACCCCAGCGCGGCCCCAGCCGCCGTAGCTCATGGCGTACGGCGCCTGGCCGAAGGCGCCTTCGAGCATGCCGGCCAGCTTCCGCAGCAGCCAGTCCTCGCGATAGTAATTGTAGAGAACGATCGCGCCGTTCGAGGTCAGGTGGGCGCGCGCCTCCTTGAATGACTGTTCGGTGAACAGGAAGCTCTCCAGGCGAAGGCTCGAGAACTGCGATGTCAGCGTCAGCGAGTCGGGCAGGGCAAAGATGATCAGGTCGTATGTGTCGGTGCTCTTGCGCAGAAACGAGCGTCCGTCGTCGACGTGCACGTCGACGCGAGGATCGGAGAACGGCTGCTCCGGGTGGAACTCTCGGCCGAGGCGGGCGATGACGGGATCGATCTCGACCGCGTCGATGTGGCCGACCTGTCCGTACTTCAAGCCAATGGCGGTATCCGAGCCACTGCCGGCGCCGATGATCAGCACCCGCTGGAACTGGCCTGCGCCGAACAGGTCATACGCCGAACGATAAAACGGCTCCTTTTCTTCGGACGGCAGCATGGCTTGATGGCCACTCTCGTTGACGTTGAGCTCCCAGCCATCGTGGTTGTCGGTTGGGGTGAGGCCGATCTTGTAGTACGGCGACCACCAGTAGCTCGCGCCGATGTTCCAGGCGATGATCGCCGAGACGACCAGCGGCGCGAGCATGAAGGCGCGGTCGTACCAGGTCGGTCCGGCGAGGAGCAACGTGATCAGCAGCAGGCCCAGGAACCACACCGCCGGCGGCTGCTCGAACCATGACAGCACGAAGAACGCGGCGATGCCGGCCAGGCTGCCGCCGATGTCGAAGGCGTAGGCGCGCAGCGGCGGCGTTACCTGGCCGAGCAGCACGCCCAGGGGCCTGCCAATGCAGACGAAGAGCAGGCTTACCAGCAGAAACGCGGCAGGTAGGACGAGCGCATTCTCAGCTGGTGCAGTGCCGCCTTCTCCCGCGCCGTAATACAGGACACCGGCCGAGCCGATGTGGAGCTCGAAGCGGGCGGCAGCAATGAGAATCGCGGCGAACAGCAGCAGCAGTGGAAAGGTACGTGGACCAAGTAGCAGTCTTCGCCTGGCCGAGAGAATGCCGACGCCCAGGCCAAGGAACGAAGCCAGCAGGATGAAATTGGTGAAGTACGACAGAAAGCGGACGTGGGCCGGCATCCAGCGGATGCACAGCAGCTCGGCGTATAGGCCGAGGAAACTGGTGAGGAAGAGCTGAACGTCTTTGCGTCTCAGGAGCGCGCCGGGCCAGGCAGCGCTCACCCGCGTGCGCCTTTCATCACGTCGCGCAACACGTCGGGATGGTTGGTCCCGATGGCGTCGACGCCCGCGTCGATCAGACCACGGAGGACTGCCGGGTCCGATGAAGCCCATGGCGCCACCGATAGGCCAGCGGAATGCGCGCCGGCGACGTCCGCCGCGGTCACGTGGGCCCAGTGGGGCAAGATCGCGTCGGCTTGCGCTTGAGCCGCGAGGCTCACGCCACTGTCGACGGGTCGACCCGAATACAGCACACCGGTGGCGATGCGCGGATCGAGTGTCTTGACGCGCTGGACGGTTCGGTGGTCAAAGCTGATGACGATCACCTGCTCCGTCATGCCGTAGCGATCGAGCGCCTCGACCACCGCCGCCTCGATGCCGGCGTAGTACACGGGGGCGTTTTTGATCTCGATATCCACGATAGCGTTGCGCTGTCGCGCCCAGCCGAGGACCTCGTCGAGTGTGGGGATAGGCTCGCCGGCGTACTCGGGCCCAAACCAGCTGCCCGCGTCGAGCGCCTTCAACTCGGCGAGTGAGTGCTCGCGGACCGCGCCCTGGCCGTTGGTGGTGCGGTCGAGCGTCTCATCATGGATGACGATCAGCGCGTTGTCGCGCGACAGGTGCACGTCCAGCTCGATCCAGTCCGCACCGAGCTGGAGTCCGCGCTCAAACGACGCCAGCGTGTTTTCGGGACAGTGGCCCATCGCGCCGCGATGGCCGACCACCCAGACGCGCCCGCGCTCGCGCGCCAGACGATCGCGGAGCGGCAGGCGTTCAGTGGCTGCGGCTGTCTGAGTCATATAAGCGATAGTAGCCGGCGGATGAGGCCGCTCCTGTTGCGCATCTGGCGCGACGTGCCGTTCCCGAGCTGGATGCGCCAGCTGTTCTTGCGCATCCTCAACCCCTCCTTCATGGTCGGCGCGATGGCACTCATCCAGGACGATCACGGCCGCATCCTGGTGCTCGAGCACACGTACCGTCGTGACGTGCCGTGGGGCCTGCCGGGCGGATGGCTCAAACACGCCGAGAGTCTGACTCGCGAAGTGATGGAAGAAACGGGCCTGCGCGTGCGCGTGGACGCACTGCTCGCGGCCGATTTCTGGGGCAGAAGTCAGCTCGACCTGCTGTATCGCTGCACCGTCGAGAGCGGCACGTACCAGTCGTCCGACGAGACCGGTCTTCACCGCTGGGTCCTACCGCAGCAGCTGCCCGAGCTACTGCCCAATCAGCTCGCTTTGCTCCACAAGGCAAGGCTCTTTAGTTAGCACACTAGCCGTACAATCCGCGCAGGACCGTCTTGGTCGGATGGCCCTGTATCAGCTTGCCCACGTTCACCACGGCGGGTTAGCCAGGCTCAAGGAAGGAGGTGATCTCGACTGTGGACGTCATAACAATCATCGTGGCCCTAGTTGCCGGCGGCGCAATTGGCGCTGGACTGGGCTACACACTCAAGCGGTACGCCACTGCCGAACAGCGTCGGCTGGCTGAAGAAAGCGCGCTCGAAACCCGCGCGAGTGCCGAGGCCGAAAAGAAAGCCATCGTGCTCGAGGCCAAAGCAGACGCCATCCGCATCCTGGCAACCGCGGAGGAGGACGCGCGGCAGCTCCGCATCGAAGTGCAGGCGCAAGAGCGGCGTCTGCGACAGAAAGAAGAGAACCTCGATCGAAAGATCGAGGAGGGCGAGCATCGGCAGCGCCGCCTGCAGCAACGCGAGGAAGAGACAGATGCCCGCCTGCGTGAAGTCGAGCGACTGCGTACGGAACAGGTGGCCGCCATCGAGCGGGTCGCCGCGCTGACCCGCGACGAAGCGCGCGTCCTGCTGCTCCAGCGGGTCGAGGAGGAGGTGCGCACTGAAGCTGGACGCCGCGCGCGGGTCATCGAGATGGAGGCCCGCCAGCAGGCAGAGATGCAGGCGCGCAAGATTCTCTCGGTCGCCATCCAGCGCTACTCCAGCGACACGGTCGGCGAGATCACGACCACGGTGGTCCCGATCCCCAACGAGGAGATGAAAGGGCGCATCATCGGTCGCGAGGGCCGCAACATCCGCGCGCTGGAAGCCGTGACCGGGGTTGACCTGATCATCGACGACACACCGGATGCCGTGACGCTCTCCTGCTTCGACCCGGTACGGCGCGAGATCGCCCGCCTGGCGCTCACCAAGCTCGTCCAGGACGGCCGCATTCATCCCGCGCGCATCGAAGAGATCGTCGCCAAGTCAAAGCAGGAGATCGAGCAGGAGATCCGCGAAGAGGGCGAAGCGGCCGCCTACCAGGCAGGCGTGCCAGGCCTGCATCCCGAGATCACCAAAGTCGTCGGCCGACTGAAGTTCCGCACATCGTATGGCCAGAACCAGCTGCAGCACGCCGTCGAGGCGGCCCATATCGGCGCCATGCTTGCCTCGGAAGTGGGCGCCGAAGTCAACGTCGTGCGGCGAGCCTCGTTCTTGCACGACATCGGCAAAGTGCTCACCCACGAGGTGGAGGGTCCGCACCACATCATCGGCGCAGACTTCATCCGTCGCTTTGGCGAATCCAAACCGGTGGTTCAGGCGGTCATGGGCCACCACGATCACGACCCCGACCACCAGTCGATCGAAGATGTGCTGGTGCAGGCTGCCGACGCGGCATCGGGCGCGCGGCCCGGAGCCCGCCGCGAGAGTGTCGAAAACTACGTGCGGCGGCTGGAAGCGCTCGAAGAGGTGGCGAATTCGTTCGACGGAGTGGAGAAGTCCTTCGCCATTCAGGCGGGTCGAGAGGTCCGCATCATCGTCAGGCCCGAGCAGGTCGACGACCTGGCGGCGATGCGCCTGGCGCGGGACATCGTCAAGAAAATCGAAGAGACGCTCCAGTATCCGGGCCAGGTAAAGGTCACCGTCGTCCGCGAGACTCGGGCGGTGGATTATGCACGGTGACCGCGTTCGCGCGTTCGCGCGTTCTCGCGTTCGCGCGTTCGCACTTGACCGGGCGGTTGGCTGCTCAGGACGCGGATAGCGCACAGCGCGTACCGTCGTCAGCAGAGGATGGAGGAACCAACGAGTGGAGAACCAGCAACGCGCGAACGCGAGAACGCGCGAACGCGCGAACGAATGCTAGATCTTCACCTCCATAGCACAGTCTCCGACGGCCGCCTCTCGCCGTCGGAGCTGGTGCGCCTGGCGCATGCCAGCGGCGTCTCGACCATGGCGTTGAGCGACCACGACTCGACCGACGGCGTCGCCCAGGCGCAAAGCACGGGCGCTCCGCTGGGAGTACGCGTCATCCCCGCTATTGAGCTGAGTACCGATGTGCCGGGCGCCTCGGTCCACATCCTCGGCCTGTTCCTCGATCACCAGGACGCGGCCTTTCAGGAGGCCATCCGGCGTTTCCGCGAAGCACGGCTAGAACGCGCTGAGCAGATGGTCGCGGCGCTCGTGCGCATCGGTGCGCCGATCACCCTGGAGCGGGTGTACGAGATCGCCGGCGAAGGCAGCGTGGGCCGACCGCACGTCGCCCAGGCGCTGCTCGAAGCCGGTCACGTCCAGACCATCGACGAGGCCTTCGACCGCTTCATCGGGCACGGCGGTCCAGCCTACTTCGAGGGTTTCCGCCTCGAGCCCGCCGAAGGCATTCGCCTGATCCACTCGGTCGGTGGCTTCGCGTCGTGGGCACATCCGAACGAGCTCGACGGCCGTGATTGGCGTGATTTTCTGCCGTCCGTGCTGGCCGCGGGCATTGACGGTCTGGAGGTCTACTACTCGAAGGAGTACGGCCCCGAGGTGCAGGCTCACATGCTGGAGGCGTGTGCCGCGTACGATCTGGTGCCCACCGTAGGCAGCGATTACCACGGCTTCGGCACGCTGTGCGCTCCGCCCGGCTCGGTCGCCTCACCGCCCGAGTTGTTGGAGCGCCTGGAAGCCCGCGTGTCGCGCATCCGCGGTGGCTAATGCGTGGCGCGACGACGTCGCGTCACCGCCACAGTAACGGCGGCCAGCACCACCAACAGCACCAGCACCATCGCCACCAACGCGTAGAGCTTCTCGAAGCTCGGCGCCTCCGGCGGCGTGTGGAGGCTCAATCCCAGCACTCCCAGCACAGCTGACACGAAATACAACAGCAGCACCGTCTGGCCGGTGCTCAAGCCGAGATCGTGCAGCTTCATCGGCAGGTGCTCGCGGTCGCCGCCGATCGTCGGTCGCGCGCCGCGCGTGAGGCGACGCAAGATCACCCACGCGGCGTCAAGGATAGGTACGCCGAGCACCAGGATGGCCGTCCCAAGCTTTGCGCCACCCAGGATGCCGCTGCCCGCCAGACCGAAGCCCAACAGCAGCGAGCCCGAGCTGCCCATGAAGATCGTGGCGGGGGGACGGTTGCGGCCCAGAAAGCCGAGGCACACGCCTGCCAGGGCGAGCGGGAAGAGCGCCACCGAGTACTCGGTAAAGAGGTAGGCGCGGGCGAACAGCACCATGGCTCCGCCTAAGGCGACGCCGCCTGCCAGGCCATCCATGACGTCGACCCAGTTGATGGCGTTCATCATGCCCATGAACCAGACGATGCTGATCGGAATATCCAGCCAGACTGGCAAGTCAATCGGGTCGCCAAACGGCTGGGCGATGCTGTTCACGCTCAAGCCGAACGCGACCGGGACGGCGCTTATCGTCGAGCACTGCCAGCGGCACGATGCACACCGAGCCGAGCACGAGCCCAACCACACGCAGGTCGTCGACCGGATTCCAGCCCGGACCGACCTCAGGATCGATCAGGAACTGGTCGCGCAGCAGGTACGCCACGACCAGCGCGATCCACAATCCACCGAGCATGGCGTAGCCGCCCGTGCGCGGCGCGCTCCAGCGCTGGACCTCACCCGCCCTCGGCACGTCGAGCACACCCATGCGACGGCCGAAGCGTTCCGCGACGCGCGCCAGCGT
This sequence comes from Chloroflexota bacterium, assembly GCA_005883405.1. GTDB lineage: Bacteria > Chloroflexota > UBA6077 > UBA6077 > CF-72 > CF-72. The sequence continues at coordinate 13,947 of VBGG01000313.1, read as the reverse complement.
GAATGTGGTGACGACGGCCAACACGAAGGCCAGACCGAGCCAGGGAATCGGGTTCACTGCAGCGCGTCGGCAGCCTCGAGGCACGTCCGAGCGATGCCGTCGCGGTCGCCACGCTCCACCAGCGTCTCGAGTTTGTCCAGGATTGGGCGAAGCTGCGAGAGGCTGGCTACGTCCCGAGTTGTTCGCACCGATCGCAAGCCCGCGGCGGGCCCGTCCGCGAAGGACTCGTTCGGCGAGAGCAGGATCTCGTGTAGCCGCTCGCCCGGTCGGATGCCTGTGCGGGTAACGGGGTAGGGCACCTGCTGGGGACGATACCAGCCGGCAAGTCTGCGCGCCGTCTCGACGATCGGCAGCGGTTCACCGCAGGCGGGCATGACCACCTCGCCGGGCACGCCACACCGCGCGGCCATCAGTGCGCACCAGATCGCCTCGTCCATGCTGATCCAGTAGCGCGTCATGCGATCGTCCGTCACGCTCAGCGGCCGGTCGGCAACGATCTGTTGAGTGAAGGTCTCGATGACACTGCCGCGGGTGCCGATCACGTTCACGTAGCGCACCACCACCCATCTGCGCTGCACCGCCGCGGCCAGGACGAGCGCTTCGGCGATGCGCTTGGTGGCGCCGTAGAGGCTCGGCGGCTGGACGCTCTTGTCGCTGGATGGATAGACCAGCGCTTCGACGCCGGCGCTCTCGCTCAGACGGAGAATGGTGTTGGTCGCCAGGACGTTGGCCTCAACCGCGCCGTCGGGGAAGCGCTCGCCGTAGTGCACGTGCTTGGCCGCCGCCAGGTGAATGACGATCTCGGGCTGCTGTCGATCGAAGATTCTCCGAAGACGAGGCTCGTCCCGCACGTCCGCCAACTCATAGGCCGCCGCTGGATGTTCGCCAAGGGATCGCTCGAGGCTGAACAAGGAGTGCTCGTGGTGGTCGAGCAGGATCAATCGGGCCGGCGCGGCGGCCAGCAGCGTCTGCGCCAGCGGCCAGCCGATGCTGCCCGCGGCGCCGGTGACCAGCACGCGCCGGTCGCGGACCAGTCGTGCGGCAGTGTGGTTGTCGCCGTTGAACTCCGGTCGGCCAAGGAGCAGCTCCGCCGGCGGCGGTGACTGGCTCAAGACAGAACCAGCCGCATCCGCCGCAGTGCATCGCGCATCAGGATGGCGTCGTCGTTGTTGGTTTCGATGGTCTCCGTCACGATGTGCCGCGCGTGGCCGCCGAGCCAGCGAATGGCGGGATCAAGGTCGAGGTCCCCGCGATCATAGGCCAACCCCTCGCCGAGGATGCCTTCGGCATTCGAAACCTGCGCATTCTCGACCTCCGGCATCTGTTGCAGGTAACTCTCGAGGTCAGGTGGGTCGGCCGGTAGCTTTCGCAAGTAGCTGATGAGCGGTCCGCTCCAGGTGTAGGCAGGATCGGGCGCGAAGCGCCGAGCGTTCAGGTACAGGCCGGCGTGCGAGGTATCCACCAGCACCCGCAAGCCTGGCGCGCGCTCCACCAGCCACTGCAGATCATCAGACGCCATGCCGATCGGCGTGAACGCGAAATCGCCGCGCCGCATGCGCAGCACGGGCGGCATGTTTTCGATCGTTGGCACCGCGCCGGCGCCCTGCATCAGCTCCACGAAGCGGAGCACAAATGGGAGCGCCTTTTGCAACAGGGCCGCACGGCATTCCAGCGTCAAGCGGGTGAGGTCGGAGCTGGGCGCAATTACGTGAATGTTGACGGCGCGCGCGCGGATCTGTCTCGCCAGGTCGGCCAATCGGTCGAGCACCCGGAGATCCGCCTCACTCTCGCGCGCCACGTCGAAGTCGGCTCCGTCGAAGGAGTCCACCGGACCTTCGATCAACCACGCGAAGTCGTGCGGAACGCCCGCGCTGTTGATCCGCTCCACCACGTCGTCAGTGGCCGCCGGAGTCCTGAGGTCGGCCGCGGTGAGGTAGAGCTCCAGGCCGTCGGGCCAGACGCCGTCGATCGGCCGCAGCCGGTCGGCGAGCTGGTTCGGCGTCGGCCGGGCCTTCAGGCAGAGTCGTGCTGTCGAAGCCATTGGATGTAGTGGTCGAGGCCTTCGCCGAGCTTGATGCACGGCACGTAGCCCAGGTCTTTGCGGGCACTGTTGACGTTGGCGACGAGGTCTTGGCCGGCCGGCTCGTTGATGCGCTCCTCGATTGTGGATCTCGATCCCGTTAGCTGCACGATCAGCTCCGCCAGGGCGCGAAAGCTGGTGCCTGTACCCGTGGCGATGTTGTGGATGCTCCAGTTACCGTCGGCACGCTTATCAAGCGCGAGCACGATCCCGCGGGCTACGTCGCGCACATCGGTGAAATCGCGCCTTCCTTGCGACTGGATCTCGAGGGGTTGGTCTCGCAACGCCGCGCGGGCAAAGATGGTGACCACGCCGCTGCCGCCGTTCGGCTGCTGGCCGGGACCGAACACCGAGAAGAAGCGGAGTACCCGTGTTGTCAGCCGGAACTGTTCCGCGGCCATGCGGCACCACAGCTCGGCTACCCACTTGGCGTAGCCGTACGGGCTGTCGGGCTCAGGCTGGTCTTCCTCATTGCAAGCGTTGGGATGCAGCGGATACACGCGCTGGCTCGAAGCGAGAACGAACACGGCGCCTGTTGTGCGCGCCGCTTCCAGGGCATTCAGCGTGCCCTGCGCGATGAGCTCCGCATAGCCGAGTGGGTCCGCGCGCGATTCGGCGACGTCGCCCCTTCCCGCCAGATGGACCAGCGCTTGACAGTCTGTCGCGGCAGCGCACAGCGCGTCGCGGTCCTTGCGCACGTCACCGCTGATGTATTCAACGCTCCGGCCGTCAGCGCCAGCCACGCCGGCTAGCTGCCCTCGTTGGAATGTCCGCACCGAGTGGCCCTCGCGGAGCAACAGGTCAAGCGTATGGCGCCCGATCAGCCCTGAGGCGCCGGTGACCAGGACCTTCATCGCCGCTCGTGGCCAAGGAAGAAGTCCAGCACTTCACCAAGCCCGTCCGCGAGGGTGTTTCGATGCTCGAGACCGCCGAGACGCGAGGTAACCCGGAAACCGGCCTCGGACGCGGCTGCGCCATGAATCCGCACCCAGGCGCGACGCTCCTGAGCCAGTCGCTGCACCGTCCGCGCCACGTGGCCGATGGTGGCCACCTCCGGTGCGGCGTTGACCACCTGCCAGTCGGCTTCTATTCGCGAGGCCGCCGCAAGTAGTGCCTCTGCCGCATCCGCCACGTGGATAAATGCGAGTGGTCGATCTTCGAGTACTTGCAGCACCTCGCCCTGCGCGGCGCGCTGGCAGAACAGATTGGGGACGGTCATGAACGCCGGCGTCGTCTTCATGAGGGGCGAAAGTCCATAGGTCACCCCGAGTCGCACCGAGACGAACCGCGCGCCGATCATGCGCGCGAGCTGTTCGACGTAGATCTTGCTCAGGTGCGACAGGTCCGAAACTCGTCCGTACGGGGTGTCCTCGCCGACGGTCTGCCCGATCAGCTCGTCGCCATAGACCCGGAAGGAACCGGCGAAGACCACCTGTGCGCCGCGCTCGCGAGCCGTCTCCAGCACCACCCGCGCACCGACCAGGTTGGTGCGCTCGGTAACCTCTGGCTCGCGCGTCGCCATGGCTGCACTCGGCTGCGCCGCCAGGTGATACACCGTGGCGCCTCGGGCGTCGCCGAGCAGGTCGAACGCGCGGCCCACAGCGGCAGGGTCGGCGACGTCGCCCTCGACGAGCCGCGCGCCTGGCGGTAGCGCGCGCTCGACTGCCTCGCGCGTCGTCGAATAGAAGTTATCGAGCGCGACCACAGGCGCGGCCAGCCGGCGGAGCAGGGCGGCGCCGATATACCCCACGCCGGTCAGCAACACCGCCACCGGCGGGGATTCTAGCGTTCGACGCGTTCTCACGTTCGCGCGTTCTCGCGTTCGCGCGTTCCAGGTTGGAGCTGCGGTTGGGCGTGCCCGCGTGGTCTTCTTTGGGCGTCTGGCCGCGCACGGCGCGCAGCACGTATCGTCGTCCCGCAGGGATGACTGAGCGAAGCAGGGCAGCACCTCCAACGCGGGACGCGGAACGCGCGACGCGCAACGCGCAACGCGCAACCCGGAACCCGGAACCCGGACCCCGGAACTCCGTCGACGTCCTCGGTGTGCGCGTCGACGACGTCACGTACGCCGAGGCGCTGGGCGTCCTCTTACAGGCCATCGAGGCGCGGGTGCCGCATGTGGTGACAACGCCCAATCCCGAGTTCGTCATGCTGGCGCGCCGCGACGCGTCGTTCCGCGCGGTGCTGAATCGTGCCGCGCTGAACATCCCCGACGGCATCGGCCTGATACTGGCCGCCCGCCTGGCAGGCGCTGGCTTGCGCGAGCACGTCCAGGGCACCGATCTGGTGCTCATGCTGGCCGAAGCATCAGCCAGACTGGGGTACCGCTGGTACCTGCTCGGCGGCCGGGGTGACGTCGCCCACCGCGCTGCGCGTGCACTCAGTGCTCGGTTTCCCGGTCTGCTGGTGGCAGGTGCGACGGCAGGCTCGCCGCGACGCGATGATGACGCGGCGACACAAGCAGCGATCCGCGCCGCTGGTCGGGTCGATGTCCTTCTGGTCGCCTACGGCGCGCCCCAACAGGAGCTCTGGCTCGACCGCAACCTGGCGGACCTCGAGATTCCGGTCGGCATCGGTGTCGGTGGCGTGTTCGACTACTTCTCAGGCGCCGTGCCGCAGCCGTGGCGCTGGCGTCGCCAACTGGCGCTGCCGGTGTTCGCCGCGCTCGCCCTCGGCCACGCGGTGCGTCGGCGGCTGCGCCGGGGCTGATGTCACGTCGCTCGCGCATCCGCTGGTAGTGCCGCCGCGCCTTCTCGCGATTGCCACACGACTGCATCGAGCACCACTGGCGACTGCGGTTTTTCGTGGTGTCCAGGAACAACCACAGGCAATCGGGGGCACCGCACTCGCGCACCAGCTGCCGCTGCTCATCGGAGATGAGCAAGTCGGCGGCCGAGCGAGTGATCGGCCAGATGAGCATGTCCAGGTCGCGCCCGGACCAGCCCCACGCGTACCCGCCGCCACTGCCAGCTAGCACGCGCGCGTGTGCCAGGCTCTCCGCCAGATCGCGATTGAGTACGTCGAGATCGAGCTCGCGCGGCGTCTCGCCCGCCGCCAGGTTGCCGAAGATCCCGCGGATCGCCTGGCGCAGCCATCTGGCCCGCACCAGCACACCGTCCGCGCTGTGTTGATCGCGTTCGGCTCGGGCACGCAACCAGGCGGCGTCTTCGGGGGTTATGAGGTGTGCCTGATCCGCGAAAGCGAGCAGATCAGCGTAGGAGTTGAGGTGATCCCTACCGAAGGTGAGTGTGTTGGCGAAGTCGAGGCAAGTGCAACCCGCATCGAGCTCGAAGACGTAGTCGCTGGGTGTCTGAACGGGTTGGTGCGTCACGTGTGCTTGCTCGCGCCTCAAGTGTAACGCGCGATTATAACCGGCTTCAACGCCTTGACAGGTTATAGCCGAACTGCTAGAGTGTAACTAGTGAAGCGACCGTAGGAGGTTAGAAATTCCGCACATGCTGAGCCCGCTGTCCCTCGACCTGGCCGCCCAGGACATCGTGCGCGAGCGCATGCAGCAGGCCGCTCGCGCCGCCCTCGTCGACCAGCTGCGCGCCGCCGCCTCCGATGCTCGTCGTGCCGCCTCGGCCTCCGACCTCCGCCCACGTGCGGCGGCCGAGGCCCGTTTCGCCCGGGCGTACACGCTCGCCGCTTCCCTCGATCCGCGTCAGCGGCTGGCCCACGGTCTGCGCGCGCTGGCCTGCCGTCTCGATCCCGCCATTGGCTGCTGCGATCCGCCGCTCGCCGTTTTGAAAGTCAGGTGACTCTCATGGAACTCTTGCTGATCATCACCCTCGTCCTCCTCTTCGAGCTCGCCGCCGCCCGCTGGGGCCACGACAGCCGCGACGGCTTCCGCTTCAGCAAGCGCTAAAGGTTCCTCCCTCCCCCTCTCCCTCTGGGAGAGGGTTGGGGTGAGGGTGCCGTATACGCCCCAGCGGTCTACGTGGTCGCCGCGTGACCACCCGGGGGGCCAGAGCTCGTGGTGCGGCCTGGCGAGCGCACCAGGAACAGCAACGCCATCCCGATCAGATACGTCACCGACAGGCGCGAGAAGGCAAACGCGAAGCCGAAGTTCTCCATCAGGATGCCGGTGACCAGTGACCAGACGGGATCGGAGAAGAAGGCCACGAAGTAGTACACGCTGAAGGCCGCGTCGCGATCCTCGTCGGCGAGCGAGTCAGCCACCAACGCCTGGGTCAGCGTCTGGCGCGACGACGTCACGCCGCCATACAGCAACAGGTTCAGCAGCAGAAACGGCAGGAATGACTCCTGGGCTGCCGGCCACCAGGGCGAGAGAGCGCCGATCAGGCCCGACAACAGGACATCCTGGTGGGCGACCGACAACGTGACCAGCGCCGAGAGCAGCAGCGACGCCTGGATGATCGTCTTGCGCGACCACCGGTCGGACAGCCAGCCGAAGCACAGCGGCCCGACCACGCTCCCCAGCGTGAAGACCGACAGCGCGACGCCGGCCATCGTCAGGCTGAGGCCGAAGTCTCGCACGAGATGCGGCCCGATATAGGTCTGGTTGACGCCGCCCTCGCCACCCGCCGCGCCGACCATCTGCACCAGCGAGATGGCCATGATGTTGCGGTTGCGCAGCACGCGCAGGTAGCTGTCCTTGCCTCGCGCCAGGCGGGCTTTGCGCGAGGCCGGCTGTCCCGATACGCCGACCCGGTCGCGCAGCAGGAAGTAGGTGGCGCCGACCAGCAGACACAGCACCGCGACGACGAGAAAGATCTGGCGCCAGCCGACCACCAGCAACAGCAGTCCAGCCGCGGCCGGGGCAAGCAGACTGCCGATGTTGGCGACGCTGGAGTTCAGCGCGAGGATCGTCCCACGCCGGCGGGGGAACATGCCGGATAGCAGGCTGGCGCCAACCGGGTGCTGAGCGCTGGCGCCGACCGAGGTCACCGTGCGCGCGACGACGAACCCCGTGTATCCGCCGACGAGTCCGGTGAAGAGGTTGCCGAGCCCCATCACCACGTTCGCAATCCCGAGCAGCTGGCTACGTCGAACGAACGGCGTCAGGAACCCGTAGACAATCTGCGATGCGTTGCCGAATACGACGCGGATGGCGGTGATCGTCCCGAGCTGGAAGTAGCCCAGGCCCAGCTCGGCCATGATGACCGGGTAGAGGGTGGAGACCATCTGGTTTTGAAAGTGGTTGGCTGCGTGCGACGCGTTTGTCAGCCACAGCACCAGCGCCCGCTCGACGGGCGGCGCCGCCACTCCTTCCTGTTCGGCTCGCTCCTGCTCAGCCGCTACCTGCGCAACCGCGGCTCGCGTTTCGAGGGCGTCTCCAGCCTCGCTGATGGCCTCTGCGCTCAGGGCTACCTCCTTTCCCAGCGTACAGGGTCACCGGCCGCGGCGGCGTTTTACCCTCTGGGCGGGAGGTGCCTGAAGTATGCTCACGTTCTCAACCGTCGACGACTACATCGCCGCGCAATCAGCCGCGGCTCAGCCCAGGCTGCGAGAGCTGCGCGCGATCGTCCGTGCCGCGATCCCCGAGGCCGCCGAGATCATCAGCTACGGCATGCCGACCTACAAATTTCGGGGAGGCTCGGTCCACTTCGCCGCGGCCAAGCACCACTGTGCGCTGTACGGATCGTTCGTGGATGGCTTCATCGAAGAGCTGCGCGGGTTCGATACAGCGAAGGGCACCGTGCGCTTCCCGCTCGACAAGGCGATTCCCGAGACGCTGGTGCACAGGCTAGTCGCGGCCAAAGTCGCCCGAAGTCAGGCTGCTCGGAAGAGCTGACCCGGACCTACGCGAGGCCCATCGACGCGAGAATTCGTGTACCGCCTGTTCCTGCTGCAGCGTCTCGACCGAACCGGGCCGTCCGGCGCGGACGCGCGCGATGGCCTCGTCCGCGGAGTCGCCCTGGGTGACGAAGTAGGCTGCCAACAGCGTGCCGGTCCGCCCCAGGCCGGCGCCGCAGTGCACTGCCACCCGCGTCCCGCGTGCCAGCGCATCGGTGATCGCGGCCACGCCGTGCTCCAGTTGGTCCTCCGACGGTGGATCGGAGTTGGGTACAGGCAGATGCAGCGTCTCGGCTCCGAGCTGGCTCAACAGCTCGACCGGATCAGGTCGCTCGTGCAGATTGATCAGCAAGCCAACGCGTCCGCTTTGCAGCGCCGCCGCCGCCTGCTCCCCGACCGACGGGTTCACGCACGCCCCAAGCTGCTCAGGAATCAGCCAGTCGAACGCATGCGCCTGCACCTCAGTACATCACCAATCCGCCAGTGACGTTGATCGCCTGGCCTGTCATGTAGCTGGCCTTGCCCGTGGTGAGGAATCCGATGACATGGGCGATATCCTCGGGTTGCGCCGCGCGGCCGAGAGGAACGCTGGCGATGCGCTCGCGTACATACTCGCCCGGCTGCCTGCCAAGTTGCTCAACGCCGACTTCACGATCGAGCTGCGCCCACATGTCGGTCTCGACGAACCCCGGACACACGCAGTTGACGCGGATACCGTCGCGAGCGTACGCCGCCGCGAGGCTTCGGGTGAGACTGATCACCGCGGCCTTGCTCACCGCATACGGCAGTGCGGTTGTTGAGGGCACTTTGCCGGCCATCGAAGCAAGGTTGACGATCACGCCGCGGCGGGCCGCCAGCATGTGTGGCAGGACCGCGAGCGAGCAGAAGAGTACCGCCTTCGAGTTGACCGCCAGCACGCTGTCCCAGTGCTCTTCGGTAATGTCCAGGTGTGCCGCCGACCGATAGATGCCGGCATTGTTGATCAGCACATCAATGCGCCCGAACGTGCGCATGGTCTGATCGACCATGGCCTGGCGGTCGGCGGGGCGGGTGACGTCCACCCGAATCGCCATCGCCCGCTGGCCCAGCTGCTCCACCTCCCGGGCAGTTTCCGCTGCCGTCTCCTGATTCACCTCCGCGACCACGATACCCGCGCCGAGCCGTGCCAGCTCCAGCGCGATCGCGCGCCCGATCCCCCGCCCCGCCCCCGTAACGATCGCCACCTGTCCCTCGAGCTGCACCTGTACGTTCCCCCTCACTCCGCGATGAGTTCGAGTCCCATCAGACCATATCGTGCGGTACCAGCTGGCAGGTAACGGCGAAATGCCGTGGCTTTCTACGCGCTGCCTGGGCTTACGCGCAACTTCATCGAGGCGCGAGTGCATCGCCCACTGTCGGCAACGCGGTGCGCTCTCGATCGTAGGAGTCTCCCGCGGCCGTGCGGACGAGCTTCGATCACAGCGGTAACCGTTTTCGCGCTGCATGCCTTCCACTGCCGCCAACCTTGTTGCTGCGTATAATGGTGGCGCTCGGGTGATTAGCTCAGCCGGTTAGAGCGCTGCGTTCACATCGCAGAGGTCCGGGGTTCGAGTCCCTGATCACCCACCCCAGAGGTTGCCGATCGTCATCGGCTGGCCGCGTTTGCTACCTCGCCTCACGCGCCGCCGGCGCGCGCGTTTCCTAGAACATATGTGCTACACTGCCGTATGGCGTCGCGCGGGTTGCTTGCGCATCTTTGCAGCGGCTGCGGACTTGTCCGCGGAGTCGAGGTTTATGCGTTCAAGAACCGAGCCACAGGTCGGCGGCATTCGCAATGTCGAGACTGCTGTCGCGAGCGCTCCAAGCAACACTATCGCACCAACCGTAGTGCATACCTGATCCGGAACCGCAAAAAACAACCCGCTTCAGAAGCAGCGGGCGGCAACGTTCGTGCATGCTTTTCTCGGCGGCCCGGCTGCATGGCGAAATCGCGAAGTGTGAGGTGGTCTGCGCCAATTGTCACCAACGAGCAGCGGGCGGCAACGTTCGTGCATGCTTTTCTCGGCGGCCCGGCTGCATGGCGAAATCGCGAAGTGTGAGGTGGTCTGCGCCAATTGTCACCAACGGCTCACATCACTCGGCAGGGCGTGCCACTACAAATGGCAATCCGCGCCGGCAGGGACCCCGGCGGCGGACCGCCCATGCAAGTGGATGGTTCCGAACTCGCACGCTTCCAACGACGCTGATGTCTAGTCAACCGCTGACGCTCTGAGTCCGATGAGTGAGTTGGAGTATCAAAAAGGCGATCGCATCGAACACATCGGTGCGCCCGTATTCGACGGAATCATCTGGACGGGGGACGTGGGAGTGGTGGTGGAGGTGAAGGGCGGTTGGGTGCTTGCCAGCTGGCGGGATGGGATGCACTCCGTGCCGATCGAGAATGTCCGCCCGGGGCCGTACCAGTACTGGCTCATCCCCGCAGCAATCGTATCTTCGCGGCCGCACACGGCACCGCGTACGCTCTCTGGCTCACCGCGGCTGATTTCGCCGAGGCGACCTTGCAGGGAGCTAGCAGCGTCATGCGGTGGAGCGGCGGCTCCTGCACAGATTTGGGCGAGCTGGCTGGACACGGCTGGATCTGGGGACGGGAATACCCCCAGGAGGCCGACTGGCTCCGACGTTCATACCACGCCGCGGCGGACCTCTGGCAATAGCAGCCGCGTGCGACGGGGTCGCTGGTCAGGTGGTCGTCAGGCTGGTGCGCTTGTGGCCGCCGGATATCTCGACGAGCTGCGCACTGGCTGCTAACGCGTCGATCGGCAAGGTGAACTGCGACACGACATCGATCACCCTCGCCTTATCGGTCACTCCAACAGCAAGCGTGCAGTGGGGGAGCAGGGCATCGGGTCGGTAGTAAGGCCAGATGCCGTCCACGACGGGCTTAATCGCGTCGTGAACTGCGCGGTGCACGCTGAGGAACCGGGACGAGGGGATAACGCCGAGGAACGCTGGTGCCTCTTCGGTGAGGAAGAACCCGAGCGCGGCGAGGGGAAGCGGGAGTCCAACCGTCTGCTGAGCAATCGGGTGGAGGATCCCCAACAGTTGCTCCGTGTCGCCGTGCTCGAAGACGCTGAGCGTCACATGCGGGTGGTAGTCGGAGTTGGCGATCCTCCCGAGGGACGTGACGTAGTGGTCATCAAGCGCAGCCCAGATTTGCCGAACAATCAGGTCGGATCTCTCGTCCAGGAACAGCGCAATCGCGAACGGCATCAGTTTTCCGATGGATGAAGGTGAGTAGCGAGCTCCACCAGGTTCGAGCGGCTGAAGTCGCGCATACCATCCTCGACTTCGTGGATCATCTGGATCATTCGCGTCAGAACGGGGACCGAAACACCCAGGTCTGAGGCATGCGCGAGGATGGGGACGAAGTGTGCGTCGACCTCGGTCCGACGGTGGCGAACGGCCAGGTCTCGCCAGACGCCACTGTGCGTTTTTTCGTCCTTGCGTCGGACGGCGACGAGCTGATCGAGGGACTGAGAGACGGTGGCGGAATCGGGCGACGCCATGGCTGCCGGGTCGAAGCCGTCGAAGCCGAGCGGTTGAATCTCGAGCGCGGCGGCCACGCGCAGCACTTCGTTCGCCAACTGGACCATGAGGCTGCGCTGGTCGTCGATCGCGTCGGCCATCGAGTCATTCGTCAGCGCCGTGGCAAAGAGCATGGCGCCGTAGGCTTGCTTGCCCCACAGGTAGCCCCAGATGTTGTCGGTCACGCTGACGTCGCCCCAGTGGCCCAGCGCCCGCTGGAGCGACCTCAACCGTGGGGACACGGAGCCATCGAGCTCACCCAGCACGAAGGCACCGCGACCGCCAAAGTGGATCAGGCCAGGCTCGAGGTAGTCGGCGGAGAAGTTCACGAACGCCCCCACCGTTCGCTGCTGGCCAACCAGGCGCGCGATGACGAGCTCGTTCAGACCGTTCTGCAGTGACACCACACAGCCTTCTGGCGCCAGGCGATCGGTGAAAGAACGCACGGCGTCCTCCGTGGCTGGCGCCTTCACCGAAAGCAGCACCGACTCCAGTGAATTCGGGAGCGCGTCTGGAGTGGTGGCTTCGACCGGAACGGTAAAGGTTTCCGCGAAGCCGCGGATCGTCAGGCCGCGGTGCTGCATCGCGCGGACATGGTCGACATCGCTGTCCACGAACAGCACCGACTCGCCGCCGCGCACCATGTGGGCGCCAACCGTGCCACCAATCGCGCCCGCGCCAAAAACCGTGTAACGCATGCTAAGAGATGGTGCGGCGGAAGAAGTCGAGTGCGTTTTGCCCCGCGATCTTTCGGATCGCGACGTCATCGTAGCCGCGCACAATCAGGCCGCGGATGATGTTGCACCCGTCAGCCGGTGACTCCAGTCCGTCCAGGTAGGGCGCTGGCAGGCTGTCGGGAGCGTTGCGTCCCAGCAGCACACGATGAAACCCGACGTGATCGCCGACCTGGGTATCGGTGCCAATGCCGACGTGATCGATACCCACCAGTTTGACAAAGTAGTCGTAGTGGTCGAGTACACAGTTGATGTCCTGGCGCGGATCGTCGCTGAGCGAGTTGGGCACCGCGGTGACGCAGCACAGTCCACCCTTCGCTGCGCAGGCCAGGAGCTCCTCGTCCGAGCGCGAGCGACGGGTGGGTCGAATGGCAAATGCCGCGTTGTGGCTGAAGACCACCGGGACTTGTGAGAGCTCGATGGTCTCGAGTGCGGTGCGCGAGCCCGCATGCGACAGGTCGATCGCCATGCCAATGTCGTTCATGCGCTTCACGACGTCCACGCCGAATTCACTCAAGCCGCAGTTCGTCCGCTCGAACTGGCCATCGCCGATCCAGCTCTTGCGGGTATACGTCAGACCGGCCAGACGGATGCCGATGCCGTACAGCACGTCCACCCGGTGCAGCTCGTGGTCTATCGACAGGTGCTCCACCGTCGGCAGGAATCCGACTTTGCCAGACTGCCGCGCATCCAGGATGTCCTGCGTGCGGCCGATTTTCATCACGGAGTCGCCGCGTTTGTGGACGTCGGCCAGCATCATTCCGAGTTCGTCCACCAGATCGCCGAAGCGGCTGAACGACGCGTCAGGCTCCTTGCCCAGGCAGGACAGCAGATTGGCCGTGGCCACCGCCGTCCAACCTCCGGCTTTGACGGCGTCGAAGCCCCAGGCATAGGCGTTCCTTCGAAAGTACGCCGGCAGCTCGGCGGCGTCGTCGGACAGCACCATCGGGTGCTGATGGACGTCGATCAGGACCAGATCGTCCATGAGTCGCCGAAAGCGCAGCTCCTGCGAGGCGTCCAGTGGCACACGCATGGACGGTACGCGGCCGACCTGGGCCGCCAGCGCGAACTGAGGGGTAGGCACCAGGCTGGCAGTGTATCCGGAGGTGTCCGGAGGTGATCGACGACGTGATCGGTCTCCGTGGCCGCAAGCTATGCGGAACCTTCAAGGGACGCGAGCGTGATACTACTGGCGGCATGCTTGCGAGCGGGCGCACTCCTGGGGACTTCGAGGCGATGTACGCGGGCACGCCTCCCTGGGACATCGGGCGACCACAGCCGACGTTTCTGGATCTGGCCACAGCGGGCGAAATCCGCGGCCGCGTACTGGACGTGGGCTGCGGCACCGGCGAGCACGCGCTGATAGCCGCCGGGCTCGGGCTCGACGCAACCGGGGTGGACACTTCACCAACGGCCATCGAGGCGGCCAAAGCCAAGGCCCAGGCGCGCGGTCTGTCGGTCCGCTTTCGCGTACAGGATGCGTTGCAGCTCGCGGCATTGGGTGAGCAGTTCGACACCGTTCTGGATAGCGGACTTTTCCACGTGTTCGATGATTCGGCGCGCGCTCAGTACGTCGAGAGCCTGAAGGCAGTCACTCGCGAAGGTGGTCGGTACTTCATGCTGTGTTTCAGCGATCGGCAACCCGGGACGGTTGGCCCACGCCGTGTGACCGAGCCTGAGATCCGCGCCAGTTTCGGTCAGGACTGGCGCATCGACTCCATCGTGCGGGCGACGATGGACATTACGATCGATCCTGGCGGGGCTCAGGCGTGGCTGTCAGCGATCACACGTGAGCCTGGCTAGACTTGC
>VBGG01000312.1 GCA_005883405.1 Chloroflexota bacterium | reverse complement strand
TTCCGGCGCGCTACTCTTGCAAACGGATGCCAGACACACGTCGTGTTCGCATGGGCCTCGCCGGACTTGGCCGCCTGGGCCAGTTCCACGCCGAGAACATGGCCGGCAGGGTGCCGTCGGTCGAGCTGGTGCGAGTGGTCGACCCGATCGAAGAGATCGCCAGCTCCACGGGCGAGCGGCTGGGTGTAGCGTGGTCGATCGCCTACGACGACGTGCTCAACGACTCGAGCATCGAGGCGGTGGTGATCGCGGCGCCCACGCCGTACCACGCGCCGATGATCGAGCAGGCGGCCGCCGCCGGAAAGCAGGTTTTCTGCGAGAAGCCCATCTCGCTGGAGCGCGAGCCCACCGAGCGGGCGATCGCAGCGACGCGGGACGCCGGCGTCAAGCTCCAGATCGGCTTCCACCGCCGCTTCGACCCAGACTGGGTCGCCGCGACCAGCCGCATCAAAGCCGGCGAGCTCGGCGACGTGTATCTGTTCCGCACCTCGCTGCGCGACATGCGTCCACCCAGCCTCGAGTACATCAAGGGCTCCGGCGGCTTCTTCCTCGACGTCACCGTGCACGACTTCGACGCCGCGCGCTGGATGGTCGACGAGATCGACGAGGTGAGTGCCTTCGGCGCGGCGCTCACCGATCCGGCCTTCGCCGCCGTCGGCGACATCGACAACGCGGTGGTCGTGGTGCGTTTCGCCAGCGGCGCGCTCGGGGTGATCGACAATAGCCGCGCGGCGGGTTACGGCTACGAGTGCTCGACCGAGGTCATGGGCTCGCGCGCCACGGCCCGCGTCGGCTACGACCGGCGCGTAAACGTCGAATGGCTCACGCCCGGCGCCGCCACCAGGGATTACGTCTCCAACTTCGTCGAGCGCTATCCGCGCGCGTACGTGGCGGAGCTGGAGGCGTTCGCGGAAGCGGTCCGCGCCGATCGCCCGGTGGCCGTGAGCGGGGAGGACGGCCTGGCTGCGTTTACGCTGTGCAAAGCCGCCGAGCGCTCCCTCCACGATGGACGCGCCGTCCGCCTGCGCCACACCGACCGCGACGGGCACGTGTACTACGAAGCCGCGTGAACACATCGTCGGCTGGACGCCGTGCTTGCCTGGAACTTGTCAAGACATCTTGGCAATAAGTCGCGCTCGGGGTACACTGCCGGCGTCGCTGAGGCGCCGCCGTGAAGTCGCTATCTGTCACACCTGACGGGCTCAACTCACCATCACCCACCGATCCAGGGGCAGTCCTGGACGTGCTGCGTCAGCAGGGTGTGCGGCGCGCGTCCGGGTTGCCGCTGTACATCCAGATCGCCGAGGCGCTCGAGGCGGCTGTCACGCGCGCCGAGGTCCCGTTGACCACTGCGCTGCCCAGCGAGCACGAGCTCGCCCAGGCGCTCGGCGTCAGTCGGCCCACCATCCGGCAGGCATTGACGTATCTCGAGCAACGCTCCGTGCTCTACAAGCGTCGCGGCGTGGGGACCTTCAGAGCCCCCCACACGATCGCCCGCCCGCCACGCCTCACCAGCCTGTACGACGAGATGGTCGAGCGTGGATTGGTGCCGGTCACCCGCGTGCTGCAGGTCCGCCAGGTCCCAGCTCCCGAGGCCATTTCACAGGACCTCCACGTGGTGACTGGTGCGCCGCTGGTGTTGGTGGAGCGCTTGCGAAGCGTGGATGGCCGACCACTCGTATTCCACACCAATTACCTGAACCTGGACGGCCGGCCACCTCCGGATCGTGTGGCGCTCGAGCAGGGCAGCCTGTACGCGATTTTGCGCGCGCGGTACGGAATCGAGCTCACCCTCGCCAGTCAGGACGTCACGGCTCGCGCGGGCTCGCCGACCGAGCGCAAGCACCTGGAGCTCGGAAGCGGCGCCTGCGTGCTGGTAGCACAGCGCGTCTCGTTCGACGCGACGGGGCGCGGGATCGAATGGGCGGTGAACGTCTATCCGCCAGGCACGCAGACGTTTCGGATGCGCCTGAGCGCCTGGTAGCCGCGCATCCGCCTCCTGGCGGCCGAACTTTTATCATCTGATGTGCGCGACCCGGTCGACGTCTCCGCGCTCCTCCAGCTGCGCAGGTTGCTGCCGCCCGGCAAACCTGACGGAGTCGCTCGGATCGTGGCCCGTTTCCTCTGCGAAACGCCTGAGCGCCTGGCGGCCCTGCGCCAGGCCGCCGACGCCGGCGATCGACACAAAATCGAACAAGGCGCACATGCCCTGAAGGGCATCGCCGGCACGGTTGGTGCGAACGAGTTGCTCGATCTGGCGGTGGGCCTCGAGCAGATCGGGCGCGAGGGGCGCATCCAGGACGCGGCTGATCTGGTCAGACAGCTCGAATCAGCGCTCCGCCGTGCGAGGCCGGTCTTCGATCGGCTTCTGGACGCCGCCTGATCTCTCCAAAGACAAACGCCGCGATGCGGTTCAGACCTGCTGGTGGACTCGATCTGACAACCGGCGCGCTCATCCTGGGTGGGGCGAGCCTGATCGCCGTGTCCATCGTGGCCGCGGTGGCGCTGTTCGCGCCACCCGCGTCGATTCCGCCCGCTACGGTGGCTCCAGCCGCGAATCCGCGCGTCGCCGACCGACCGTCCGCCGCGTTGGACGCCGAGCATGTGGCGGCGGTGCTGAACGTCGACATCGGCGCGGGAGCGGGCGTGGCGGCACGCGCCGGCGATCGCATCGACGTGGTCGGCTTCTTTTCGCGTCAGATCACCGGTAGCGAAGCCGTCACTCGCATCCTGGTCAGAGACGCGCCGGTGCTCAGGGTCGATCGCACAGGCGGCAGCGTCGCCCTCACGCTGGAGGTAACGCCCAGCGGCGCGCTGCTGCTGCAGGAGGCGCAAGCGCTCGGGGCGCGCCCGTTCGTGACCCTGCGCTCCGCGCAGACCACCGCCGAGCTGCAAGCCGGCTTTTCAGATTCGGAGCTGGCCCAGAAAGTGGCGAGGGCTCTGGAACGGTGATCGTAGCTAGCATCGCCGCGTTGTGCGCTCTGGGCGTGGTCGTCCTGTCGGGTGGCCTGTACCGGCTCAACCACCGAGCGGTCACCGCCAGGCGCGTCGCGGCATTGCTGGTGGACGAGCCGCGGCCAGCCGCTATGCAAGCCCGGCGCGCGCAGTGGCGCATCGAGATCCGGCACATGCTGGCGGAGCTCGACGCGCGCGGCGGCACGCTCCGCGGCCCGTTCGTCGTGCTGGCGTGTGTTTGCGGCCTGTTCGGATTGGCCAGTGTGTCATCCGCCTGGTTTGGCCTGGCCGCGGCTAGCAGCCTGCTCGCGTACGCGCTCGGTGGTCGCGAGCGCCGCCGCCAGCGGATCGAGGCTCAAGCGCTGGACGCGATGGGGCTGCTTGCTTCTGGCTTGCGGACTGGCTACAGCGTGCAGCAGGCCATCGCGCTTGTGGCCAGGCATAGCCCGCAGCCAACGGCCGCCGAGTTTGCCCTGGCCGCGCAGGAGATCTCGGTGGGGGTCGAGCTGGCCGACGCCATCGCCCGTCTGGCGCGGCGCAACGCCAACCCTGATTACGCGCTGGTGGCCATCATCATCCGCGTCCAGCACGAGGTTGGCGGCAACCTTGCCCAGATCCTCGAATCGGTCAGCAATACGCTCCGCGAACGCCTGGAGCTTCGCCGCCAGGTCAACGCGGTGACGGCCCAGCAACGGCTGTCGTCGATCGTGCTGACCGTGTTGCCGTTTGCACTGCTCACCGTGCTTTCGATCATGGACCGTGCGTTCGTGGAGCCGCTCTTCATCGAGCCCGTTGGTCGGTTCATGCTGGCGATTTCCGGGGTGATGGTGCTCGTCGGCTGGACGATCATGCGTTCCATCGGTCGCGTCGAGGTCTGAAGGCGCGTGTCGGTGATGCAACCCGTGCTCGTTGTGGCCGCCTGGCTGGCAGGCGTCTGTTTCGTGCTCCTGGGGGTCCTGCGCTGGCGTCGGCGCCAGCACATGCGCCGCCGCGTCCAGACACTCGCGATCGACTGGAGCGGGCAGACGGCGCAAGGACCGCCCAAGCCCACGCCCACGGTGCGTATCAGGGTACGTCTGCTGGCGGGCCGTCTGGGGGCCCGGCTCGGTGAACGCTGGCCTGGCGAGATCGGCTTGCTCGCGCAACGGGTTGATCGGGCCGGCCTGACCGGCAGCGTGCCGACCGTCGAGCTGCTGGGATGGAAGATGGTCTGCGCCGCGTGGGGCGGCGCCGCCGGCATCTGGGCCGTGCTGCGCTATGGTCTGGCGCCTGGCCTGGCCGTACTGGCGCTCGGTCTGCTGATCGGCTGGTTCGGCATCGATCTGATGCTGGTGCGCTACCACGCCCAGCGGCGAAGGGCCATCGTGCGCGATCTACCGACCATCATGGACCTGCTGGTCTTGAGCCTGGAGGCGGGCATGGGCCTCGATCGCGCGTTGCGAACGGTCGTGCACGAGTACCGATCGGTGTTGGGGGACGAGATCCGCCGGGTGCTAAACGAGGTCGAGCTGGGCCTCGCGCGCGGCGAGGCGTTCGAGCGCATGGCGGTGCGGGTGGGGCTCGAAGACCTGCATTCGCTCAGCCGGGCGATCGTCCAGAGCGACGAGCTGGGGGTCAGCCTGGTGGGTGTGATGCAGGCGCAGAGTCACGACGTGCGCCTGTCACGACGGCGGGCCGCCGAGGCTGAGGCGCTGCGAGCCCCGATCAAGATGCTGGTCCCGCTCGTCGTGTTCATCCTGCCGACGCTGTTCATGTTGCTGCTGGGGCCCGTCGGCCTGCGCGCGGCGGCCGCCCTGACGGGGATCGGACGATGAGCATCTCCTCGAACACGACGACCGCCGTGGTCGATCTGTATCTGGCGCGCGGCCGAGTTCGGGCCGAAATCCCGATGCTCGGCTTCTCGAGACTTTCAGATGTGTTCAACAACGCGCCGGGCGAATTCATCGGCGCCTTTACTCGCATGTCCTCTTCTGCCGCCGACCAGAGCCTGGTACGGCGCGACCTGGTGGTGCGGCTGCGCGACGTACGGCTGGTCCGCCCGATCGAGGAGCAGATGGCGATCTCCCTGGCGGCGCGCCGCGACCGCCTTCCGGCGCGGGTGGTGCTCGATCTCGACGACTGGCAAGTCACCGGCGACCTCCACCTGGTGGACCGCATTCCATGGCTCGATTTCGCGACCGGTGCCCGCAGCCGATTCATCTCCGTGAGCAACGCGAGCGTCCGCTTCGTGGGCGTCGCCGAGCCGCTCGAGTGTGACTATCTGCTGGTGAACGGCGCGCGTATCAGCGCTCTCTTCGAGGTGGTCTGAGCAGATGCGTGCGCGTTGGGCCCGTGTCGGCGTGAGCGTCATCTGTGCTGGTGCACTTGCGTTCACGGCGGCGTCAGCAGCAGACGAGAGCGCGCCAGATTCGCTCGCGCGTCGGCTGGCCAGCGACCAGGTCGCCGTCGGCGTGCCAATCGGCGGATCGGA
>VBGG01000311.1 GCA_005883405.1 Chloroflexota bacterium | reverse complement strand
CAATCCTCATGCAGGACGATCGACTGCATGCGGATTACCTCGATCACATGTCTGACGTGGTTCGGAAGTATCCAGATGCTGGGGCAATCTGGTCAGCTCACCACCTTATAGACGAACGCGGCCACATATTCAAGGAAGGCGCATCCAGCGGACGGACCGAGCTGATACCACCAGGTGTGGAGCCCTGGCTCAGCGCCCTTCATCGCGGCTGCTTCTGGATTATCAGCGGTTCGTTTACGCGACGCGAGCTGTTAGAAACTCTCCCGTTTCGGGCGGACCTTCCCCACTGTGGGGACTACGAATGGCTGCTGCGGTCTCTGAGATGCGCCGTGTTCCTCTATTACGAGATGCCTCTCCTGGATATCCGCGAGCATCCCTCACAAGCGAGTACTGCAAACCTTCACACAGCAGTCGACATCCCGGAGTCGTATCGGGTCATCGAGGACACGATTGCCCGGCATCCGGGCGACATCACCTTCGCCGAATGTCTTCGGGTGGGCTGGCGGCGGTTTCGACTGGTGGCCCACAGGAGCCTCGCCGCGAGTGCGCGAGGCCGCTGGGCGCATGCGGCCTGGCTCGGCACCTGGGCCATACGTTTCCTCCTGCTTCCACTGCGGATGCGGGTCGCAGGATCATCGCATCGGGTCGGGGTCTAGCTGCGGTCGACCGTTGATGTATTTCGCATATCGTCGCCATGCGACTAACAACTCTCTCGTTCCCGTTTCGCTGGCGCTGCTGCTTGTCTCTTTCGCCTTGCTGCTGAAGGGAACCATTCAGTTCTTTGCACCCGGTGCAGGCCAGGATTTCTGGTATCGCTGGTCCGCTCAACAATACGTGGCGGCTCACATCGATCCATTTCGAGTCGCATTCTATGCTTCAGATAACGCACAGGCGCTGCCGCCCGATATTCCGCGGCAGCTCGCCGAATATGCTGGCAACCCCGTCTCGGCGGTAGATCCACCGTGGGTCTTCGCGTTCAGTGCTCCGCTGCATGCAGCTTCAAGACCTCTGGCGCCGATTGCGTTTGTTTCGTTTCAGTACGTTGCGCTGGTCGTCGCAATTCTCTGCACACGCGTGATTTCACGCCCCCTGGCGCCGGGACAAACGGTTCTGCTCATTTCGCTGTTCCTGGCGAACCAGGCGTTTGGCGAAACTATCCTGAACGGCAACCTCGGAATCCTCACCCTGGCTGCGATCGCCTGCTATTTTGCTCTCCAGCGTAGGTCTGTTTGGCTAGCCAGTGGAACCGCCCTGGCGGTTGCACAACTGAAAACGACCATTGGCGCGCCGCTCGTGTTGGTGGCTCTCGTCGAACGAAAAATACTGTCGGTTGGTACAGCAGCAGCGATTCTGCTACTGGCCACCTCGTGGACTCGGTTCACGCTTGGGATTGACTACGCGGGTCTGTTCCAGAGGATGTTGGATGGGGTGGGTCGCTATTCCGTCGGCGGATTGAGTCCACACAAGGGACTGATGCTGCTGGGGCTTGACAAGAACCTGTCAATTGCCACAAGCGGCATCCTCATTCTTGCGATCGCGGCCATCCTCGAGTGGCGTTGGAGGCGAGACTCGATCGCCCAGATGGGTATCTTTGCCGTGTGTTCGAGAGTGTTCACGTATCATCTTGTGATCGACAACGTGGTAATGGCTTTCCTCGTAATGGCCATGGCGATCACCTGGATCGAGAGCGGAATGGCGCCAAGGGCCGGGATTATCCTGGGTGGGTTGGTGGTCTCCCTCCTGCTGCCTGCCCGACTCACGGAGATCACCGCGGTCGGGATCGGTCAGCAGCTCTTCTGGCTTGTCGCTCTGGCGGTGCTGCTCCACGCGCGGCGCGGCCGAGCTGTTGCACCCGCCACCACGGCGCACCTGGGGCACTCGCCTCACGCGCAGGCCGCAACGTAGGCTTTGTTCATTGACCCGCGTACTGGAAGCTCACGGGGACGTAGCTCTGGTCTACAGCCGAGCCTCCGCTGATCCAGGTCGTGCCGCTTCGGTAGATGGCGCCCTGGATGGTCGCGACAATGGTATGGGTGAGCGTCGGGAAGTTGTTGTAGGTACCTTCCCAGGCGTCACCACCCAGGGTTTCGCCCGAGACGACGTAGTAGACGCCCCCGGCCGCCAAAGAGACCGGTGCCGGAAGCGACGCATATGCGTATCCGGCTGGATCTCTGGGTGCTGTCGCCAGGTTGACCGTGGTACTCGCGACCTGAACGCCATCGCTGGGGCGGTAGATGCTCAACGTATGCGTCCGGGTGTTGCCGGTCTCAACGTAGCGGCCAAGGCTGGTCACTGTCAGCGGTGAAGCCCCGACGGTGATCCGCATCCCCACCAGATCGCCATAGTTCTTGCGTAGTCCACCGTGGCGGGACAGCCCGGTCACGAATGGGTGGCTGTTCGCCGAGATGGAGCTCGGCGAGACGGTCACTTTTCCATACGTGTTGGCGTACAGGATGGAGTAGTCCGGCTCCCACACGCCGGCAACGATCGTGTATGTGCCGGCTGCCTGTCCAGCCGGAACCGACCAGGTCGCGCTGAAGACCCTGGTCTGGCCGGCCGCGAAAGCGTAGGTCCATACCTGATCGAAGATGGCTGCATTGGTGCTGTCCTTGACCTGGACCTCGACCGTCGCCGTGTGACCAGTCGAGCTGGACACGGTCGAGTTGATCGTCGCCGCACCACCGGCGGCCGCCGACGGACTGTTTGTGGCGATGGTGAATTTCGGGGCGGACGTCACTGCGACGGTCGCAGTTGGGGCAAACGTGGGACTCGAGGTTACGACCGCAGACGTCGCTGTTGCGGTCGGGGGGACCGGCGTCGACGTCGGCGTCGAAGTAGAAGTACCCGTGGGTGATGCAGCTGTGGGCGTGCTGGTCGGCGTGCTCGTTGGCGTGCTCGTCGGCGCTGAGGACGGTGCCATGCCGGCGCCCGCGAGCCCGGACACCGACAGCAGCGCTGACGTCGTGTCCCCCTGGACCCGGTACAGATGCACGTCCGTAATGCCCGCGCCGTTGTCGCCGAGCGCCTTCGGCCTGGCCGAACGTAGTGGAGCCTCGTGCTGGCGCAAGAAGGCGGCCTGACCGGACACACCGCTGGACTGCTCGGGTGCCTGAGCACTGCCACCGCCTCCAGTATCGGTGCGCGGGTGCCAGATGGCGTACGGGTTCAGGGTGTCGCTCTGGAGCCCGGAGCCAGCAATCACACCCAGGCTGAGCAAATTGCCGCTGCCCTTGACCGGGCCATTGTCAGTCGCGGACTCATTCTGGATCGTCGCCGGGCCGGAGAAGGTCGTCAGATCGGTCGCGGTTCCGGGCGCGCCCTGCAGTTTGCCGTCGTCGAGCACAAGCGTCCCACTGCCATTGGGCGCGACGAACTGGACCGAGTTGCTGTCTTCGAAGTACATGGTCTGCACGATCATCGTGGAGTTCTGCTGCAGATCGTAAACGCTGCCGGTCGAGCAGCATCCGGCGCCGTTGAAGACACTTGCCTTGGCACCATTCCGCAGCCGGAAGTCGGCCGCCGTGGTCGCGCTGGTCTGGTTGTCGAGCAGGTCGATCGCGGTCTGGCTTACGCCATCCGCCAGGACCCCGACGCTGTTCTGTCCGCCAATCAACCCTTCCGTGTGGACGACTCCGTTGGGCTGGTCGGCATTTGTGATGCTGAGGCCCTGCACCTGGTTGTTGCCATG
>VBGG01000310.1 GCA_005883405.1 Chloroflexota bacterium | reverse complement strand
CTGATAGGCGATTGATGTGGGCCCCTTCGTCGCCGTGCTCCGCGCGAGCTCAGCACGGCCGATCGGCACTCCGGCGAGCTCGGGCGCCTGGTCGTCCCGGTTCACCACCACAAAACTCAGGATCACTGACCCGCGCGCTCGCCGCCACGAGGTGGAGTGGACCAGCAGTGGCTCACCCATCAATCCGCGCGTGAGGCGGCTGACCACTTCGACCGGATCCTCGTCCGCTCCGACCTCGATGTACCAGGGCTCGGCACCGCACGGACCCGCCAACTCTGGCGTGCCCGACCGCAGCCTGAGGACGAACACCTCGGCCTGGACCGGCCCTTCAGCGGCCCAGACTGGCGCGACCTCCCTGGTCAGGCGGGCCGAGCCATCGCGAGCACCTGCTCGGGCGTCGCTTCCATGTTGTGGGCCTCTCGGCCGTGCTTCTGCACAATCGGAACCAGCTGCGCTTGTTCTCCCCTGGCTTCAAAACCGCATTCACAGCGGACGATCAGTTCGCCAGAGCTGGATTGCTCACCCATGGCTGCCTCGCGGCGACAGGGTAGCACCACTGGCGTGGCATCGACGAGCGGTGCGCCCAGCGCTGGCGGGAAAGAATCACCAGGACATGGTCTCTTGCGCGTAAGCCACCACATCCTGCCAGGGGTTGCCGTCCTCGAATTCCCAGCATGCATCGAGCATGGTGTGGACGAAGCACCAATCTTTTGTGCGCTTGCGGTCGAGGTCCAGTTCCGCGCAGAAGATATCGAGTCGACGCCGGTTGACGTGGCCGGGCACTGCACCCGGATTCCGGAAGAATTGACAGACGTCGAAGCCGCGGTCGCCGACCAGGCCCTTTGGATCGATCGCAAGCCAGTCGGCGTTGCTGGATCGGAGGATGTTGTAGTGATGAAGGTCTGCACGCTGGAATAGCGCCGCCGGGAAACCGTACGCGCCGCGAGACAACGCAAGTCGATTTCGATCGTAGGCATCGCACCAGGAGTCCAGCGGCCGAAGTCCGTGCGGTTCGGCGACTGGCCGCCACAGCGCCCGCAGCACTTCGGCAGCCGTCATGGTGGCGGCGTCGTCGTCGGTGTTCGCCACCTCAACCAGCATCGTGCCAGGCTCGATTCGCTCGAGGAGCAGCGCGCCGAGATCCGTATCTGCATCCAGTAGTCGCGCCGCGCCGCGGCCGGCCCACAAGCGGAGCGCGGCGATCTCGTTGCGCGTTTCTCCGACGTGGCGACTGACCTTGAGCACCGCGTGTGTCCCGTCAGCGCGCGTGGTCGGCGCAACGAAATTGATGCGGATGTCTGGAAAGGGGCGATCGACTCGAACGCCCCAGCGTCTGGCGAGCGCATCTACCAGCTCCGGCAGCGCCTTCAGCCAGTCAGGATCGACCTGATTGGAGCGGATGAAGTCGGGCGTGAGACCCAGCACGAGACGCGTCGCCGCGTACGCTTCGCAGCACGTGCGATCGTAACGCGGCGGACCGTGACGGTGGCCAGCCTATGATGGAGGGTGCTCTGATGGCTTGACGGCTGGCGGCTGGACGGCTGATGCCTGGACGGCTGACGGCTCGAACAGTTGACACTTCCAAAAGGATTCACTTAGATTAGTGACGCGTGACCGCCCCCGCCGCCCTGCTCCACGCTCTCGGCGAGCCGCGCCGCATGGCCATCCTGCGCCTCGTCCGCGACCGCGAGTATCCGTCTGGTGAGATCGCCGCGCGTTTTCCGGACGTCACCGGCCCTGCCATCTCGCAGCACCTGCGCGTCCTGCGTGAGGCGGGCCTCGTCGAGGAGCGGCGGTCAGGTACGCGCCGTCTGTACCGCGCCCGACCCGAGGGGTTGGCCGAGCTGCGTGCCCTGTTGCGCGACTTCTGGGACGAAGGTCTCGCCCAGCTCAAGGACGCTGCGGAAGACCAGCAACGCCGCAAAGGATCGGGCCGTGGCCGTCAGTGAGATCGACACGGTGATCTGCGAGACGGTGATCGCAGCCCAACCGGAGACCGTCTTCGCCTTCTTCACCGAGCCCGAGCTGTACACGCGGTGGATGGGTGCGCGGGCGCGACTCGATCCGCGACCGGGCGGCACCTACGCCGTCGACATCAACCAGGTCGCGCTCGCCCGGGGCACGTTTCTGGAGGTGATCCCCCACTCACGCGTTGTCTTTACTTTCGGCTGGGAAGGCGACGATCAGCCGCTGGGGCCCGGAGCGAGCACAGTGGAGGTTACCCTCACTCCGATCGCCGCGGGAACGCACGTGCGTCTGGTCCACCGTGGTCTGCGGGTGAGCGAAGTGCGCGATCAGCACCGTGAGGGCTGGCAGCTCTACCTGGGGCGCCTCGGCGCGAGCATCTCTGGCGGGGACCCAGGTCCCGATCCAAACGCCAATCCACCTCGGGAGGAATGAACGACATGTCTATCGAAAGTCAGTCGGAAACCGCGGCGTCCACGCGCGCCGCCCTGCTACGAAGCGTGGTCGCCGATGCGCGCAAGGTGCTCGATGGGACGATGGCCGACGTAACGCAAGCGCAAGCCGATTATCTGCCACCCGGAATCGCCAATCCGCTGGGCGCTACGTACGCACACGTAGTGTGGTCAGAGGATATGGTCGTGCAGGGAATGTTCCGCCAAGCACCACCATTGTTTGCCAGTACCTGGAGCGGACGAACCGGACTGAGCGAGCCGATGCCTTCTCCAGGCCCGGAGTGGGTGAATTACGCTGCCTGGACCCGTCGCGTCAAGATCGATCTGGAGGCACTTCGGCAGTACGCACGGGCGGTCGCAGCGCAAACGGACGCCTGGATCGCGGGACTGGGCGACCAGGAGCTCGATCGTCCGCTGGACCTGTCCGGCGCCGGCTTCGGTCAGCACAAACTTGGCACCGCCATCGCGCTGCTGCTCGCGAACCACCTGGGCACCGAAACCGGCGAGATCTCCGTGCTCAAGGGCATCCAGGGCGCCCGGGGATATCCGATGTAAGCGCGCGACGGCCCGCGTCGTCGATCATCTCTCCAGCATCGAAACACTCAGCGCACCTCACCAGATCTGTGCGGGGCCTGGCGGAGCGTCAGGCCCGTCAGTGCATACGATGCCGGCTGCGCGGGATGAAGCGCGGGACGATGAGCCAGGCCAGCCCGTCGATGACCAGGGCGAGTACAGCGCTGCCGATGACGTCAGAGACGTAGTGGAGGCCGGCGGCAGCGCGCGCCAGGCCCACGAGCACGGCCCAGAGGATGAGTACCCCGCCAGCCCGTGGCGCTCGCCAGACCAGGGCACCCACGAGCGCGACCCCCGTGAGCGTGTGGTCACTCGGAAATGAGGAGTCGGCCGCGTGCGCAAGCAGTGGAGCGAAGCCGAGCTCAACGAACGGGCGCGGGCGCCCAAGGGTACGCTCGAGCACGAGACCCAGTCCGAACGCGACCAGCGCGGCAACGGAGCCCACGAGAATCGCCAGCCGCTGGCCGTCGCTGGAATCTGACCGTATCCACACAATGGCGAGCGCGACAGGTAAGGCGAATACGCCGTACTGAGCCATCAACACCACGACCGTCTCTAGCCACGGCTGGGCGCCCACCCATTCGTAGAGTCGCAAGGCCAGCAGCGAGTCCATGCCGTAATCGTGTCAAATGCCGAGCCTGAGCGCGCAGCGCGCCCGATATTTTTCAGGGCGCGCTGTAGCGGCGCCACCCGCAGCCGGAGCGTGGCGTGCGATAGCCTTCGGCCGTGCAGGACGACGGCTACTTCGACGACCGCGTCGCCAGCCGCTACGACGAGTCATCCGCGGACATGTTCGACCCGGCGGTGGTAGAGCCGGCCGTCGACTTCCTTGCCGAAATCGCCGGGAGCGGACGGGCGCTCGAGCTCGGCATTGGCACGGGACGAATCGCGCTACCGCTCGCGCGGCGAGGCGTGCCGGTGCACGGCATCGAGCTGTCAAAAGCCATGCTCGCGAGGCTGCGTGCGAAGCCTGGGGCCGAGGACATCCACGTTACGATCGGCGACTTCGCGACGACGCGCGTGGACGGCTGGTTCTCGCTCGCCTATCTGGTCTTCAACACGATCATGAACCTCACAACGCAGGCGGCGCAGGTCGCGTGCTTCCGTAATGTGGCGGCCCATCTCCAGCCCGGCGGCTGCTTCGTCATCGAGGTAGGCGTCCCTGAACTCCAGCGGCTCCCAGCCGGTGAAACCATCCGCGCGTTCCGCGTGAGTGAGACCAGATGGGGGTTTGACGAGTACGACGTTGCCACCCAGAGCCTCACGTCGCATCACCTCGAGATGGTAGACGGGCGACTCGAGCGCCTCTCGATCCCCTTCCGGTACGGGTGGCCCGCGGAGCTTGATCTGATGGCACAGCTCGCCGGGATGAGCCTTCGCGAGCGCTGGAGCGGGTGGAATCGCGAGCCCTTCACGTCTGAGAGTCGCAAGCACATCTCGGTCTGGCAGAAGCCTTCGGCACGGCACCAGGCGTGAAGCAGGTCGGCGAACGAGTCCATGCTCCTGACGGTTGCAGGTCGTCATCACCAGGACATCTGGCCGCCGGCCAGCTCACGGGTCGGAGATCGGGAACACCAGCCCGCGAGCACCATCCACCCGGACACGCTGGCCATCGGTGAGTCGCCGCGTGCCATCGACGGTTCCCATCACAGCCGGAATCCCGTATTCGCGGGCGACGATTGCCGCGTGCGACATCGGACCCCCACTATCGACGACAACTGCCGCGGCGCGTGCGAAGAGCGGTGTCCAGGCAGGATTCGTATAGGGGGCAACCAGCACGTCGCCCGGACGGAGCTTGCCGAACTCCCAGGCATCGCGGATGACGCACACCGGCCCCTCAGCCACGCCTGGGCCGCCTGGCATCCCCCGTGCCAGCGCGTCGCCCTCCGGCTCCGCCTGGCCGAGCAGCCGCGGATCAACGAGGGGCGTGCCCTCCAGCGCCGCGCGCCGTGCCTTCCGCCGAAGCACGACGCGGCGCAGCTCTTCGGCCAGCTGTGGTGGTGGCGGCCACCGGCCGTCAATCCGTTCAAGCTCGTCAAACGTCAGGTGGAAGACGTCTTCGGCGGTTTCGACGACTCCGACGTCAGCCAGGCGCCGGCCGAACTCGAGCAGCGTCCGACGCAGCACCGGCAGGACCAGCGTGGCGTAGAAGCGCGTGTCCTCGCGGAGCTCGGGGAACATTCGGGCTCGGTCGAGCAGGCCAAGAAATGCGGACCGCAACGGCGGCAGGCGCAGAAGCGGGTGTGCCAGCAGCTCGTCACGCGCTGCTTCCCGCGCGGGGGTCCGTGACGGGGGTGGCCTGTCTGCCAGGGCCAGTCCCTTGAGGATGCCCAGCACGACCTCGGGCGAGTCCTTCCAGGTGGACTGGGAGACCAGCAGCGTCGCGCCCGCCTCGCGGTGTCCGTATTGATCGAGAAAGGCACGCAGCTCCTGCAGGAAGGCACGTCCGTTGGGCTGCGCCTCGAGCACGCTCCACAACTCACGCGGCGCGTGACGGGCAAATGCATCGGCAAAGGACGGATCGGACCGAATCTGCGCCGCCAGGCTTTCGAGCGCGCGGTTGGCCTCGAGTGTGCGGGTTTCGACGCCAGACAGCAGCGTATCGAACCGATCGGGGCAGCCGAGGACGCCGAGGGCGAGGCGCAGACCGCCGAGGGCGAGCATCGCGCTCGGGAGGTACCGCACGCGAACTTCGCCGAGCACGTGTGGGATCGCGAGCGCCTCGCGCACGGTGCCCAACAGGTCCGCCCAAGACAGTGTCTGCAGGTTGCGCGCCTCGAGGGCCCGCGCGCGCGCCTGCGCTTCGATGAGGAGCGGGTCGGCCCGCCATCGCCGCGCGTCGTAGCGACGCGCCTGACGCACCAGTCGTACTGGTGCAAGGAGGATTGCCGGGGTCGGTTGGACCGGCAGCCGTCCGGTGAAGCGGACGATCACGGCGTCCTCCTCGTCGAACAGGTGGTCAGCCCGAACCTTCAGCCCGACCAGCCCGAGCAGCGGTCCAAGGAGCGCCGATATCACGAGCCCAGGGCCCCACGTGGTGGCTTCGAGCGGGTAGGGCCTGACCGGAAGCATCTCCATCATCAGGGTGGCGATCACTCGCACCGGGCCTCTGGCGCGGGGCACCGGCTCAGGCAGCGCGGTGATCGGGCGAGCCTGGAGGATGAATGGCTCGCCCTCGGCCCACGCCCATTCGACATCCTGCGGCATGCCGAAGTGGGCCTGTATCGCGGCGCCGAGGTGGGCCAGGCGGCGCAATTGGCGGTCCGAAAGCGCCGGTCCGGCATACGCGGCGGAGTCGGAGGTAGTGCGCTCCGTCCCACCACCCGACAGCGGTCGGACCACGACCTCGCGTCGCCCGCGACGGCGCTCGACGACTTGCCAGCCCCACACGCGCTTCTTCAGCACGTAGTGGTCTGGCGTAACCAGACCGGCCACGACTGATTCGCCCAGTTCGGGACTGGCATCGACGATGATTTCGTTCCGCGCGCCGGTCACCGGGTCGGCGGTGAACAGCACGCCCGCGACGTCGGCGGCCAC
The DNA here is from genome assembly GCA_005883405.1 of Chloroflexota bacterium. Classification (GTDB taxonomy): domain Bacteria; phylum Chloroflexota; class UBA6077; order UBA6077; family CF-72; genus CF-72. Next base: position 858 of record VBGG01000310.1, on the reverse strand, counting down.
CATGCGCTGCACGACGACCGCGAGCGCCAGGGGACCCGGGCGTTGATCCACTCCCTGGCGCCGGCGGTAGACGATGGCGCGATCGCTCCACAAAGAGGCCCAGCATCGGCGTACCGCATCCAGCACCGCGGTAGATCCGACCACGTTCAGAAACGTCTCCTGCTGGCCCGCGAACGCCGCGCCTGGGAGATCTTCGGCAGTGGCGCTGGAGCGCACCGCCACGGGTCCCTGCCCCAACTGTTCGTACGCCGCCAGGATTTCACCCTTGACGTCTGACGGGATCGGTGCGTTTTCAAATGCGGCGCGAATGGCTGCGCCCGAGCCTGGATCGTCGCGCAAGGCACGGGCGATCGTCTCCTCGAGATGGTTCTGCGCAACGAAGCGGTTGTACGCGGCGGTGGTCACCACGAAACCCGGCGGAACCGGGAATCCTGCCCGGATGAGCTCGCCCAGGTTGGCCCCCTTGCCGCCAGCCAGCCCCAAGTCATGCCTGCCCACGCGTCGCAGGTCCACGACGAAACGCGCGTCCACACGCTGATTGTCGCGCGGGCGAGACGATCTGCTACACCTTGGGGAGCCAGTGCCATGCGGAATCCGCCCGTCATGCCGCCAGCCAGGGATGAGGCGGAGCGATGGCGCCGCCTCGAGGGCCAGGACTTCGAGATGACCCACTACTGGCACTTCGTGTTCGTCGGCGGTTGGCTGGTACTGGCCATCTTCGGCGTTCTCGCCGCGATGGGTCTGCCCGGCAGCGGTCTGGTGCTCGTCTCGATCGGCATCGGCATGATCCTCGGCAGCGGCATTCAGCTGCTGGTCGCCCGCTGACCAGGCCGAGCTGAAAGTCGGCACGCTTCGTGC
>VBGG01000309.1 GCA_005883405.1 Chloroflexota bacterium | reverse complement strand
TCATCGAAGGCGCCCTGCAGCTCGCCGACCACATCCCAGGTGCCCGCGGCCGGTTCGTCCGCCTTGTCGAGTTCCGGTTCCGCCGGTTCTGCGAAAAACAGGAGCGGGCGACCTTCGAGGCACGTTACGAACGCACGGTAGACGTGATCCGATTCGACGGCCGCGTCGTGCAGCAGGGGCAGGAGCTCTGCACGTTTGGGCTGGAGCTCGTGCCGCGCGGGCCGGCTGCGCACACCGCCGCGACGAGTTCGATCGCGGCGCCGCGACGCACCGTGGACCCGGCGCTTCTCCACAAGCTGCATCCGGACAACGTCCTCGTCGCGGCGCTCGACCAGCGCGACGGGACGTGCACCATCCTGCCGCCTCCGCCAGGGCACTTCTTCGCGACCGGCGACCCGCGCCTGCACTCGCCACTGTACGTCCTGGAAGCAGCGCGCCAGGCGTTCATTCAGGCCGCCCACAGCGTCCTCGAGATCCCGCGGGGGACGGCCATGAACCTCATCGACGCCCGCCTTGTGCTCGCGGCGCCCGTCCCGCGCGAGGTACCGCTCCAGCTGCGCCTCGCGCCTGAATCCCCGAAGCGCCTGGGCACGATGCTGCTCGCCGAGGTCAACGCCACGCTCCTTGCCGCCGGGCGTGAGCTCGGCACGGCCTCCATCAAGGCCCAGGTCGTCGATCAGGACACGTATCGACGGTCACGAGGAGGCCGCGCATGAGTCCGTACCATGCGAGCCCTCCCGCTGTCGACACGGTGGCGGGTCAGCTACCGGGGTTTGTCGAGCACTTCCTGGCGCGCGTCGCCGCGGCGTCCGAGAGCGTGGCGATCGAGCTGGCGGGCGAGCACGTCGTGCTGACCTACGGTGAGCTGCTTGGACTTACGGAGAGGCTGCGCGGCGCATTCCGCGAGCTCGGCGTGGGCGAGGGAGATGCCGTGCTGATGATGCTGCCGTCCGGGCCCGAGTTCATCGCCGCGTTTTACGCCCTCGCGTCCCTGTCCGCGGTCGCTGTTCCGATCAGCCCGGCCCTGACGCCATTCGAGCTCGCGCCGATTCTCGCCGATGCGCGCCCACGCGGCGCCGTGGTCGCGGGACCGGCGAGCGTTGCAGTGCTCGCCGCCTACCCCGACCTGCGGTTCGTCCTGACGACGACCGAGGCAGCCAGCGCAGTGCGGGCGGTGCACCTGGCGGACCTCGCGGCGCGATCGAGCCCGCTGGTGCCGCCCGCGGCGGACACGATCGTCAGCTGTCACTTCACCTACAAGGGCCTGGGCTATCCACTTGGAGTTCTGCATCGCTACGCGAGCTACTCGGTCGCGCTCGACGGGGGCATGGCCCGATGGACCACCCCGGGCGAGGCGGGTTCGCACCTGGCTCTGCTGCCACAGCATCCGGTCTACGCGCTGCTGGCCGGCGTCCTGCTGCCCCTGTCCCTCGGCGCACGTCTGATCGTCGTACGGCGCTTCGAACCGCGCGGTGTCTACGACCTCCTGGCGCAGCACCGCATCCGGTTTGCCTGCCTGGTGCCGCCGCTCTTCCGCGCGCTCGCGGCGCGGCCCCGCCCCCGCGGCGAGCTCCACTCCCACCTGCAGCTACTCTCGGGCGGGAGCTACCTGACGCCGGAGCTGACGGCGTCCGTCGCCGACGCGATCGGCGTCGAGCCACTCCAGGGCTACGGCCTGAGCGAGACGCTGCCCGCCACGGTCAATTACCCGGGCCGTCGGCGCGCCGGGACCCTCGGGGTACCCATCGACAGGCGCGTGCTCGTCAGGATCGTGGACGCCCACGGCCGTGACGTCCCGTCGGGACGGGTCGGCGAGATCGTGGTTGGCGGCCCCACGGTGATGGCCGGTTTCCTCGGCCGACCACGCGAGACCGAGCGATTCCTGCGCGATGGCTGGTTCCATACCGGCGACCTCGGGCATCTGGACCAGGAGGGGTTCCTGCATTTCGACGGTCGCTCGCTCCCGATCACCAAGTGCGCGGCCCAGATGGTCGACCTGGTCGAGATCGAGTCCCTGGTCCGCACCCACCCGAGCGTGGTGGACGCGCGCGCCACCGTCAGCGTCGACGCGCACGGCGCCGAGCGGGTCGCGCTCAGCATCGTGATGCACTCGCGCGCGTCGCTGACCGCTGGCGAGGTCATCGACTACTGCAAGCTGTCGCTTTCGCGGCACAAGCTCCCCCGCACGGTTCGGGTGATTCAGCGCGACGAGGTGGCGGTGTGATTCGGCTGCGGGCGTGGCTGCCGTTGCTGCTGACCCTGCTCGGTGCCGTCCTCTTCGGCGGACTCTGGGTGCGTCGGATCCTGGCGCTCGGCCCGACGCAGGCCGGTCTGCTCGGCTCTGCCACGTGCCTCGTGTATGGCCTGTGGCTGGTGTGGGAGTCGCGCGTCTCCGCGCGCGAGCGCGTCCGACTGGAGGTCGATCGCGACCATGGCACGCTCGAGCTGGCCGCCGGCGCCAAGTACGCGCTGCTGGCGGCGTGCCTCCTCCCGGCGGCGGACCCGGGGCTCCCCGTCGGCGGGCTGGGCTTCGCGCTGCTCGCGCTCGGAGCGCACTGGCGCGTCGTGGCCATCGTCCACCTGGGCACGGCCTACAGCCACCGCATCCGACCACCGCGGCTGCCGCTCGTTACTGGCGGCCCGTACGCCGTGGTCCGCCATCCCGCCTACCTGGGCACACTCCTCGCGCACGGCGGGCTCACCCTGGTCTTTGCCAGCCCATGGTCGATCGCAGCTCTGCTGCTCTTGTGGGTTCCAGCCGTGCTGGTGCGCGTCGTCCTCGAAGACCGCTTCCTGCGCTCCATTCCCGAGTACGCCGAGTACGCCACGCAGGTTCCGTCGAAGCTGATCCCTCGACTTATTTAGGAGGAGAAGAGCATGTCAAGGCTGCAGTCGAAGCTGCCCATCCTGCTGAGCGTCGCGTCGGCGGCCCTGATGGCCGTGTTCAGCGCGCGCAAGCTGGCGTCCTGGCGCGGAGAGCTCGCCTGGGTGGGCGCCCTCACCATCGGCCTCTACCTGGTGTGGCTGGTCGTGGAGACGCGGGTCGCGGCCGGCGAATTCGGAAGAGGGGACACGCGCCTGGACAGGGGCACCCTCGAGCTGTACGCGTTGGGGCGCGTCCTCACCGTCGGCGCCGCGCTCGTGCTCCAGGAGACATTCGAGGTCGGGGTGCTCGCCGCGTGGACCGGCGTCGTCCTCTTCGTCACGGGTGTCGGGCTGCGACTGGCGTCCATCCGCGAGCTGGGAAGGTTCTACTCACACCGTGTGCGCCTGACCGCGGGGCAGAGCGTCGTCGAAACGGGGCCCTACCGGTACATCAGGCACCCGGCGTACACGGGAATGCTGCTGGCCCACGTTGGGTTCGTCGTGCTGTTCTTCGACTGGCTGAGTCTGGCTGCGCTCGTGCTTGTGTTCCTGCCGGCCGTGGTCCTGCGCGTCCACATCGAAGAGCATGCGCTGGCGCGTTCGATGGCGGGCTACGTGGAGTTCTGCCGTGGGCGCCGCCGGCTCATCCCGCGCATCTGGTGAGGGAATCGACTGGCATGCTGCGCATCGTCCTCCTTGGTGGGACCGGCTTCGTGGGGCGGGCCATCCTGCGGCGGCTCGAGCAACTGCCACGCGAGTCCGTCGAGGTTCGGGCGCTGGTGCCCGGGGACCCGAAGCGCCTGGCCTCGCCCCTGGTCACGCCGGTCGCCGGTGAGCTGCCGACGCTGCCCGCCGGGCTGTTCCCTGAGCAGCCACACGTGGTGGTCCACTTCGCCACCAGGCAGATAGACCGCGACGGCCGCGGCTTCGAAGCCGTGAACGTCGGCGGGATGCGCGCGCTGGTGCGAGCGCTGCCGGCGGCATGCGCGGGAGCGGTGTACGGGAGCTCGCTGTCGGCGTATGGCCAGGGACCGCAGCAGTGGGTCACCGAAGACGCGCCACTGGCGCCCGGGACGGACCTGGCGCGCTCGCGCGTGCAGGCCGAACGGGTGCTCTTCGGGGCGGCCCAGGCGCGTGGGCTCACCGCCTTTGCCTTGCGCCCGCGCTTCATCCTCGGCCAGGGCGACCGCTCCACGCTGCCCGCCCTCCTGAGCCTGTTCCGGCTCGGCATCCGGCCCGGGGACGGAAAGCAGCGTTTTTCGGTCATTGACGTCGACGACTACGCCGACGTGGTGGTGCGCCTCGCGCGCCGAGTCCTGGCGCGCCAGGCCGGCAGCTGCCCGGTGCAGCAGCCACTCAACGTGGGGTACGCCGCGCCCTTGACCCTGAGCGATCTCCACAGCGCACTGGCCAGTCGCTTCGGGCTGCCAGCCGTCCGCCTCGTGCTCCCGGTGTCCAGTCGCGCCACGCGACTGCTCAGCCGCCTCCCCAGCCGACCCCTTCGACAGCTGCTGGTGCAGCTCGAACTCATAGGTTTGCCCCATTACGCCGACGTGCGATCACTCGCTGCAGAAATCGGCGAGGACGTCGTCGCGCAGGACCCGCGGCTCGCACTCTACCGGGCAGTTGCCCGGCTCCAGGAGGTGTCACGGTGACAACAGCCACACGCGTCGGCACGCGGCCGCATGTCGTCTTCGACCGAGAGCGGCTCGACGCGCGGCTCGTCGGCGGCAAGCTCGCGCGCCTCGCCGTCATGGCCACGCGCGATCTGACGGTTCCCCGCTTCTTCTGTTTGACCATCGACTTCTTTGAGGAGGTGTTCGCGCCTCTACGCGAGACGGTGACGGACCGGCTGGCCAACGTGTGCTTCGACGAGCCGGCCGCGGTACGTCGCGCCGCCGCCAATGTGGCCGCACTCTTCGAGGCGATCGAGCTGACACCCGGTCAGCGCGGCGAGATCCTGGCCGCCTTCGACGCCGAGTTCTCCAGCGAAACGCTCGTCTCGGTGCGCGCCTCCACGGTTGGCCGGCGCCTCGAGGAGAGCGAGGATTCGGGCGACAACCCCTTCGCCGGTATGAGCGACTCCTTTCTGTGCGTGCCCCGCGAGCAGGTGATCGACAGAGTGAAGCAGGCGTGGGCCTCCGGCTGGAGCGAGAAGGCGCTGCTGTACCGCCATGCCCATGATCTGGACCTGCTCGGCTTCGGTGTCGCCGTCGCCATCCAGGAGATGGTGCTCGGGGAGAAGTCGTTCGTCCTCTTCACCTGCAACCCGCGGACGGCGGCGCGCGAGATGGTAGTCGTCGCCGGCTGGGGGACCGGCGAAGGCGTGGTCCAGGAGAAGGTCGCCGTCGACCACTACTTCGTCAACGGCTCGACGCACCAGGTGCGTGCGCAGATTGCCCGCAAGGACGAGCGGCTGACGATCGACCGCGCTCGCGGTCATGATCTGGCGCTGTACCCCACCGCTGATAGCCAGCGCGATGCCCCTTGCCTGTCTGAGGACGAGCTTGCACGCCTCGTCGAGCTGGGGCAGAAGGTCGAGGCAATCTTCGGCGCACCCCAGGACATCGAGGGGACCTTCACCCCGGACGGGCGCGTGCACCTCCTGCAATCCCGCCCCATCGTCTTCGACTACCGCCGCATGCGCGTGTGGACGAACGCGAATGTGAGCGAGAGCTTCCCCGGCCTCACCACGCCGCTGACCTACTCGTTCGCGCGCAACTTCTACCGCGTCATCTTCCGCGACGGCTACCGACGCCTGGGCATCGAGCCGCGCGACCTGCAGGACAGCGAGGACTGGCTCGACCGCATGCTGGGCTTCCTCGACGGGCGCATCTATTACTGTCTGACTTCCTTCTATTACATGCACAGCCGGAGCCCACTCTTCCCGCTCCTCCGGGCGCACTGGGAGAAGATGATGGGCTTCCGCCTGTCCTACCAGACCCAGCCCGGGACGAAACCGCGGGTCCGGAGTTGGTGGCGTCAGGCAGCCAATGCCGCCGTCGCGGCGGCAACCGTCGCCTACCGCTACGCCAGGCACGAGCACGACATGCGCGCCTTCCACGCCTGGTGGGAGGCGCTCGTGGCGCCACTGCGCGGGCGGTCGTTCGCGGGCGAGGATCCGCTCGCGGTCATCGGAGAGTTCCGCCGCGTCTGGCGCGAAGTGGGGAACCACTGGGGCATCACGCTGCTCAACGACACGTACCTGCCGTTCGTCTACGGCCTGACCGAGCAAGTGTTCAAGCGCTGGGGGCTCGCGGATGACCCCGCGCTACTGAGCGACCTGCTGTGCGGCGACGACGAGGACCTCCGCAGCGTGCAGATCATCCACTCCGCGGTCCGACTCGCGGAAGCAGTGCGAGGCGATGCTGGCCTGCGGGCCGCGTTTGTCAGCCATGGCCCCGACGAGCTGTGGCTCCTGCTGGAACGCGGCGAGCTCGACCCCGACTTCCGCGCGGCGGTGCAGCGCCACCTGCACTCCTACGGCGACCGCGGTCTCCAGGAGCTCAAGATGGAACAGCCCAACGTCCGGCACGCGCCGCGTGTCCTCCTGGCCAGTGTGCAGGGCTACGCCCAGTCCGAGCTCTCGGTCGACGCGCTGCGTGCCTCGGAGCGGGCCGTGCGAGCGGCGGCCGAAGAGCGGCTCGCGCACGGGCTCGGCAGCAGCTGGGCCAGGCCGCGGATCATCCGCCAGCTGCTGACGACGCTGCGTGGTCTCATCCGTCATCGGGAGAACAGCCGCTACTGTCGCAGCGAGCTGTTCGGCTTCAGCAAAACCGTCTTCCGCCACCTCGGGAGCTACCTGGCTGTCAGAGGCGTCCTGCGCGATCCGAGCGAGGTCTTTTACCTGACACAGGACGAGGTCTTCGGCTGGTTCGAAGGCACCGGGGTGACGGACCAGCTCCACGTGCTGGCCGACCTCCGCCGTCGCGAGATGGATAACCGCCAGCAGGCGCGCGCCGCAGCCGCGCTCGAGGTCACGACCGTCGGTCCCGTGCACGACAACCAGCTGACCGCGCCCGAGGCAGCGGCGGTCCCGAACGACCTGCTGGCGGGCCTCGGCTCCAGTGCGGGCAGGGTTCGCGGCCGGGCGCGGGTCGTGCTGGACCCGAACACCGTCGACGAGCTGGGCGAGCACGCGATCCTGGTGGCGCGCGAGACAGACCCTGGGTGGCTGTTCCTGATGCTCGCCACCAGAGGCATCGTCGTCGAGCGCGGGAGCATGCTGTCGCATACCGCGATCACCGGCCGCAAGCTTGGCATCCCGACCGTCGTGGGCGTTCCCGAGGCGACCAGCCGCATTCCCGACGGCGCCTGGATCGAGATCGACGGGGCGAGCGGCACCGTGAGGCTCCTCGAGGCAGCGGCATGAGGGCCCTGCGAACCTTTGTCGACGAGGTCTACGCGCCGGGGCTGCACATGGCGTTCGCAGCGGCCTGGTTCCTCGCGCTTCAGGGAACCCTGGTCCTGTCCGAGGGACCTGGGCGCGCCTGGCGGCTGGACGGCGGCGTGCTCGCCGGCATCCTGACTGTCTTTCTGGCGCTGTTCTTCTTGCGCGTACTGGACGAATGGAAAGACCAAGAGTACGACCGGGTGCACAACCCCGAGCGGCCCCTGGTCCGGGGTGCGGTGCGCCACCGCGACCTGACCGTCTTTCTCGCCGTGACCGCGACATCCGTCCTGGCGCTCAACATGTGGATGTCGCCCACTCTCGCGCTGCTCGTGGCCTTTGACCTGGCGTGGGGGGTGTGCCTTGTCGGTCTCGAACGCATTTCCCGCCGGGTCCGCGACGGCATGCTGCTGAACCTGCTGGTCACCTACCCGGTCAATGTCGCGCTCAGCGTGTACACCTACGCCCTCCTTCTGGAACGCCAGGGCGCCTCGCCGACCGGGCGCGGGCTGCTGATCGTCGCCGCCTTCGCGCTCGCCTTCCTGAACTACGAGGTATCCCGCAAGACGGCCTGGTCACACTTCGCCGAGCCGGGAGAGCGCCTCTACTCACGCAGCCTGAGCGGCCGTGGGGCGATCTTACTCGCGTTCGGCTGCGCGGCGACGGCCACGCTGCTCGTGTTCCTGGTCGCGGGCAGCCCAGCGCCGCTTGCCTGGCTTGTGCTGCTCCCGCTAACGCCAGCCGTCCTTGGGCTGCTGCGCTTCGTCGGAGAGCGTCGGCGGCGGGTCCGCCTGACACCGCACGCCCTCGCCTTCCTCCTGCTTTTCTACGTGAGCCTGGGTGTGCAGGCGTTCGCGGCCGACCTGGTCATCCTGGCAGCGCCGGTAAGCGGCCTCAGCGCCTTCAGAGCAGAGGTGTTCGTGCCGCAAGACGCGCCGCTCTACGACCCCTCGCAGGCTTCTTCGGCGCACCCGGGCTGACCCGCGCAGTGCGGTGATGCTGCGTACCCTGGCACTGCGCGCGTACACGCGCCCCTAGAAGTTCGGCCGACAAGCCGGTTTTCGCACAAGTCGCAGTCGGCCGAACTTCTTCTGACAGATTGGCCTGGGAACGCGGCCACCGAGATTCGAGCCATTCCGATGTTTTCGGCCGCGTTCCCTGAACCCGTGAGGGAGGATCGGATGTCGATCGATGTGCTCACCGCCGAGTTGGGCGCAGCCGCCCCGCTGGGCCAAGCCCCGAGCCCAGTACCGACGTTGACGGGGGAGGAACTGGACCCCCATCAGGTAAAACACCTGTTCCGACACCTGCCGGATCTGACCACCAAAGGCCAGGGATTGCACCCCGATGCGCTGCAGGTCGCCCCGGCCCCTCCAGCCCCGTGGCAGGCGAGTGAACCCGTGCCCGGCCACCAGCTCCGCGGGACCCTCGACGGCCACGGCCGCTTCGTGCTCCGCATCCCGGATCGCTGGAACGGCCGCCTGGTTGTGGCCGGCACCCCCGGCACCCGCACGGAGTTCGCCGGGGACCTCAACTTCAGCGACTACGTACTGCCGAGGGGCTACGCCTACCTGGCCGGGGACAAGGGCGATACCAGCGGTGGCCTGATCGGCGGCGCCCGCCCAACCCCGAAGAGCCCTGAGTCTCCGTACGGGTTCGACTTCGCTTTGTTGCGTTGGTCGCCCACGATGAAGGGGTGGGTCGACAGCCTTATCGGGCTGACGCACTTCGCCCAGGAGCAACTCGCCCTGTTCAAGGAGCGCCGGCCCGAGCGGACTTATCTGCTCGGCATCTCCAACGGTGCCTACCAGGTGCGGCGCGCCCTGGAGACCGTGCACGACCTGTACGACGGCGGTGTGGACTGGGAGGGCGTCCACTGGCGTGTGGAAGGACCGAACCTCTTCACCCATCTGCCGACGGCCCTGCACAACTACCCTCTGTACGCCGACCCGGCATCCGAGCCGGCCACGCGCGAGGCCGCTCGCCAGTCGATCCTGGCCGCCAGATTCCCTCCCGACTCGGAGGAGTTGTGGCGGACCTACCACGACGCCTACTGGGGGGTGACACAGTGGCTGTACGCCCGCAAGCTAGACCCGGCCTACGACGGCGACCCGGCCGGCTACAACTGGGCCACGCGCCCACCGTGGGTCCACGCGCGTGTCGCGGAACTGGCCACGACGGGGCAGATCGCTCGCCCCTTGATCTCGCTGCACGGGACGCTCGATTGTCTCCTCCCGCCTGCCCTGCACGCCGTCCCGTATGCCGACATGGTCCGTGCCATCGGCCGAGCCTCGCTGCACCGTCTCTACCTGGTCGAGCGCGCCAACCACGTGGACAACTTCGCTGCCGTGCTCCCCCACGCCCACCTGGAACCCCTCCTCCCTCACGTTCGTCGCGCCTTCGATCTGCTGGTGGACTGGGTGGAGCGCAACAGAGAGGCACCGCCGAGCAAGACGGTGCCGGTTGGCGGCACGATCTAGCCCGTAGGCTGCCGCGCCGCTCACCGTCTATGCGGGCGAGGGATTCTGCTGCCGGTCAGCGAGGGGCTGCCCCAGTGCCGCTTCCTGGCGTGAGCACGGCGGTGCGGCCAGGAGACTTCTTCCACATCTTCACCACTTCACCACCTTCGTGCTGACCTACTCCAGACGGTGCTCAACAGGGCGTTGGTCGCCACGGCTGTGGAGCCGTTCGTCATCCCCGGCCTTCGTGGCGCTGACCGATCGCGTCGGCAGACGGACGCTGTACCTTGATAGCGCGGTGTTCGCTGGCCTGATGGCCGCCGTTAATCGCCACGGCTCTGCTGACCGGACCTGCGGGCGCGCTCGCATACGGCTGACAGGAGATTGAGCATGTCACTCTCGATCGATCTCTCCGGCAAGTCGGCGCTCGTGACTGGGGCGGCCAGCGGCGTCGGCCGCGCCGTCGCGGAGGACCTCGGTGCCCACGGTGCCTGCGTGCTGCTGGCCGATCTCAACGAGGCGGAGGGCCAGCCGGTGGCGTCCCGCATCCCGAACGCGCTCTTCCAGCACGCCGATATTTCGTCGCGCGACGACTGCCAGGCGCTGGTGGCACGCGCCTCGGAAGCATGGGGTGGCCTGGACATCCTGGTCAACAACGCTGGGATTCAGCACATCGCCCCGGTTGAGGAGTTCCCCGAGGACCGCTGGGAGCTGCTCCTGCGCATCATGCTGATCGGTCCGTTCCTACTGACGCGATATACGCTCCCGCACATGTACGCGAAGGGTTGGGGGCGGATCATCAACATCTCGTCGCTGCACGGCCTGGTGGCCTCGCCCTACAAGTCGGCCTACGTCGCGGCCAAGCACGGGTTGATGGGACTCACCAAGACCGTAGCGCTGGAGGCGGCGGACAAGGGCGTGACCGCCAACGCCGTCTGTCCGGGCTACGTTCGCACGCCGCTGGTCGAGCGCCAGGTTGCCGACCAGGCACGGGTGCATGGGATCTCGGAGCAGGAGGTGATCGAGCGGATCATGCTGGAGCCGGCCGCGATCAAGCGCCTCCTCGAGCCAGGCGAGGTGGCGGCCTACGTGACATTCCTGTGCTCGGACCTCGCCAGCGGCATCACTGGTGCCGCCCAGGTGATCGACTGCGGCTGGACCGCGCACTAAGGAGGCAGGTGGGAGGACCCGCTATGCAACGCAACGACGGGATATCGACCGGCGGGGCGAGTCCGTGGGCGCCGATCCCCACGCGGCCGACGCAGCGCAACAAGGTCATCTCGGCCGAGGAGGCTACCCGAGTGGTGCTGGACGGCGACACCATCGCCACGAGCGGCTTCGTTGGCACCGGCTTCCCGGAGGAGCTCGCCATCGCCCTCGAGCAGCGCTTCCTCCAGACCGGCTCGCCCACGAACCTCACGCTGGTCTACGCCGCTGGGCAGGGGGATGGCAAGACGAGGGGCCTCAACCATCTCGGCCACGCAGGCCTGGTGAGGCGCGCGATCGGGGGGCACTGGGGGCTGGTCCCAGCTCTTGGCAAGCTCGCCCTGGACAACAGGATCGAGGCGTACTGTTTTCCCCAGGGCGTGATCTCGCACCTGTTTCGGGACATCGCCGCCCACAAGCCGGGCGTCGTCACGACCGTCGGACTCCACACCTTCGTCGATCCACGCCTTGGGGGCGGCAAGATGAACACCACCACCACCCACGAGCTGGTGGAGGTTGTTACGCTCAAAGGGCAGGAGTATCTCTTTTTCCCCACGTTCCCAATCAATGTCGCCCTCCTGCGCGGCACGACCGCCGACGAGGAGGGCAACATCACCATGGAACGTGAGGCGCTGACGCTGGAGACGCTGGCCATCGCCCAGGCGGTCAAAAACTCGGGTGGCATCGTCATCGTCCAGGTGGAGCGGGTTACCGCCGAGCGCATCCTCCACCCCAAGCTGGTCAAGCTCCCGGGCATCCTGGTCGACTGCGTCGTGGTGGCGCAGCCCGAGCACCACCTCCAGACGTTCGCCGAGAGCTACAACCCCGCCTTCACGGGCGAGATCAAGGTCCCCCGCACGAGCCTCGTGCCGATGCCGCTGACGGCGCGGAAAGTGATCGCGCGGCGGGCGGCCATGTTCCTCAAGATCAACGCGGTGGTCAACCTGGGCATCGGCATGCCGGAGGGGATCGCCTCGGTGGCCAATGAGGAGAACGTCCTGGACCTGATCACGCTGACCGTCGAGCCGGGCGGCATCGGCGGCATACCGGCTGGCGGCCTGAACTTCGGCGCCGTCGCGAACGCCCAGGCGATCATCGACCAGCCGGCCCAGTTCGACTTCTACGACGGCGGAGGGCTCGACCAGGCGTTCCTGGGCATGGCCGAGGCCGACCGCGAGGGCAACGTGAACGTCAGCCGCTTCGGGCCCAAGTTCGCCGGGGCCGGCGGCTTCATCAACATCAGCCAGAATGCGAAGGCGGTCTACTTCCTTGGGACGTTCACCTCGCGGACGGAGGTCGTGGTCGGGGAGGGGAAGCTGAAAATCGTGGACGAGGGCTCTGGGGCGAAGTTCGTCGGCCGGGTGGAGCAGGTCACGTTCAGCGGCACCTACGCCCGAGAGCGGGGCCAGCCAGTCCACTACATCACCGAGCGCTGCGTGCTCCGGCTGGCCAAACGGGGTCTGGAGCTGGTCGAGATCGCGCCCGGGGTCGACCTGGAGCGCGACGTGCTCGCACACATGCAGTTCCGGCCGATCGTGCCGGAGCAGATTCCCACGATGGATCCGAAGATCTTCATGGACCAGCTGATGGATCTCCAGCACCGGTCGCCGATGAGCCTCGAGGAACGGCTGCACTACAACGAGGCAGAGAACCTGCTCTACGTGAACTTCGAGGGTCTCACCATCGAGACGGAGGAGGATGTTGATGAGCTGGCCGCGTTCCTGGATCGGCAGTTGACGAGCTTCGGGACGAAGGTGAACGTGATCGTCAATTACGACAACTTCAACCTGAACCCGGCGGCCGCCGACCGATTCTTCGCCATGATCAAGCGCAATCGGGATCAGCACTTCCTCTCCTCCACCCGCTATTCGTCGAACGCGTTTTTCCGGCACCAGCTCGGCGAGGGGTTCGCCCAGGCCGACCTCGCGCAGCGGATCTACCGCAGCTTCGACGACGCCAGGCAGGGCCTCTGGCGGGCCCTCGGTTCGTAGCCCCGGTGGCCATACCCAACCAGGCGACCTCGGTCTGTCGGCGCGACCACGCACCGCTACTCCTTGCCGCCCAAACCGGGCTGCGTCAGTCGGACCTCACCGGCCTCCGCTGTCGTGGTGTCCTGCTTGGCGCGCTAGCCCTTACGCTCGCTGCCATGGCAAAGGCCGCAAGGAGCGCTGCACACCGCTGACCCGCCAGACGCTCGAGGTCCTCCCGGCGTGGCTCATGCAACACCACGTGACACCGGACGATCCGCTCGTTCCGAGTCGGCACCGCTGCCGTCTCAGCCCCGATGCCTGTCAGCGCCTCCTCCACAATTACGCGATCGTGGCGTCTCGGCACAAGCCGTCGCTGGCCGACAAGACTGTGACCCCCATCTCCTCCGCCTGACGTCAGCGTGTACAGGAAGGACCCGTCGGTGTCGTCGCTGACTGGATCCTATCCGACGAACCATTGGTACGATTCCGCCTGTCGGCGCTCCGCGCTAGCCGTTTTCAGGCGCCGGGTAGCAGGCTACATAAGGATCGCAGATGGCCCCTGTTCTTAACATCTATTTCGCTGGATCTTTCGCGATGGGGAAGACCGACCCGGACCCGAGC
>VBGG01000307.1:1252-7044 GCA_005883405.1 Chloroflexota bacterium | reverse complement strand
CCGGTCTTGGATGGCCGGCGCCGAGCCGGGTCGTGGCGGCCAGCACCGGTGTTGACCCGCGGGTCCGCCGCCGCTTCACATGTCGCGCGCTCACGTGCGCGTAATGCCGTTCTCTTAATCAGGTCGCCGCGCAGGTGCTGAGCTGCCGGCTCGCAACCACCCACTTTGAATAGCTGCGGAGCAACCGAGTTATCAGCAGCTACTTGCAGGCTCCGTCCGGCCGGATGCGCTCCGCATCGAACGTGCACACCTGCCAAAGTTCGCCCGATTCGGAGCATGAGGCATTACGGTGCGGCGTCTCGATTTTCCGCGAGGCTAACATCGCGGCTGAGGAGATCGGCCATGAAGCTCACACCAGATCAGTATCGGCGCGGACTTCTGAACTGGGATTCAGACGCTCCCGTATTCATCAGTACCGCATCGACGGATGGTCCCGGAGAGCTAGAGTAGCGCTTGCATCGAGTACAGATGCGTCGGGCTTCATTGTATATGCACCTCCGGCCCGGTAAGGCTCCATAGCCGTTACATTGCCGGTCGGAACTAGCTGGCGTGAGCAGACGATCTGCCCGCCCTCCACGTTCGCGCCGGCGTGGACTACCCCGCGGGTCACGGGACCGTGTTGAGCTCTGAGTCGTCGGCCTCGCAGCCCTGCGCGGTGCTCGGCTCGATTGAGCCGATTAGCCAGGCGTCGTGGCCGTTGCTCGGGTTGTAGCGGACGATTGCTTGATCATCGCTTGACACGCTGGTCAACTCGTCGCGCGTAAGCGTGAAGATCAACGTGTGGGTATCACCGCTGTCGGGATAGCGACTCAGCGATGACACCAGTTGGCCGACTTGGAGCTCGGCCAGCGCATCTCGTACGGGAAACGGGTCGGCGCTGGCGACCTCCACCTCAACTGCGGCTGAGCCAACGCACTCCAGACGCGTCAGGCGTGCCTGCAGCGGCAGCGATGTCTCGATCATCGTCTGCCACCAGCCCATCTGGCCGAGATGCGCGCGCACCAGCAGCGTACTGGGCGGGTGGGCTATCGAGAGCTCGAATCCGCTTAGCGAAAATGCTGAGCTACCGAATCGGGTCTCGACGTCGCGCCGCCGCACGAAGCTGCCGCTTGCGACATCACCGAGCGGTTTGCCTGCCAGATCGTCGATCTGTACGCGGTCCGGTCGGGTGGCCGAGAAGCCGTCGACTACCCAGCCGCGCACCCGCAAGCCACCGGCACCGTCAGGAAACGTCTCGATGTCGCCGACGACGCGAGTCTGAGCGCTAATCCCCGTGCCGCCACCCTCTGGCAGCCACAGCGGCTCGGCGGCCGTCGGCGAAAGGTTCGCCAACGTGAGAATGATCGTTAGCGCCAGTTGCCGCACGCGTACTCTTTATAGAACGTGTCGGCCGATTCAACGACAAGACCGTTGATCGGCCGCGCTAACCGCAACCGCGAGACAGACTGTTGCCTCGCCCAATACACAGTGGGCACCGTTAGCACGCATGTGAGTGACGTCTATCAGCGCTTTCGCGAGATCTGCTTGAGTCTGCCGGAAACAAGCGAGATCTTTGTCGATGCCTGGGGGCATCCGACGTTCAGAGTTGGTGCGAAGCTGAAGATGTTTGCGTCCTGCAGCTCGCCGGATGCCGAGCGTTCCGGGCTGGGCATGAAAGTAGAGTTGGCGCATCAGCAAGCACTCGTCCACACCGACTCCCGCTTCACCGTCGCCGCGTATGTCGGCAAGCATGGTTAGATCAATATGGATGCACGTGATCCCGTAGACTGGGACCACGTCCGTGAGCTGGTATTGGAGAGTTACTGTCTGAACGCTCCCAAACGGTTGGCGAAGCAGGTAGCGCCCGGAACGTAGCGTTCCGGCCGAGACACCCCCGCGCGTGCGAGCAGGGGGACGGTGACCGAATCCACGAGCGGTCAGGCGCCTACCAGCACTGCCTCCCGCTCGACGGGTTCGGCCATGCGGCCCACCTCGTAGCGCTTGATGATCCGGCCATAGGGCAGCACGAAGTTGTAGCGCCCCCAGGCGGCGCCCACCATCCGCCGCACCGGAAGCCGGTGCCAGGGGTCGACTGCCGAGGGCGAATCGAAGGTCACGTTGCCCGGGCCGGAGAAGGCCTCGCCTCGCCCGTCCGAGCCTACGATCAGCTCGAACTTGAGCGGGGTGAGGACGAGTTCGCAGACTTCGGGCGGCGCTCCCTCTTCGGGGCTCGGAATCACTTTCAAGGTGACCAGCGGTGGGCTGGGAACGTCCTCCGCGCGAAGGATGTCCCGGGGGCGCAGGACCCCGGTGCAGATCCGTTTCCCCTTCGGCCGCTCGGCGTAGGCCGAGATGATCTCGTGCTCCTTGACCCACACCACGTCGCCGAAGAGCTTGGGGAATCCATACGGCTCGCGTCCACCGATGAGGCCGATCTCGTTGGTCACGAGCAGATTGGAGCAGTAGGTGACCGGCTGGCCCTCCCAGAGGCAGTTCAACCCGAGGATTGCCTCGGTGTAGGCCCCGAGGGTGCTGAAGTGGAAGTTGGTAAAGATGACTTGCGCGATCGCTGGTGAGTCGGCGAGGGTCAGGCCTTCGGGCACGATCTCGGCTGCGGCGTCGTCATCCGTCTGGTAGGCGAAGCCCATCACCTCGATGCCGCGATAGTAGTACGGCGGGTGATCGAATGGCGGATCGGTGACCGGCATGGCGAAGCCAAACCGGTTCGGGTTCAGGCGGCCAGGAACGCCGCGCATGGCTCTCCTCCTTCTGCTACTCAGGACAGCTATTCAACTCTCCCCAAACCCCTGATTCTAGTTCGCCCTCAAGGCCAGGTGCACGGCTGCCTCAGGCGCCGTGGGCCGGCATGCAGCGGGCCACGCCATCCTGGCGATTGTCTGCTATCTGTTGGACCAGCGAGGCTGACTACGTGGACCTCGGCGCTACCATTTTCGATCGACGCGACGAACATCTCGTTACCCGCTTTTGAGAATCTTCTTTCTCTGGCATTCGAGGGGGCAAAACGCCGGCATCCACGCTTGAACCTAGTACGCTGCACCACGTGGTCATGCTGGATTTCTCTGGCAAGCCGGGCAAGATGCCCCCGCGCGGCCACCGTGGCAACCAGCCTCGAGGCCTTCCTCGCCGACCTCGGCCACATGGAACGGCTGCGGCCGCATACGCTCCGTGCCTACCGCTATGAGCTTGCGGCAGCGGCGGCTGACCCGCGGTTCGCTCAGCCGTTGGACGACCTCCGCCTGGAGGACCTGGAAGCCTGGCTGGCCCGCCCCCCTGCGGCGGCGAGCACGGTCGGCCGACGGGTCGCCACCTTCCTCCGCTTCCTCGCCTGGGCCAGCCGCCACGGCTTGTGCTGGCGCAATCGCCTGGCCGAACGCACCCCGCTGCGCGGTTGCGCGAGACGGGCATGCGGGTCGGGGAAGTCCTCTATTTGCGGTGGGGCGATGTCATACTGGACGCCGGTCGAGAGGCGCTCCGGGTGCGAGAGGCCAAGAACGGCCTGGAGCGCACGGTCATTGTCGGCCCGACCGCCACACCCCGCACGCTCCGCGGCTTGCGCGCGGCACGCCGAGCACTCGGCCGAGCGCCGTCAGACCACGACATCCTGTTTCGCTCCAACCGCGGCACACGGGTTTCGTACGAAGCCATCCATTACCAGTGGGCCAAGCTCTGCCAAGCGGCTGGCCTGGTCGACACCTCCGGCGGCCCGCGGTATACGCCGCACCAACTGCGCCACACCGGCGGCAGCGAGCTGATCGCGCAGGGCCAACGCGTCGAAATTGTCCAGCGCGTGCTCGGCCATCGTGACATTCGTTCGACGTTGGGCTACGCCGAGCTCCAAGAGGCACAAGTCCGCGCGCCGCTGGAAAGCTCGCCGCTGACGCGGCGCAGCGGGTGCGTTCGTCCATGTGCCGCCGCGCGTGGTGCACGGCTTCCACAATCCTGGTCCAGGGCAGGCAAAGCTGCTTATTCTGGTCTACCCCGCCACCGGACTGGGCATCGTCGAGGACCTGCTTGCCCTGACGTCCGCCGCCGGCGACGCGCCCGACCCTGCTGAGGTCCGTGCGATTTTAGGGAAGTACAACTCCGAGCTGATCCAGTCGTAGCGGGCGCAAGTCCAGCGCGCGCCCGTCGACGGCGGGGAGCATCACTGTCAAGCGACCCTCCGGCGGTGCTTATCCAGGGCGACGCGCGAGTCGCCGAATCGCGCGAGTGGACCCCACGCTCGGAGGAGCACTTCAAACTGTCGGTGCTCCGGCAACCGGACAGCCGAACGTTTATCGCCAACCCGCTGCCACGTCGACTGTTCACCTTCTACTTTCAGCGGTTGACCATGACCGTTCAACCGCGTCGGATCCTGGTCTGGCCGCATCGCCGCTTTGTTGATCCGCCGACGGAGGTACTGGTCCCAGGACCACCGATCGTGCATGTGGAGTAGCAACCTGGCGACCTGCGCGCGAGCGTACCCCGACGCGGTGTTGAGCGTTGTCGATCCGGACGGTTATCCGTGCAGCACCCGCTGCACTGTGAGGCTCGATGATCGGCGTGAAGTCATAACGTTCATAAACCTGCCGCCGCTAGCGTCGTCCTGGCGCGGACCTGCCTGCCTCCTCTTCCACCGGCACGATGACCGACTCGAAAACCAGTACCAACTCATGATCCGCGGTCACGTCGTGCTGCAGGGTGACTCGCTCGAGCTTCGGCCGACCCACTTCCTGACTGCCAACGGCAGCCTCACGGAGGATCGCATGCCGCACGCGGGCGCGCCGCTCCAACTGATTCAGTTCATGCTGCTGGGACGACGCCAGGCGGCAAGATATCTGCGCCGGCGAAACATGACCTGGCCAGTGGACTTTACGCCGATGCTGCGGGTCCTGCGCGAGCTCCGATCCAGTCGGGGTTGAAGGTGCCCATACATCAATCTCTTCATCGACGTCGTCGGACGGCAGCCAGACAAGCTGGCCGGCTTCAGCCACAGCGGCTTCGCCACCATGCGCGGTTATGTTAATGACTCGTGCGTGGCGCGCTGATCGGAGTGCCGTTCGCCGCCATCGTCGGCACGCTGTGCGGGGCCATCGGCAGCGTGATCGCAAGCCGGCCGCACCGCTCTCGGACCGCGCCGCGGCCAGGCGGCGGCCGATCTGTTGCACTCCTGAACGGCAGGCACCGTCCGGGAGACGTCGCGGACCGTAGAATCCCGCCGAGCCGGGACTCGCCGGCGAGGCACACATGGCGAAGCTGGGTGGTGGTGAAATCGATCTGCGGCACTTGCGCGCCTTTGTGGCGGTCGCAGAAGAGCTGCACTTCTCTCGGGCCGCGGAGCGACTGCACCTGGTGCAGCAGTCCCTTAGCGCCCAGATTCGAGCCCTCGAGGACGACCTCGGTGTGCAGCTCTTCCAACGTACCACCAGAAAGGTCGAGCTCAGTCCGGCAGGTCGCGTCTTGCTTACCCACGCACAGGCGATTCTGGCCGCGGTGAACACGGCCTGCGAGCAGACGCGGCGTGCGACGACCGGCGAGACGGGGCAGCTGGCGATCGCCTACACCCCGACGGTTGCCGCCGAGGCCCTGCCCAGGCTCGTCGACGAAGTCCACGTCCGCTACCCCGAGTTACATCTGCAGATGTGCGAGATGTGGCAAGCGGAGAGCGTCGCCGCGGTCAACGCCGGACGCTTCGACGTCGGTTTGGCGCGTTGTCCGATCCTCGTCGAGGATATGGAGAGCGCCTGTCTGCGCGAGGAGCCGATGGGCATCATTCTCGGCGCGGCGCATTCCCTGGCCTCGCATCCGCGCGT
>VBGG01000307.1:0-1158 GCA_005883405.1 Chloroflexota bacterium | reverse complement strand
ACGCCCGGTCGCGCGATGAGATCGCTGCGTGTAAAGCCTTTTCGGTGGCCTTCGAAACGCAGTTCGACCCGGTCCCGCCAGGGTTCATCTGGCGAGCGATCGAACCCTGCCCACGCATTCCGCTGGACATGTTCTGGCGCGTGCCCGCGAGTCCGGCAACGGGGAACTTCATCCGTCTGGCTCACGATGTTGCCGAGCGGCAGGGCTGGGAGCCAGACGGCGTTCAGGCCAAGCAGCGCAGAGGCATTCCGTCGTTGTAGGCCATCATATCTTCGACGATTTCGTCGAAGGGCAACGCGACGCCAAGGGGGCGGCCAGCGATCTCAGCGTAGGCACGGTGCAGGTTCCCGACCAGTCGTTCGCGATCTGTCCACTCACCGAACCGTCCGAGATCGGTTTGCCGCGCGACCTCTAGTGGCGAGCGCCCAGCCTCAACGCCCGCTCGGGCGAGCTCCTGGATCAGGTCTAGATAGGCGAGCTGGTCATCGATGACCTCGGGTCCGCACACCGACCCATGGCCCGGGATGATCGTCGTGACGTTCAGGCTGCGCAGGCGCTCGAGAGCCGCCAGGCTACCGGCGACCGAGCCCATCACGACAAACGGTGTTCCGCCGTGGAAGAGCAGGTCACCCGCAAACAGGATGCGCTGCTCCGGCATCCAGGCCGCGATGTCGTTAGTCGTATGAGCCGGCCCCATCGAGATGAGCTCGAGGCGGGCATCGTCGATGTAGACGTTGAGGCGGTCCTCGAAAGTGACGAACGGCGGCACGATTTCGATGCGCGATCACTGCCTGCCGACAGCGCTCATGGGCAATGATCGTGGCTTCAGGGAACACAAAATTGCCATACGTATGGTCGCCGTGGTGATGAGTGTTGATCAGTGTCCGGATCGGCAGTGGGGACAGGGATCGCACGCTTTCGGCCAGGCGCCTGGCCCGGGCGGCGGTGAAAGCCGTATCGATCACCGTCACCCCGCGGCCTCCGAGCAGCACACCGGCATTGTTCAGGCCCCAGCTGCCATCAAGCTGAACGAACGCGAAGACGTTATCGCCGACCTGCGTCAGCGTCGGGGCTGCGGCGTGGGGATGAAGATGGACTTGGCTCACGCCGTCTCCTCCCTCATTACGCGGCGACGAGCCCGAATTCGGGCATGACCTT
>VBGG01000308.1 GCA_005883405.1 Chloroflexota bacterium | reverse complement strand
CGATCCGTTCGCGCTGGGTCGATTGGTGGCGCTGCTGCGCGAGGGCGCGTTCGACATCGTCCACTCGCACCTGTTTCGGGCGGACATCTACGCGGGGCTGGCGCTGGCTCAGCTGGGCGAGCAGCGGCCACTGCTGGTGTCGACCCGCCACAACGACGACCGCTTCTTCCTGAACCCGTTCGTCGGCATCGTTCACTATCTCGTTTCGGCTCGACAGGACCTGATCATCGCCATCTCCGACCACATCGCGCGGTTCACTGTATCGCGCGGGGTGCGCCACCCGGGCCGCGTGCGACGCGTCTACCACGGGCTCGAGCCGCCCGTCACGCGAGCGCTCGAGCGGGCGGGCGAGCGCATCCGAGCCGAGCTGGGCGTCAGGCCCGACGAGCTGCTGGTCGGTAACGTTGGGCGCCTGGCTTTGCAGAAGGGCCAGCGCCACCTGATCGCCGCGATGCCGCTGCTGCTCGAACGGGTGCCGTTTGCGCATGTGGTCATCGCCGGCGGCGGCGACCTCGAGGAGTACCTGCGCGACCTTGCTTCAGAAGTTGGCGTGGCCGATCGGGTGCACGTGCTCGGGCCGCGTAAGGACGTGCCGGCGCTGATGCACGCCATCGACGTCTTCGCCATGCCCTCGATCTGGGAAGGCTTCGGGCTGGTGCTGCTCGAGGCCATGGCCGCGGGGCGGCCGATCGTCGCCTCGCGGGTGGCGACCATCCCCGAGGTGGTCGTCGACGGCGAGACGGGACTGCTGGTCCCCGCGGGTGATCCTGTCGCGCTGGCCGACGCCCTGGCGCAGCTCGCTCACGACCCAGCCATGGCGCGGCGGCTCGGCGAAGCGGGCCGAGAACGCCTGCGGCAGCACTTTTCGATCGAGAAGATGGTCGGCGATACCGAGCTGCTCTACCGCGAGCTGATCGACGAACGCGGCGTCCGTCCATAGGTGGAGCGAATCAAGCTTGTTCAGACTCGGCGTCTACGGTTGACAGCCAGTGGCGATAGCCAGTGCACGGCATATGGCGGCAATCGTCTCTGGCCGGACTCGGCCAACCCGACGGATCAGACGCGTGCGGGGAACCAGCTGCACGTTGTCCAGGTTGGCGACGGATTCGCGCCGCACGCCGTCGCGCGGGCCGACCGTGACCTCCGTCGAGAGACCGCGGATAGTCGAAGTTACTGGCGCAGCGATGACGGCATTCAGCATGCCTGCCAGCGGATCGCGCGTCAGAACAACCACGGGGCGCGGCTTGTCGACCTGCGCGAGCCACACCTCACCGCGAGCACTTCGGTTATGTGGTGTGGTCACCAGCGTAGAGTGACTCCCAGTCGGTGTCGTCGGCCAGCGATTCGGTGTCGGCGATGCTCGCCCAGGCTTCATCCTCATCGGTCTGCGGCATGCGGCGGTACCCCTCGACGTCTCTCCGCAGGCTTTCGGCGCGTACGAGCCGATCGAGTGCGATGTCCACGACTTCCGAGGTTGACCGAGCACCGACCAGGGCTCGGGCGCGGTCAGCCTTCGCGCGGTCGAGCGTAATCGTGACCTTCTCCTTCGCCATACCCCACGTACTACTGGTCGGTAGGATACGCCGCCATAAAGCCGGGGCGAGCACTGCACGTCGGTGGGCTGCCGGCCGTAATCGCGCAAGCCGCAGCCGGCTTGCGGCTATGCCGACACAATTGAAGACAGCGGCGCACTCAGTAGTGGTAGCGGGCCTGGATAAACACGACCCGGTCGCTGCGCACCAGATAAACGAGTCGATGCTCCTGGGTGATCCGCCGCGACCAGTAGTCTGCACCACGATGCTTCAGAGGCTCGGGCTTGCCGATGCCTTGAAGGGGATCCCGACTGGCGTGCTCGATTAACTGGACGATGCGCATTGCAGTGCGCGGCTCGGTGCGAATCCAATAGGTGAGATCGGCGAGCACCTGTTCGTCGAGGACGATCAGGCGCGCGGGGTCATCCCGCGGCGGGAACAGGACAGCCAGCTTCCACCCAGGCCCGCAACGCTTCGGGCGAGATGACGACACCTTCGCCGCGGTCTGCCCGATCCATTGCGTCAAACAGCCGCCGGGCGTTGGCGCGTGACGCCAGCAGATGGACGGTCTCCTGCAGGCTGCGCAGCTCGGCCGCGTCGATCAGGGCAACATCCGGGCGGCCGCGGCGGTGAATGAACACGGTCTCTGCATCGGCGGTAACACGATCCATCAAGCTGGCGAGGTTGGCTCGTGCCTCGGAGTATGACGTCTCGATCGACATGCGCGTTCATTGTACAGGGGTTCTGTACGCGTTCGCGAATTGCGGTTCCAGCCGCAACGCATCACGGTCGGGGAGTGAGGCAAAGGCATTCGCCGATGCGGCGTTACGGCTGTGACCAGGCGGTGCGTTAGCCGGCGATGGTGGAGCGGAACTGGCGGGCGGCGTTGCGGGTGTCGCGGACGAGCTGGATGGCGTGGTTGGCGACGGTGCGCAGGGTTGCCGAGTGGACGCTGGGCGGCAGGGCTGGGCGGATGGCCAGGCCGACGCCGATGACGAACGCGGCGGAGACGGCAAGTGGCGCAAGCGCGCGCATCAATGCTTGCCATCGGGTGAAGTAGAGCCGAGCGAAGACGTACACAGCCACCGTGGCGGAAGCGGTATCCAGGGCCCAGTCGTCGAGCGCCGCGCGGCGGCCGGGGGTGAACTGCTGATGCCATTCGTCGCTGGCGCCGAAGGCTGAGGCCAGCACCACCGCCCAGACCGTGGCGCGCGGGAACCCATCAAACGACCAGCGGGCGAGGACGCCCAAAAGCCCAAAGGCGAGCAGGTGGGCGATGCGGTGCTGGAAGCCGTGGAGGTTGTCGTTGATCACCGGCTGGTCGATGGGCAGGTTGCCCTGGCTGGACCAGTAGGTGATCAGCGCCATCCAGCCGACGAGCACCAGGAGGTGGGCGCAGCGTTGGGCGGCGTGCATCGAAGGCGTGGACGAGCATGGCAGGTCAGCGGCGATCCTGGCAATCATTGCGATGCACTTGCCGCCATGCGTGGGCCCGTGAGCGGCGAAAGGCGCCTGTGCCGTCAGAACGTGATCGGGCCGGTGCGACTGGCCGTTGGGCGAAGTGTTCGCGCTCGTACGCCACCCTCACCCCAGCCCTCTCCCAGAGGTGGAGAGGGGGTTGTTAGTATCGGCCGGTGGCGGTGATCGGGCAGCTGCGCGGCGGGGGGTGGAGCCGCGCGGTGCGGATCGCGGCGCCACTGGGGGCGCTGGTCGTCGAGGGCTGGCCCGCGCTGGTTGGGGCGCTGCTCGTCCAGGAAGGCGGGCTGTGGGTGGCGGGGCGACTGTCGGGCACGTGTCAGCAGAGCCTGCTCAAGCGTATCTTTCTGGCCGCATATGGCCTCCGGGTAGCCATCGCCCTGCCGACGCACTACATCGCCAAACTCGGCGACGGTAACGGCGCGTTGTTCAGGGACGATTACACCAACGACCTGGTCGGCGAGTGGCTGGTGCGGATCGCTCGCGGGGACGGCACCGTTTCGATCTTTCCTGGCCACCAGTACCTGCTCGACAGCGCCTACACATATCTGGTGATGGCGATCTACGCCCTGTTCGGCTACGCGCCGCTGCTGCCGAAGCTGCTCAACATCGGTCTGGCCGCGCTCAGCGCGGTGCTGATCTTCGAGATTGCCCGCAAGATCTTCAGCACGCGCGCGGCGGTGCTCGCGGCGGTTGGCGCGGCGATCCTGCCCAGCCTGCTGGTGTGGAGCGTGGCGACGCTCAAAGAGACGCTGGTCCTGTTCACCTCGCTGATGGCGCTGTGGCTCGTCCAGTTTCTGTCGACCGCCGACCGCCGCGACAGGCGATTCATGGACGCACTGGTGGCGCTGCTGGCGGTCGAGCTCCTCCTGCTCGATCTGCGGTCCACGATTGCGGCGGTGGTGGTCGGCCTCGTGGCGATCGTGTACTTCGCCAGGTCGCACTTCGATCGGCGGTGGTGGCAGACCGCGTTGGCGGCGGTCATCGTGCTGGGCGTCGTGAGCACTGGCCTGCTCGTCGTGAGAAGCCGGTCGAGCGATCGGCCACTCTCGGCGGTCTTCGAGGATGCCGCGCTGCAGATTCGTCACCGCCGAGCCCAGGAAGCCGCCAGCGCCCGCACCCAGCTGCGACCCGAGCTCGAGGTGATCTCGCCGACTGGCTCGTCGGGCCTGCCAGCCGCCGAGGCGGCCAGCGACGCGGCACCGTTCTCGGTTATCAGCGACGTCGTCGATCCACTCGGCTACGCGCTATTCGCGCCCGCTCCGTGGCAAGCCGAGAGCCCGGCCGAGCTCGCCGCCAGTGCCGAGATGCCGATCTGGTATGTCTTGCTTGCGGCGAGCCTGTTCGCCTGGCGTGCAGCGCCGCGCCAGCGTCTGTTCGTCTGCTGCCTGGTGGCGTACGGCATCGCCAACTGGCTGATCCTCGCGGCGGTCGAGGGCAACCTGGGCAACCTATTGCGCCACCGGCTGACGCTCGACGCGTGCCTCTTGATCCTCGGCGGCGCGGGTCTGGAGTGGATGTGGATGCGAGTCGCCAGATCAGCGACGGCGCTCACCTATCCAGATAGCGCAGCTGCCAGATCACCAGTGCCGCAACCCCGCCGATAAAGGCGGCCCACACCAGAAATGAGACGACCGGCGGCCAGACCACACAGCCCAGCGCGCCGTCCGCACCGCATGGCAGGGGGGCTCCA
This sequence comes from Chloroflexota bacterium, assembly GCA_005883405.1. GTDB lineage: Bacteria > Chloroflexota > UBA6077 > UBA6077 > CF-72 > CF-72. The sequence goes on along the minus strand of VBGG01000308.1, from coordinate 3,155 downwards.
AGCCAGCCAACGGCAGACGCCGCCAGCGCCAGACACAGCACCAGCCCAGCGATCAACGCAACGACGAACTGGCGAGACATCGCAGGCGGCAGTGTACGATTCGGCCCCGGTGGTTGCCTCCGCAGCCGAATTCAGTTCGGTCGTCGCGCGACCAGCAGACGATCGGCCTCTTTCCTCGAGATTCGCCGCGATGACGGCGGCGCTGGCGTTGTTGCTGGGCAGCGGCCTGAGATTGTGGCGGCCCGACCTGGCCCAGACCAACTTCGACGAGAGCAATGTCGCCTCATTGGTGACAGTGTGGAAGCTGGACGGCGCCTTCCCGTTGACAGGCACGGTCTCCTCATACGGCTTCCGTGCTGGCCCTGGCTGGCCGTGGTTTCCCGCGCTCGGACTGCTGGAGTCGAACGATCCGTATGCGCTGATCGGCATCGGACTCGCGGCCGGCCTTGCCGCGCTTTTCGCATGCTGGTGGGTCGCGCGGCGGTGGCTCGGCCCCTGGGGCGCCGCTGGTGCGGCACTCTTCAGCGCAACGTCGTTTTATTGCGTGCTGCTCGGCCGAGGCGCATGGCAGCCCGCCTTCCTGCAGGCGCCGATGGCGCTGTGCCTCGATGCGCTGCTGCTGCTGGCGGTGAAGCGTCGGCCCTGGGCGCTGGTAGCGGCGTGCGCCTGGCTGGGGGTGCTGGTCAGCGTTCACTACAGCGCCATCGTCTTTGTGCTGCTGGTGCCTTTCGCCGCGTGGGCGGCGCGCGCCGCGCTCAGGCCGCACCACCTGGCAGCGGCGGCGCTCGCCGGCGTGGTAGCGCTATCACCACTGCTGCTGTACGAGGTCCAGCCAGCTGTCCGATTCCGCGAGCTCGGCCTGCTGCTCAGCCTGTCCGGAGGGAATGCGACCGTCGATCTCGACACGGTCACCTCCACGATCCAGGTCGCCAGCACACTCGGCGCGGCCGGACTCGGCGGTCACGCCGCCGCCGACCTCGCCGCGAGCCTCGGACGCTGGACGTCGCTGTCCCTGCTGGGACCGCTGCTGGCGGCGGGTGGACTGGTCGTGGCCTGTCTTCGGCGGCCGGGCGGAGTCGCGGGTGGGCTGATTGCCGCGTGGACGCTCCTGCCGATCGTGGCTTACGTGCGTCACGGGGCGCCGATCATCTTCCACTATATGTACCTGGAGTTTCCGGGGCTGGCGCTCGCCGTCGGAGCGCTCGCCGCGTGGGCCGCCGGCACGCGCTTGTGGCCGCTGCGGGCTGGCATTGGCGGCGCCATGGCGATCTATGCTGGCGTGCCGGCGCTGAGCATGGTCATCCTGCTGGGCGGTCTCGATCGTCTCGACATGAGCGCCGGCTACGGCGTGCCCGTTGGCTATAGCCGCCAGGCGGGATTGGTGGCGCGGTTGAGCCTACCGCCAGGTGGTCAGGTGCTCATCGGCGACGATCCGCACAATGGAGAAGTGCTGCGCTTCAGCACTGGCTACGACATTCCGACGCGAACATTCGAGGATTGCCGCGAGGTGCCCTACGCACCCGACGCAGTCTACCTGCTGGCCAGCGAGCGAACGCCAGGCGCCCCCGCTCTGGAACAGGCGGGCGCGGCGTTGTTGGCGCGCATCCCGAGGCCGGGCGGCGACGCCTTCCGCATCTACGGCGCGCCGCCAACACCACCAGCGGGGTTTGCGGGGGGCAGCGAACAGATCTGCCAGGATCGGCTGGTGTGGGACGCATGACCGACGTTCTCGTGTACGCCGCCGAGTCGCGCGCGCAAACGGCGCGCACGCTGCTCGCTGCGGCCTGCCAGGCGACCGGGCTCAGCGCTCGGCTCGAGCTGTACGGCACGGGCAGCCTGTACCAGCGACTCGGGCCGCGGCGGGCGCAGCCGTTTCCGGACATCGTGCTGTGGTTCGGGCCGTTTGCGGCGTCCGCGGCCGCCATAGATGGCCTGCTTCAGCCCCACCAGCCGCAGCGGATTGCCGATGGGGTGCTGCACGATCCGGGTTGGACCTGGACGACGCTCGACTACTCGGCCGTCGGGACCATTGGCACGCCGGCGGTGTCCAGTTGGCCGGATCTAACGACGGTGCCTCGGCTCGCCCTGGCCGATCCGGAGCGCTCAGAAGTGGGCATGAGCCTGCTCCTGGCGGTGCTCGACCGCGCGCGCCAGGCAGAATCCGACGCCGAACGCGGCTGGAGCTGGTGGCAGCAACGGGTTCGCAGCGGTGTCGCGTTTGCGGAGGACGATGCGGGGGCCGCGGCGCTTGTCGGCGACAGCGGCGTCACGCACGCGCTGACGCTGGGCGACAGCGCGGCGCCATTGGCGGGGCTGGCGCCGCTTCCGCACGCGATCGGTCTGGCGGCCAATTCGCGCAATGTGGATGGTGCGCGGCGGCTGCTGGACTGGATTGTCTCCGATGCGGCGGGGGCGATGCTGCGGATGACGCCGTGGCAGGCGGACACTAATGGTCTGCAGGCGCTTCTGGCCGCGGCGCCAGTGCTCGATGTGGAGTGGACACGTCAGCAGTACACCGCCGCTCGACGGCGATGGGCGCAGAGTGGATTCGGACCGCTGGTCGAAGGCTGAAGGGCGGTCGTCCGCCGGCAGCACAAGCGCGTCGAACGGCAGCACAACCGCTAGCGTGAGCGCGTCCCACGCGGCCGGCGTCCGCCTTCTGGGCATGGCGCAGTCGGCGCTCGGCGCGGCCCTCGCGATGCCGCTGCTGGTGTACGCAGCGATCGGGCGGTTTTCGCGCTACACCGCCGACGACTTCTGCTGGGCGGGTACGCTACGCATCGAGGGCTTCTTCAACGCCCAGGTCCTCTACTACACGGTCTATTCGCCACGCTACGCGTTCACGTTCGTGGTGAATCTGGTGGAGTTGGCCGGTCCGGCGGTGGTGCCGGCGCTGCCGGTGGTGGCCATCATCGTCTGGCTCGGAACGCTCACCTGGACCTTCAAGCAATTTGGGATCGCTACCACGCGTGCGCTGCTGCTGGCCGAGGTAGCCGCCTTCGCGACACTCCAGACGGCGCCCGACCTGCCCCAATCGCTGTACTGGCAGACGGGCATGCTCACCTACGTGCTGCCGCTGATCCTGGCGACGTTTCTGCTCGGCTGGATCCGCCGCGGCATCCGCCACTGGTGGGCCCTGGCGATCAGTGGAGGCG
>VBGG01000305.1:8804-14542 GCA_005883405.1 Chloroflexota bacterium | reverse complement strand
GCGCGGATGCTGGCGGCGAGGTCCAGCCGCGGGATCTCCTTGAGCAGATAGCCGCGCGCTCCAGCGCGCACGCAGTGGCGCACCAGCTCATCGTCGCTGAAGGTGGTCAAAATCGCGACGGCCGTGTCGGGAAGCGCCTCGCACAGGCCGCGGCACACATCCGGACCAGGCATGTCAGGCAGGCGGGCGTCAAGCATGACCACGTCCGGGCGCAAGCGTCGTCCCTGGACGAGCGCCTGGCTGCCCGTTGCGACTTCGCCGACGATCTCGATGTCAGCTTCTGGCTGCAGTAATGACCGAAGGCCGGCGCGCACGAGCTCGTGATCGTCGACGATCAGAACGCGGATCTTCCGAGCGACGGCCGAGCGACTCACGCCGCGGCCCGCGCGTGCAAAGGGATGCGAACTCGCACCTGAAAACCTCCGTCGGGGCTGGGACCCGCCACGAGTGTTCCGCGTACCCGGCTCAATATGCTCGAGCATCAGCCGTGACCCACCCGTCCCATCATCTTGAACGGTCAGTCTGATGAAGCGTGGGCCAGTGTGGAGCCCGAGCACGACTGCGCCAGCATGCGCGTGACGCTCGACATTCGCAAGAGACTCGCGGCTGACCGCGTGCAACACTTCGGCCACGTCAGGCGGTATCGGTCGCTCCTGCCCGGTGAGCACCAGGTCTGTCTCGATGCCAGTGCGGGTGTGGAACGTCATGATCAGCTGTCGCAATGCAGCGACGAGCCCAGCCTCGGCGAACTCGGCATGACTCAGAGTGAAGATTGCTGTGCGCAGCTGCTCGGCCCCCGCGGTCGCCAGCTGGGTGACCTGCGTCAGCGCCTGCGCCAAACGCGGGGCGATCTCCAATTCGTCCTCTGTACTCTGAAGCGCAGACGTGGCAGTCAGCCCAATGGCAAAGAACGTTTGCTCCACGTGATCGTGTAGCTCACGGGCAATCCGTCGCCGCTCATCCTCGGACACGCTGGACCACAATATGCCTCATGGCGCGCGTCTGCAAACCGGAATCAGGTCGCGCCGGCAAGGAGTGCGGTGACGAAGACCAGCGGCGCGTTGTACTCCACCGAGTTTTCGTTCGAGGCGTAGGCTTGCAACTGGTCGGCGTAGCTGCGCTGGCCTTGTGAGGTCGGCGTGACACCGTCCTGGCCATCGCTGTTGGGCCCGCCAACCAGCACGCCTGGGACGATGCGTCCGAGCGCGAACATGGTGCGGTTGTGCGGATTCTTGACGGAATTCGCGCCGTAGCCCGTGACGAACGACTTCGCCAGCGCATTGCGTCCCAGCACAAAGTGCAGCTGGTCCAACGCCGCATCCACATATTCAGGCTTTGGCGCGGCCGAATTCGCGATCAGGAGCAGTACCCCCTTGTCCAGCCTGGTCTTGTTCGACGCCCAGTGAAACGAGGAGATCGAGGTAGCCCATGGATCGGCCGGACTGCCGATCGTGGTCGCCATACCATCCGCCCAGCGAGTCAACCGCTGCACGATCTGAGCGCGTAGCCCCGCATCGACCGCGTCATTGAACGCAACTGCCAGTACGCCGTAGGTCTCCGGATCCTGCCAACCCAGCGACGCGATCGTGGGCGGATAACGGTCCAGATAGGTCCGCACGTAATCCGCATATGCGCGATCGCCTTTCGTCTTGAACAGCTCCGCCGCGGCCCAGAAGCGCTGGCTACCATCCCGAGCATAGATGTATGCGCCGGTGCCCTCAGCCTCGGCCGGAAGAATTGGCTTGGGATTGTCCTGAAGCCAGGTCCAGGACTTTTCGGCGGCGGCGAGCAACTGGTCCGCGTACACAGGGTCGAACGGCCTGTACACGCGCGACGCCTCGGCCGTCGCCGCGGTGAACACCGCCGCATCTGGCGTCGAAGCATCGAACACGAATAGCGGTCCGCCGACATTATCCGAGCCCTTGTCGAACCCGCCGAAGTTCAGCGGTGTCACTTTGTGGTACACCGCGCCATCCGCGCGCTGCATCTTCAGCATCCAGTCCAGCTCACGGCGAAGCACCTGCAGCTGTTCGGCGCTCGCCAGCCTGGGGAAGACATCGTCCAACAGAAGCATGGTGCCGAGGCTCGTGGCCGCGCTCGGCATGTACCTTCCGTAGTCGCCTCCCGTTTTCCGCTCCGCGGCCGTTGCAGTCTGCCAGACGGCAGGCGCAAGCACCGCGAGCTGCTCATATGAAGTCACCGCGTCCGCGTGCAGCTGCCGATAGACGTCGTCTCCGATCCGGAACTCGGGCGACCGGCCGACACCGGGTACCACCACGGAATACGTTCCAGGAGCGTTGAAGCTGGAGAAATCAGCCCGCCGGAGCGTCTGCCCACTATCCGCATCGCGCACCGGATCACTCAGCGCGGCGGCAAAGGCACCGCGGCTGCTTTGCACGTCCACGACCTGGAATGAAGTAGCTGTGGCGTCCGCCACGAGTCCGACCTTGCGGTGGCCGGGGAGGTAGCCGACCTGGTCTACCATCACCACCGGGTCGGTAATAGGGCCGAGCGCGACGTGCTCGCCGGATGGCGGCCTACCGACTGTAGGGTTCTGCGTGGCGGGTGCGGTCGGCACGCCGGGTACTGGTGGAGTCGTCGCCGCGGGCGCAGCCGGTGACGGGGCAATCTGGCAGGCGACGAGCGTGCTGAGCGCGACTGAGCCCAAAAGCAGGCGTGTTGAGCCAGGGTGCATCAAGCGCTGTCCTCTTTTCGGATGGTTGTTACTGGCCGCTGAGGGCGCCGGCGGTGAGTCCGTCGATAATCCGGCGTGAGCCGAAGATCGTGATGAGCAGCATCGGCAGGGTAGCAATGGAGCTACCCACCAGTAGCGCTCCGGTGTCCGTACTATGGACACCCTTCAGGTTGGCGAGGGCGACCGGGTAGGTGTACATGCTCGGGTCTGACATCAACGTCAAGGGCCCGAGAAAGGCGTTCCATCCGCCGATGAAGCTGGTAATCGCGAGCGCTCCGGCCGCGGGCGCGGCCAGCGGCAAGACGATCCGCCAGAACGTTCCGAATTCACCGCAGCCGTCGATGCGCGCGGCGTCGAACAGCTCGTGCGGGATGGCACTCGCGATGTACTGCCGCATCCAGAAGGTTCCAAAGGCGTTGCCGACGGCGGGCACGATGAACGGCAGGAACGAATTCGTCCATCCAAAGTGCGTCATCTCGATGTACCACGGGATGAGTCCAAGCTGGCTCGGGATCAGCATCGTGAGCAGCAACAACCAGAAGAGCTGTTCTTTGAATGGAAACTGATACCGCGCGAACGCATACCCACCGAGGGCGCTGAAGAAGATCGTGACGGCAGTCGAGCCAACGGCAATGACCCCGCTGTTGAGCATCGACCGCCAGAAGTGCGGTGCATACTCGATCAGGGTCCGGTAATTCTGTGAGAGGGCAGCACCAATCCAGATCGGTGGAGGTGTAGCAGCAATATCGCCGGTGGTGCGTGATGAGAGGACGAACTCCCAGTAGAACGGAGCGATGGTAGCGAATGCGGCGACCAACAGGAGCGCGTAGACGATCCCGCCCTGACCGACCGCTCGCGACCGAGTCATCTGTATGGCCACGTCAATCCTCGAGGTTGCGGAAGAACAAGCGACGGTTCGCGACTGTCAGCACGACCAGTACTCCAAACATGAGGACTGAGATGGCCGCGGCGTAGCCGAACTGCCCGTAGCTGAAGGCGGTCTCATACACGAGCATAGCCAGCGTCAGACCACCACTCTCCGCACCGCCGAGGGTGCCGGAGCCTGCCCCCGCCACACCGCCGAGCAGCATCAGCGGCGCATCGAACAGCTGGATGCTGCCAATGATCGTGATACTGACGACAAAGAAGCTGACTCGCCTCAAGAGCGGCAAGGTGATGCGGACCAGAACGTCCCAGTCGGTTGCGCCGTCGATCCGAGCGGCTTCAAAGATCTCGGACGGAATCGCTTGCAGACCCGCCGCGAAGAGCAGGACGTTCCATCCGAAGAACTGCCAGACCGTCACCAGCGCGATTGCGGGCTTGATCCAGGTGGCGCTGCCGCTTGCATAGCCCAGCCAGTCCACCGGCTCGATTCCAATGCTTCCCAGCAGATAGTTGAGCAGGCCCGTGTACGCGAAGATGACGCCCCAGACCAGACCCAGCACCACCGGCGACGTGATGTATGGCAGAAAGAAAATGCCACGAAACGCTTCGCGTCCACGTAACTTGCGTGCGTTCAGCGCTACAGCGATCACCAGCGCGAGGCTGATCTGCACGACACCGATCACTACCATCAGCCAGAGGGAATTGAAGAGGGCCGTGTGGACCAGGTTGTCCTGTAGCAGGTTGACGAAGTTGCCCGCCCCGATGAACACGCTCTGGTAGGGTGTCCAGCGCGTCAGCGCGAGATAGAAGCTGAACAGGATGGGGAAGACCCCAAACACCAGGAAGCTGACGTAGAACGGCGCGATGAACGCGTAGGCCCAGAGCGCGTTCCGGGTTCCGCGTTCCGCGTTCCGCGTTTGGGTGTTGATCTGCGTTCCTGGGGCCCCGAAAGCAGTCCGCGAACCGCGGAGGACAGAAGTCCAACGCGGAACGCGGAACCCGGAACGCGGAACTGTGGAAGAGACGCTCACGACCCTGTGGCCACGGAGAGCTTCAGGTCAGTCGCTCGTTGGGCACGCTCCTGGAGCTGCATGGCGGCCGTCTGGAGGGCCTGATCAGGCGCCGCTTTTCCGCCGATCGCCAGGTCGACCTGTGCATTGAGCAGGTCGGTGCCGAGCGCGTCGACCGCGCTGTATGCGAGCGGCTTGACCTGCTGGGCCAGATTGACCATCAGCCGGAAGGCAGGCTGCCCGCCCAGGTACGCCACGGGCTGGTCGTAGATCGGACTGTCCCAGGCGGGCTTGTACGCTGGAACGATGCCGGTCTTCTGGAAGACGGTGTTCAACGCCTCCGTGTCGGTTGTCAGGAACCGGGTGAACTCCCATGCGAGTTGCTTGTGCTCGGCGAGCTGCGGAATCTGGATGTAGGTGCCGCCGTTGCTGAACGCGCCACCCGGCGCGGACGTCACTCGCCAGTTGCCCGCCCCATCGGGATCGATCAGGTTCTGGAGATTGCCAAGCATCCAGCCGCCCATGATCACCGTGGCGATCTTGCCGCTCTGCAGCGCCGGCGCCCATCGCTCGCTCCAGGCGGGGACGTTGCCACCGATCGCCGCGTTCTTGGCCTTGACGGCTGTCTGGAGTGGCTGCAAGCCTTCAGGTACCAGCACGATCTTGCTGTCCTGCACGACGGTCCCGCCGTTCTGCCAGAAGCCGGCGTTGAAGATGTCGTGCTCGTTGCCAACGATGGCCGTTTGTCCACCGGATTTGTCTTTGATGACCTGGCCAGCCTTGATGAAGTCGTCCCAGGTTGCGAGCGACCTGGCCACCTGGTCCGGCTCGCTCGGCAAACCGGCGCTCTTGAAGACGTCCGGTCGATAGAACATCACGCCCGTCGCCACGTCCCACGGCATGGCCGTCATCTGGCCGGAGCTCGTCGTGGTCGCGTTGAACTTCCAATCGACGAAGTCTTTCTTAAGCTCGCCGGCGGAGTACGGCTCGGCAATTAAGTTCTCACCGGCGTCAAGAAACTGACCGACCATGCTGGTGTCCAGCCCGATGACGTCTGGAACCCCCTGTTTGGCAGCCAGCGCGGCCAGATACTTCTTGCTCATGTCACCGAACGGCTGCTCGACGAAGTTGACGTTCACGCCTGGATG
>VBGG01000305.1:0-8766 GCA_005883405.1 Chloroflexota bacterium | reverse complement strand
ACAACGGCGATTGAGCCGAAGTCGCCGTGTCCGCCCCTGCCGTGGGCGCCACGGGCCGATTAGCCGCCGGCGCCGCGGCGGGGCCACAGGCGGTGACGAAGATTGTCGCGCTGGCGACAAATGCCGATACACCCGCGAGCAGACGTCGCCCTGAGGGCACCCGGGGGAAAAGCGGTCTTCCCCAGCGGGAACTCTTCGGCCGTTCGAGCTCCGCGGCCGGCGCGCGACACGCCGAGGAACCATCGGCCCTGAAGGGCGACGCGAACTGGCCCACGGCCGCGGAGAGGCTTGGCGACGGGACTCCTCTGGGGAACGAGAACTGGCATCCGTCCGCGTAGAGGCGTCGAAGTAGTCCGTGCGGCTGCGGCTTCTCAGAAGCGGCGGGTGGTCTGCGACTAGCCATGGTTGCTGTTGCTCCTCCGACGAGCTTCAGATAGATCGATCGGTGGTCCCATCAGACTGTGGGCCAACCGCTCGATGTGATGCGCCACGCCTTCGATCGTCTGGAAATAGGCGACTTCCCCCGTCTGGACGTGCGTTGCTTGCAGGCGGAGACCTTCTGATTGGCGATGTGGCCCGCCCTGCCACATGCGAAGCACAAGCGTGATCAGTGGCTGCGACTCGCTCGATGCGCCGAGCGTCATCGCCGCGATGGCAGCCTGGCGCTGTCCAGGCTTCGTCCGGTTGAACCGGCGTGCCGTTCGGCCCACGGCCGAGTGCCGAGACCGATACTCGATTTGACGCTGTCCACGCGCAGAGTCTGGCGGAGCCCGGTCGGCCGGCCGTCCCGGCCGGGTTCGCCGCTGGGGAGTTTTGGGCGAGTTTTCGGTCCGCGTACGGGGTGCGTTCGGGAAACGCTATCTGGGGTCGAGGCTCCGTCCGGAGAGCCGCACGTATGCTGGTCTCAGATCGGCCATGCTTGATGACCGCTGAGCCCCTCCTGAAAATCCGTCTGTTCGAGCCGCTGCGCGTGCGGCTGGACGATCGGCCGCCAATTGACGAGTATTACCCGCGCCGAAAAGCGAAGGCGCTGTTCGTCTATCTGTATTTGAACCGCGGCCGCTTGATCTCGAAGTATCAGCTCCTGGCTGATTTGTGGCCGGAAGCGGAGAACGCGGACCCCGGTCGCGTTAAGCACACGGTTCAGGTGCTGCGGGCGGCGCTGGAGGGACCTCGACCGGCGGGCGGCTGGCACATCATTCAGGAGCGCGGAGGTTCGTACTCCTTCAATGTGGCTGCCGAGCGCTACTGTGATGCGGAGGACTTCGAGGAGGAGTTCTTCACCGCCCGGCGTGCGCGACAGGCCGGCGACAGCAGGCTCGCGTTGCAGCATTACCGCCGCTGCGTCGAGCTACACACGGCCGCGTTCCTGGCCGAGTTTCGGTACGACGACTGGGCGGCGGTCGAGATCGCTCGCCAGGGCGAGCTCTTCCTGCAGGCGCTGGAGGAGGGCGGTCGGCTTGAAGCCGCCGAGGGCAACTTCGGCCGGGCCATCGACCTCGTGCGGCAGGCGATTCTCGAAGACCCGCTACACGAGAGCAGCTATGTCGAGCTCATGCGTTGCTTGTGGCTGGAAGGGCGGCGGACCGAGGCGTTACGGACGTACTATCGCCTGCGCGAGGTTCTGGCCCGGCGTCTCGAAGTGGAGCCGCAGGCACAGACCACCCGTCTCTACGAGGCGATACGCCGCGACGAGGCGCTCGCCGGCTAACGCAGCTTCTCACCCCGGTACGGCCCAGGATGGCGCATCGCGTTGCGCTTCGTCGGCCACCCACGCCCGTGCGGCTGCGAGAACAGGGAACAACCCGTTGGGTTGACATTCGCCCGCTTGGTGCGGCTCGCGCTGTCTCGGGCCCAACCGGCCCAATCTGGCGCTACCAGCGAGTTTATCTGGCGGAGACGGGCCTCGCGTAGAACTCGCGGGCGATGAACGTCCCACGCGTGCGAAACACCCACAGGAGCCGGTCCAGCACGCTCTGATCCTCGAGCATGACGTGGGCCGCGCAAGTGTGCGGTGGCTGCTTCGCCACACATTCGCAGTTTCGGACGACGGCATCGTAGAGACGCGCGTACTCGGCGTCGGTGCCCTGCCAGGACACGATGGCCATGAGTGGATCCCTTTCTGTACAGGCCGTGTCCGGCTGTGCCGGTCCGCCAGCCGGGCTGCAGTCGAGCAACAAGGACGATCCTCCGACCGGTCTGTACATATCTCGGAGTCTGCCCTGCGCGGATAAGGCGCCGGTCGGATTGGCGTGCATTCCCGGCGTTTTCTCGGCATCTTCGCAGTGATTGTTCAGGCCTCGTCCAGGCATTTCCGGCCAGCGGTCAGGATTCGTCCCGTAACCGGGGCGTTTCCTGAGCGGGAGTTATCCAGGGTGCTCCCAGGGAGGATTTCTGTGGCATGCAGACCCAGACGAGTGAAGCCCCATCGAGCGCGAGTTTCCTGGCCGAAGCCAGCAAGCGACTCGCCATGACGTTCGACCTCCAGGCGGCGGTGCGGTGCATGACCGAGCTCAGCGTGCCCGAGCTCGGCACAGCCTCCCTGGTGTTCCTGCTCGAAGACGAGCAGACTCTGACGCACCTGGCCGCGAAACACGTCGAGCCGCGACGCGAGCACCTGGTAATGGGTCTGCTGGGTCCCTCGATAACCGGACGGCGTGCTTCGGAGCCGGTGCTGAGGGTCGCCCGAAGCCGCCAGCCGGCTGTGGTTATCGTCCATGAGCTTGGTCTCGAGACCGCACTCCTGGTGCCCGTGCTCAGCCGAGCGCGAGACCGGGTAGTGGCGGTGGTCGCCTTCCTGTCCGATGGCACGCGGCACTATGGAGCCAACCACCTCCGGCTGGCGGACGATCTTGTGTGTTGCTTCTCGCTTGCTCTCGAAGTCGCCACGATGTATCGCGCTTGCAAGTGCGTTGTCGAGGACCGCCAGGAAACACTTGCCACCACCGTGCACGACGTGATGTCTCCGCTGACGTACATCAAAGGAACCGCCCAGCGGCTTCGCAATCTCGAAGATGGAATTGTCGACGTGCCGTCGCGGACTGAGCTGCGGACGCGGTTGGAAGCGATCGACTCCGCTGCGAGCCGCATCGCCTCCGCTCTTACCGCGCTGCTGCACGCCACCGACCTTCAGCTCGACGATCGGCACCACCGCACGTTCAAGCCAACTGACCTGGTGCCGCTCACGCGCCGCGCAGTGGCCGAACAGCAGCTGCTGGCCCGCCATCACTCCATTCTGCTGCGCGGAACCCCGGGCAGCCTCCCAGGCACCTGGGATGAGTGCCAACTCGACCCGATGCTCACCAACCTGATCGGCAATGCCGTCAAGTACAGCTCCCAGGGTAGCGTGGTGGACGTCGATCTCTCACGTGATGACGACGACGACGGCGGTTGCTGGGCTGTGCTGCGTGTCACCGACCAGGGCGTAGGCATTCCCGCGCGCGACCTGCCATTCGTGTTCGAGCCGTACCATCGCGGAAGCAATGTCGGCAGTATTGTTGGGACTGGATTGGGCCTGGCCAGCGTCTGGCACACGGTCAGAACGCACGAGGGGCGTTTGTGGGTGGACAGCGTCGAGGGCAAAGGAACGTGTGTCACCGTGCGACTGCCGGCTAACGCTTTCGGGCGTCCGCTGTCGCCACCGGTAGTGTGAACACCAGTGACGCGCCGCCGACTTTGCGCGGCTCCGCCCAGATTTGCCCGTTCTGCGCGCGGATGAGACCGCGGCAGATCGCCAGTCCGAGGCCGCTGCCCGGCTTGGCAGGGTAGCCAGCCGGCGGCTCACGGAAGAACGGTTCGAAGATCTGCTCCACGTGGTCCGGGGGAATACCCAGACCACGATCCTCGACCCGCAGCTGAAGCGCGTGGCCAACCAGCTTCGCTGTGACGCTGATGGGCTCACCCGGCGGGGAGTACTTGGCGGCATTATCCAGGAGATTGGCAATAACACGCTCGACCTGCGACGCATCCGCCCAGACGGCTGGCAGGTCGTCCGGCAGCTGGATGTCGAGCACGTGGTCGCCGAGTGAGGCGCCAAGCCGATCGACTCCGGCGGCAACCAGCGTCGCGGGTGAAATGACGGCCCGCTCCGTCAGATCGAGCCCGGCCGAATTGATGTGCGACATTTCCAGCAGGTCTTCGACAAGTTTCGCCAGACGATCCGCCTCGCGCTCGATCTCGGCCAGGAAGTCGTTGTGTGTCTCGACGTCCCAGGCGCTGTCTCTGGTCCGCAGTGTGCTGACGAAGCCTTTGATGTGGCTCAGTGGAGTGCGCAGCTCGTGCGAGGTGGCTGCCACAAACTCTGCGCGGTCTTGCATCGTCTGCTGCACGGTTGCGCGAAGTCGCGAGTTTTCGATGGCCGCTGCGCAGCGTCGCGCGAGGCGCTCGGCAAGCGCGAATTGGGCGGCGCCATAGCAACCATCCTGATCCTCCGAGGCAAAGGACAGCGTACCAACCGTGTGGCCTCGAATCCGCAGCGGCACAATCAGCAGTCGGGCGAGACCAAGCTCTTGCAGAAAGCGGAGCTCACGCAGCCCGACATTGCTCGATCTGCCGCCGTGAGCCGTGGGGCGACGCACGTTCAGGACCATTCTGTCGGACAGCCGGCGCGGCAGGCGGCCTCTTGTCGAGGTGGACCGTGTGCGAGTGTCGCGCCGCAGCGCAACGTCTTTGGCGGAATCGACGTGAACCGCCACCAACCGGTCCAGGCGCCCATCCTCGGCAAGTACGTCGATGGCACACCAGTCGCCCAGCAGCGGCAAGCACATCCGAGCTACGCGTGTGAGCGCGGGTACGGGATCGGTGGTCGAGTCCAGGAGCGAGCTGACCTCGGACATCAGCAAGTCGCGGCGCTCGGCTTCTTCACTGGCGCGGCGCTCGGCTTCGTAGAGCCCCGCACGATACAGCGCTTCTCCCCCCGCGCGGGAGAGGCCGCGCAGACCAACTCGCTGCGCTGGTGTGAAGCCGCGGCCGGGAAAGCTCCAACCGACCGCTCCGAGCACGACGCCGTCGATCGTGAGCGGCAGGGCCGCCCAGGAGCGTGCGCCAGGCTCCGGCACCAGCCCCGGATAGCGTGCCTGCAGCTCCTGGCGATTCGCGATCCACAGGTCCTGCCGTGAACGCACGGCGTCCACTAGCGGGAAGGCCGCCGTGAGCGGAAACGGGCGCTCGGAGCGGGGAGCCCCAGCCAGCGCTCCGACCGCGTGAGCGACGCGCAGCTCGCGTCGATCGTCGGTCAGCTCCACCATGGCACCGCACGAGGCACCGAGGGCAGCCAGACCACCCTCCACCAGTGATGTCGCGACCTGGTCCCTGGAGATCGCCCTCCCGAGCTCGCCGATCGCCTGTCGCACTTGTGCCGACCCGCCGATTGCCTCCTCGACATACTCGAGACCGATGTGTGGTGTCGTCATCCGCTTCAACAGCATTACGTTCTGCCTGTTCTGCCCCGCCCGCCTCCCAGTCGCCATGTGGGGGCGGCTTGAGCGTGACGGTGTCAACAGGTCTGCGTCAATCGGCCGTTCGGCGCTCTTTGGACCGCCAGATGGCGGCGCGAGCGTTCAGGCGGAGTCCAGGTAATCGTGCCTGCTGGACCAGATCGCGTCGGCTCCCGCCGACTATGTTGGTCTACAGTCGCCAATCCAATGTAAGTGGAGGCACGATTTCAGATGGTAAACGCGGTCCTGGCCCTGGCCGGCCGCCCTGGCGAGGCTCGGGAACCCAACCGCAGGCGCGATCGCCGCGATTGGGTACGCGGCGAGGTGCGGTGCCTCATGTGTGCGCGCTTGCTTGGACGTCTTTTGGGCTCACGTAACAGCGGCAGATCTGACGAGCGATCGTCCGCCTCCTCCGTATCGTTCTTCGCGTATCGGTCGGTGGAATCCAACAAACGTGTCGTGGCACTCTCACCTGGCACGCGCTTTCGCTGTGCCGACTGCGGCGGACCGGGAGTACTGGACGACGTTGACTTTTTCTCGACGTATGACGAGACACCCATAGCCGTCGAGGACGAGGAACCCGTTCAACACGGCCCGGGTCGGCCGCCGCGTCCTATGCGACCCGCTGACCCCGCGCGGCAGGGTCTGGCTCTCGCGCTGTGCAGGATCGCCTGACCGGGGCTGAATCAATCCATCGCGCATCCCGCCCTGTTTGGCAGAGCGTATGAAGTAACGCTGCGTGGCTACGATCGGCGTCGACGAGTTTGCCGCCGACGGCGCGAAGCGGGCCGGTGCCAAGTGGCACCGGCGTCGGCGTCGGGGCAGGAGTGGCCGTCGGTGCCGGTGTTGCCGTAGGTGGCACCGCGGTTGAGGTAGCCAGAGGTGTTGGCGTGGAGGCCGGCGCCAACGGTCGCACACAACCGCCCGCGAGGAAAACGGCTGCCATCGCGACCATCGCCGCTGGCAAACGCCGGCGGCCCCTGGTCCAGTCCTGCATCACTGCTCGATGAGCACCGTCCCGCCGGTGGAGAACTCCTCAGACCACAGGCGCTTCGCCATGCGGCGTACGAAGAGCAGCCCGTCCAGCGCGCGCTGGTCGTCGCTCAGCATCAGATGCGACCCGCATGTGCTGAGTCGCACCCCCATCAGTCCGTACTCGCAGCTGCAGTTGCGCGCGATCGCATTGACAAGTTCAAATGATTCCTGCTGTGTGCCGTGCCAGGTGATCTCGGTAGACATGGTCGTTACCAACGCTCTCAATAATGGTTCCTTGCATACGAGCGTAGGAGCGCGGAGCCGGACTTCACCCGTCCGTCTTGTCGATGCGCCTGTGTACAACCTGAACGGAGGAACTTCTAGGGTCGCGGCCGAAAACGTACCTTGCCATGTCGGTAGAAGTTCGGCCGACTGCGACTTTCGCCGGAAACCGGCTTGTCGGCCGAACTTCTACTGCCGAGTGCCGCTAACGACCAGCTTGCCGTCACCCACTCGAACCGAACGCACGGCGA
Organism: Chloroflexota bacterium; assembly: GCA_005883405.1. GTDB lineage: Bacteria > Chloroflexota > UBA6077 > UBA6077 > CF-72 > CF-72. The sequence goes on along the minus strand of VBGG01000305.1, from coordinate 1,823 downwards.
CGCGATTCATTGCCACCGACTGATCGAGCTGGTCCTGGAGCTGTTGATCGAGCTGGCGGCGAGCGACTTCTGGCAGGTCTACGCCGTCGATGTGGGCTTCGTGCACCTGCACCAGCACACGCCCCGTCTGCACGGTGGCGCTGGCGGTGGCATCGACCGGTGCGCTCATCCAGCCCGCGTCGGCCGTGCCGCGCACCACAAGCTGGCTATTGCGAAGCTCTACAGTGAGATCCTTCAGGCGCGCGGTTCCCACGCTTGTCTGGACGAGCGGCTGCCCGGCCGCCCAGGCATTCACCTCTCGGGTGAGCGTGGGCTCGTCGATCTGGAAGGTCCACTCCTGACTGGTCTGACTGGCTGGAGCCGTGCCGACCGAGGGCGTCACGGTCGTATGCGCTGGAGGTTGCGGAACGCTGTTCAGAAGGGGGTGGCTCATCGCTCCGAGCGCCAGGAGTCCGAGCGCGGTGCGAGCGATGAGCCCGACACCCCATCTCACAATATGCATCTCAATGCAGAGTAAGCGTCGTCTCCGGACCTCGCCTGGACATATCGAGGCGGTGCATGAATTTCGCCTGTAGTTGAGCATCCAGGCGGCATTCAGTCTCGCCACGCACAATCCCGTAGCCGTCCTGCGCACCGTAGGCGACGCTCCCGACGTGCTCGATCGCCGCACGGAGTTGCTGGCTGTTGCCGCTACTGACCTGGAACACTATCTCGACCGCGCGCCTCAGGTGCCAGGCGCACCACGCGTTGCCTACTTCTCGGCCGAATTCGCGATTGCCGAGTGTCTACCCATCTACTCGGGTGGACTCGGCGTCCTCGCCGGGGATCACCTGAAAGCAGCCAGCGATCTGGGTGTACCGGCTATTGGCGTTGGCCTGCTGTATCGCTACGGCTACTTCCGACAGAGCATCGACCGAAGCAGCCAGCACCTCAGATGAGGTGCGTGATCGCGCCGAGGCCGCCCAGCTGATGGAGCTTCCGGAGAACGAGATCGAATCCATGTTTTTCCGCCGCGACGCGCGCGGTCTGCCGCTGGAGTGGCTCGAGCGCGTTCGGCGTTCGATCGAGGCCTTTGCTGGCGCGTTCAGCGCACACCGTATGGTGAGTGACTACGCCGATCTCGTCTACCGACCGCTGGCACGCCGGAGCGTGCTGCCGCTCTCATTTGAGGGCGACGCGCGTCTGGATGCGCTGGCGGCCTGAGTAGGCGCGACATGCCTGCGCCGTGGCTCCTGCCCCGAGCACACCTCCAGGTCCCTGATGGCGGAGCGCCGTCAGGCATTCTGACGGCGCAGGAGATCAAGCAGCTCACCAGGTGGGCGATCTCCTACCACGCCGAGGCGGCCTACGGCGGGGAAGACGGCAAGAAGTGGGCGTTCGCCCGCTATCTGTGCCAGACGGGCCAGATAAGCGAGTCATGCGTCGTGAGTCGACTGAAGACTGAAGACTCAAGACTCACGACTGCCGATCAGCGCACGACGACGTTGAACTGGGCGGCGGGGGTCGGTTCTTTGCCGAGCAGCGCGCTGGGCTGAAGCCGCACAAAGAACTGATACGTGCCGCGCTGCACGAGCTTGAGGTTGTTGCCGTAATACAACCGCGGCGCGGTCGATTCGGTGTCGATCATCGGCACAACCGCGAGACCGGAGGTCATCGGCCGCCCATCGAGCAGCGCATCCAGCGAGACCGATAGATACGGAACCGCATAGCCGCCGTCATCGCTTTTGACCTGGACGTTGACGTGGCGGATCATCGACTGCGGCTGGTCATCTGGCAGCGGCTGCGACGGATCGAGATTGTTGGTCAAACGCAGGAGCCCATCC